>JAITTL010000027.1 GCA_031286985.1 Endomicrobium sp.
GCGATAGATTACATAAATACAATAGAGAAAAAGGAAAAGGTTCTCTTACTAACAGCATACAGATTGGATGGTAAGGGTATAAATGGAATAGAGGTAATAGAGAGAAGCAAAATGCAAAACCAGTCCGTTCTTGTAACAAACACGTACATATCAAAGGTAAAGGAATTTAATGAAAAGATTAAATTTTTCAAATTCACGAATAAAACACTATTCGTTAAAGACATAGTTTTAGTAAAATCAGAGTAAGAAGGAAGAAAGATAATTGAATGTATAAAGAAATAGAAACACCGTATTATTTGATTGACGAAAAAAAATTGTTGAAAAATCTTAAAAAAATTGAATATGTAAAGGAGCATAGTAAAGCCAAAGTGCTTTTGGCTTTAAAATGTTTTTCCGTGTGGTCTGTTTTTGATTTGATGAGCAAATACATGGACGGGACAACAAGCAGTTCTTTATATGAAGCGAAACTTGGGCATGATCATTTCGGTAAGGAAACACACGCTTTTAGCGTTGCATATTCTCAGAAAGATATTAAAGAGCTTAAAAACATTTCTGATAAAGTTATATTTAATTCTATGTCACAGCTCAATAAATTTTATAATGAGGTAAAACACACCAGTATTGGGCTGAGGGTAAATCCTGGTATCAGTTATTCTAATTTTGATTTTGCTGATCCTGCAAGAAAGTACTCAAGACTTGGAGTTACTTCTAAAAGTGATGTTGTATCGGTTCTGAGTAAAATAAGTGGAGTGATGTTTCATTACAATTGTGAAAATGACAGTTTCGGAATTTTCAGTGATATGCTTGATACAATATCGTTTCGCTACAAAAAAATACTAAATAGCGTAAAGTGGGTCAGTCTTGGAGGGGGGATTTATTTTACAAAAGAAGATTATCCTTTAGATAGATTTTGTAAAAAATTAAAAAGTTTTAGTGAAAAGCACAATATTCAAATTTATTTGGAACCAGGTGAGGCAGCAATTACAAAAAGTTGTGAACTTGTTACGACAGTTTTGGATATTGTGAAAAATATAAAAAATATTGCAATAGTTGATGCCTCTGTCGAAGCTCATATGCTTGATTTGCTTGTATATAGGACCTCTGCTAAAGTTGATTGCGAGGGTGGCGGGAATCGGTACATTGTTGCAGGAAAATCTTGTCTTGCTGGGGATATTTTTGGGGAGTACAAGTTTGCAAATGCGCTTAGAGTTGGTTCCGTGGTACGTTTTGCGGATGCTGCTGGGTATACAATGGTGAAAAAAAATTGGTTTAATGGCCTTGGAATGCCGTCTATTGTTGTTAAAAGGCTTAGTGGAAAAGTTGAGATTGTCAAAAAATTTTTGTACACTGACTTCTCGAATGCTTTATCGTAATAAAAAGGGTATGAGTAGGAGGTAAAATTTTATTGAAATGGAAAAAAGAAATGTACTTCTTATTGGAGCTGGTGGTGTAGCCCATGTTGCAGCTCACAAATTTGCGCAAAATAATGATGTGTTTGGCGATATTTATTTAGCTTCTCGGTCACTTGAAAGCTGTGAACAGATAATAAGTAGTATAGAGCGAAAAAAGAGTTATAAAGACAACACGAAAAAGATAGAAATTAGACAGGTAGATGCCCTGGATATTTCTGAATTGATAAATGTTATGAAAAGTTTAGAAATTTCAATTACAGTAAATCTGGCGTCGGCTTTTTGTAATATGTCAATTCTAGAAGCCTGCATTGAGACAGGTTCAGCTTATATAGACACGGCAATTCATGAGGAACCTCACAAGGTATGCGAAGATCCACCATGGTATGCAAACTATGAATGGAAACGTAAGGACAGGTGTCATCAAAAGCATATAACAGCTATTTTAGGAGCAGGATTTGATCCTGGAGTTGTAAATGCTTATGCAGCATATGCAAAAAAGCATTTTTTTGACACTATAGATACGATAGATATTATGGATGTAAATGCTGGAAGGCATAATAAATATTTTGCTACGAATTTTGATCCTGAAATTAATTTTAGGGAATTTAAAAAGGTTTGGACATGGATATGTAGGGAGTGGGTTTGCGAACCTGTCCATTCAAAAAAAAAGGTTTATGACTTTCCAGTAGTAGGTAGGCAAACTGTATATTTAACTGGTCATGATGAGATTCACTCGCTTTCAAAGAATATAGATGCGAATTCTATAAGATTTTGGATGGGATTTAGCGATCATTACATAAATTGTTTCAATGTACTTAAAAATATAGGGCTTTTATCTGAAAGGCCTATTAAAACAGCAGAAGGGCTCGAAGTAGTGCCGTTAAAGGTAGTAAAAGCATGTCTTCCTGATCCTAAGAGTCTCGCACCTGACTATACAGGTAACACCTGTATAGGTGATTTGATAGTTGGGACAAAAGCCGGACGTAAAAAAGAGCTGTTTATATACAATATTTGTGATCATAGAGCATGTTATGAAGAGGTTGAGTCTCAGGCTATAAGCTATACTGCTGGGGTTCCTGCTGTTGCAGCTGCTATTCTAGTTGCCAAAGATGTCTGGGACGTAAAAAAAATGGTAAATGTTGAAGAACTTCCTCCGGACCAATATCTTAATTTGCTCAAAGATATGGGTCTTCCAACTGAAACGATAAAAGTAAGCTATTCAAATTCAAATTCAAAAAGAAAACAATAAATTCTTTATAAAAATTTAGATTTTTTTCTTTGAGTGTTGTTTTTATTATTGTCCGATAATATATATTATGTTAAGTACGATATATAATCCAAAAAATTGTGAACAATAAAACAAATTGTTAACAATAACAAAATTCATATCTATAAATATATATAATTTAAATTGTTGTTATATTTGTCTTTAATAGTTATTAAATATCACTCACACACGGCCAAAAAAATTGGTGGTTTGGGTTATGGTTGATATTGATGGAAGTATAGCGGAAGCGTCGCTCAAAAGGGATAATAAAGCACTTGTGTTTTTTGGTGCGTTGGTATGTTAGATTGGGATGTTAGACAAGTTTGTTTTTTATAAGAGTTTCTGCGATTTGGACTGCATTCAATGCAGCACCTTTCAAGAGATTATCAGATACAACCCAGAAGGTCAAAGCATTATTTTTTGTTGAAATATCCGAACGAATCCTTCCAATATAGGTTGTTTGCATGTTTTCAGCAAATAAAGGCATAGGATATTTTTTATTTTCTGGTTCATCTAAAAGTTGAATGCCATCAGTTGCTGATAAAAGTTCTTTTGCCTTTGAAGGCGAAAGCGGTCTTTCTGTTTCAATCCATATGCTTTCTGAGTGAGAACGAAATACTGGAACTCTTACGCAAGTAGCACTGACTTCTATAGAACAATCCCCCATAATTTTTTTTGTTTCATTTGTCATTTTCATTTCTTCTTTTGTATATCCGTTTTCAGTAAAAACATCTATTTGAGGTATAAGGTTAAAGGCTATTTGATACTGAAATTTGTTGGCCACAATTGGCTGCTGGCCTTCAATGGCCCAAGCTTTTACTTGTTCACTAAGCTCGTTTATGCCATTTTGCCCTGCACCTGATACAGATTGATATGTTGAAACAATGACTCTTTTTATCTTTGCAAAATCATGTAGCGGTTTTAGCGCTACAACCATCTGAATTGTTGAACAATTAGGATTTGCTATAAGTTTTCTATCCTTTTTTAACTCATAAGCGTTTACTTCAGGTACAACTAATGGAACATCTTTATCCATTCTCCATGCGCTTGAGTTATCCACAACAAAACAATTATCAGCCGTAAAAAAAGGAGCAAATTTTTCTGAAACAGTTGCTCCTGCACTGAAAAGTGCAATATCGATGCCTTTTCCACTATCTTCTCTAAGTAACTCAACAACTATTTCTTTGCCGTTATATATCAATTTTTTGCCTACCGAACGTTGTGAGGCAAAAAATTTTATGCTTTCAACAGAAAAATTCCTTCTGCTCTCAAGCATTTTAATCATTTCAATCCCTACAGCACCAGTAGCGCCAACTACTGCTATTTTATATTTTTTCATATTTAATCAAATTAAATCCTTTATATGTAAGAAGCTATTAAATCGCCAACTTGTGTTGTTGAAAGTCCCATTTCTCCAGCAGACATGCTCCTAATTTTGCCAGATTCTAAAGCTTTAATAACAGCATTATCTACATCTTTAGCAGCTCCAAACTCACCAATTGTTTCAAGCATCATGGCGCCAGCATTAATTGCTGCTATAGGATTTATGGCGTTCATGCCAGTATATTTAGGTGCAGATCCGCCCATGGGCTCAAACATCGATACACCTTTAGGGTTGATATTTCCACCAGCAGCAACCCCCATACCACCTTGAATCATAGCAGCTAAATCCGTAATAATATCACCAAATAAATTGTCCGTAACTATCACATCAAACCACTCTGGGTTCTTTACAAGCCACATACATGCCGCATCAACATTTACGTAGTCTCCATTTATTTTCGTATACTCTTTGGCAACATCATCAAAAGTACGTTGCCATAAATCTGAAGCGTAGGTTAGAACATTGGTTTTACCACATAGTGTCAATTTGTTATTTTTTGACCGTTTTTTGGTAAACTCAAATGCGTAACGAATGCACCTTTCAACTCCGAATCTTGTATTTATTGATTCTTGAATTGCCACTTCTTGGGATGTATCTTTCCTTAGAAACCCACCAGATCCTGTATACAAACCTTCCGTGTTTTCGCGTATGATTACCATGTTTATATCTTCTGGTTTTTTATTTTTTAAAGGAGTTTCAACATTTGGATAAAGTTTTACAGGTCTTAAATTAATATACTGGTCAAGTTCAAATCTAAGTTTCAAAAGGATACCTTTTTCAAGTAAGCCAGGCTTTACGTCAGGATGGCCTATTGCCCCAAGATACATAGCATGAAATTTTTTAAATTCTTCAATGACACTTTTTGGAAGAATTTCTCCAGTTTTTAAATATCTCTTACCGCCAAGATCATAATTTGTAAAATTAAATTTAAAATTATGCTCTTTTGCTGCTGCTTTTAGCACCTTTACACCTTCATCTATTACTTCAGGACCTGTTCCATCACCCGGTAAGAGTGCTACTTCATAAGTTTTAGACATTTTTCAAACTCCGTAACTTTTATTTTCAATGTATTTCTTTCAATGTATTCCAAAGCCCATTAGCTTTTCATTAACTTTTTATTTTTTGCCATATGGCAAGTATCCCTTCCAAAGTTAAATTTGGTAAAACGAATTCTATTTCCTTTATTTCATTTGATATAGGCTCAACTAAACCTCCTGTAGCAATTATACGTTTTACTTCCATTTCCTTTTTTATCCTTGTAATAAGTTCATTTACAAGTCCGATATAACCAAAATAAAGCCCTGACTGCATACTTTCAATCGTAGTTGTCCCAATTGATTTCATTGGTTTTTCCATCTTTACATATGGAAGCTGCGCCGTTTTTAAACTCAAAGCTTGTGCTGACATTGTGGAACCTGGGGCTATTGCCCCACCTACATATTCACCTTTAGAATTTACACAGTCAAATGTTGTTGCTGTCCCAAAATCAATTACGAGACAACTACAACTATATGCACGGTAAGCAGCAACAACATTTGCAATTCTATCAGCGCCAACTTCTTCAGGATTTTTTACTGCAAAAACAAGTCCACCTGAATTTTTATAATTTATAAAACATGGGTTTGTGCCGAAATATTTTTTTGCCAGCTCTTCAAAAACAACATTCAAACTAGGAACAACACTGGCAATGGCAACATCTTTTATTTTATTTATGTCAACACCAAAATAAAAAAGCATGTTTATAAGCGTTATCGCATACTCATCTGCAGTTCGTACTTCTAGAGTCGATAGCCTCCAGATTTTTAAAGGGTTGCACGCGCTTCTTTTCTTGTCTATATCGAATAGGCCAATAGTTATATTCGTATTGCCAATATCAACAGCCAAAAGACAGCAAGTATGGGTAGACTTCATTTATCTTTTTTCCTTATTGAACTTCTGATTGGAACAACCCAGTCCGATTGTAGCATAAAGCAAAGTAGTAGTAAAATCAACTGTAATGTTCCATTTACGGTTGGTATATTTTATATTAATTTAGAAAGAAATTTAATGTGCTTTTGCATGAAAATAAACATTATCATCATGGGTATTGTCGCCATCGTAAGACTTGCCATAAGAAGAGGATAATCTACCGAACCTGATCTCTGAAATGCCCACAACCCTTCTTGGAGCGGCATTTTTAATTTGTCATTGATAACAATGAGTGAAAAAAGCAAATCATTCCAAATAACAACAAAATTTATAATTATGAGTACAATTAAAGCAGGCCTCGCAAGAGGAATGGTTATTCTCCAGTATATACCAAAACGTGAACATCCATCGATAACTGCGGCTTCGTCAACTTCTTTTGGAAGTTTGTCGAAAATTTTCTTAAACACGAAAATTGTAAAAGCAAGTCCATTGCTTATATAAAATAAAAGCAAACCTGTCCTTGTATCAAAAATATAAAAATCTTTTAATACAACACGTAAAGACACTAAACTACAAGCGCCAAAAATTAAAAATGTAAATATAAGAAAGTAAAACAAAATTTTTTTCCCAAAAAATTCAAGTCTCGAAAAAGCATATGCTGCTATAGATGATATAAGAATAATACAAAACCCCCCAGCTCCAGAGTATATAACGCTATTGAAAAAATATCGTCCAAAATCTACCTTGGCAAAAGCTACAATATAGCTAAACCAATTACATATTTTTGCAAAACCTGTTATTTCTGCAGGGGCACCTCCCGGTATTGTCATCATTGAAAATACCATCCAAAAAATAGGAAAAATGCAAACTATCGACACCGAAATAAGAATGAAATGTACTACAGCGCTTAATATAGATTTTTTAAGCTTGGCGATATTCATAAACTTTTTATACCTATTTTTTGTAACTTAATTTTTTATAAGCAAAAATATATATGAGAAAAATTATCAACAATAAAATGCTAAACACAACCACCATTGCTGCTGAATAGCTGGGTGCCCCATTGATCACACTGTGATATATTTTTGTTATAGGCACTTCAGCAAAACTACTTTTTGTCATTGAGTAAATTAAATCAAAGATTTTCATGGAATTTAAAATTGTAAAAATTGTAACCACTACATAAATTGGGGTTATCAAAGGAAACGTAATATGTTTAAATTGCTGCCATCCATCCGCTCCGTCAACTTTTGCAGCTTCATAAAATTCGACAGGAATGGCCTGCAACCCAATCAATAAAACGATGAAACTACAGCCAAGCCCTTTCCACATATGTGCAAAAGCTATAGATGGGATAGTGGTATTAATTTGATTAAGCCATGCAAACCCTAAAAATTTGGTAAAACCCATGATGGCCAATGATTTGTTTAATATTCCGAAATTGCTGTCAAAAATAAACTTCCAAACCAACCCTGCCACAACACCTGATACAACGAAAGGCGAAAGGAATATAGCTTTATAAACACTTCCACATTTTATATTTTTATTAATTAATAAAGCTAAAAACAAGGCGAATCCATTTTGTAAAATAATCGCCAAAAGTGATATACATCCTGCATTTAATACGGCTTTCCAAAATTTTGGATTGTTGAACAAGATATGCCAATAATGCGCAAAGCCAACAAATACAACATCTTTATTTGCATTATTCCACTGAAAAAAACTTAGCTCAAGAGTTTTCAAAACAGGATAAACATTAAATGCAAAAAACAATAGCAATGCTGGCAACACAAAACAAAAAATTCCTATCTTTTCTACATATGATATTTTCATTTATATATCTTAAACTAGGTCAAACTTTTACCTGCACTGCAAGCTTTTGGGTGACGTACATCTTTTCCGTGAATCATAAAAATAATATCCTCACCAATATTTGTTGCATGGTCGCCAAATCTCTCTATGCTTTTTGCAATAAACATTAAATCTACAGCTTTTTCAATGGTATTGATATCTGAAGATTTAAGCATCAAATTTTTTAGGTCATCAATGACCTTATCTCTTAAAAGGTCAACTTCATCATCTTTTGCAAATAGCGATAATGCCAATTTTGAGTCACTGGTATTAAAAGCTTTTATGCAGTCTATTACCATATTTTGAACATCATCCACCATTCTAAAGATATCAGCAGTAAGAGTCTTGACTCCGGCGTATTCTACCAAATTCAAAGCCATTTTGCTTATGTTTACAGCTTCATCCCCCATCCTTTCTAAATCACTGTTAATCTTCATTGCCGAAGTTATAAATCTTAAATCTGCACCAACAGGTTGATTCAAAGCTATTAATTTTAAACATTTATCGTCAATAACAATTTCTTGTATATTAACTTCTTTTTCAAGGCAAGACACAATGTTAAGTTGTTTTGGATCATGCTTAACAAGTTCTTGACTTGCTGCTTTTATCATTTCCTGTACGAGTTTTGCCATATCAATAAGCCGATTTTGTAGATCGCTCATCTCAATATCAAAGTGTCGCATATTTTCCCCCCATTTAAAACAACATCAAACTATTAGGCAATTATTGATTATATCTCCGGTCAACACTTTATCCGAATCTACCGGTTACATAATCACTAGTTTCTTTTTTTGATGGATTTGTAAATATTTTTTCAGTCTTATCAAATTCTATAAGTTTCCCAAGAAGCATAAAAGCAGTATCGTGCGAAACTCTTGCAGCTTGTTGCATATTGTGAGTTACTATCACAATCGTGTACTTATCTTTTAATTGAATTATTAACTCTTCAACTTTCACTGTTGCGACAGGGTCAAGAGCAGAACAAGGCTCGTCAAGAAGAATAATATTGGGAGCTACGGCAAGGACCCTAGCGATGCAGAGTCGCTGTTGCTGTTCCAAAGTCAGAGACAACGCCGATTTACGCAGCTTATCTTTGATATCATCCCATAGCAAAACAGCTTTTAAACTTTTTTCTACAACCCCGTCGATAACATTTTTATTCGACGCTATTCTGTTAACTTTTAAGCCAAAAGCAACGTTTTCATAAATTGAAATCGGGAATGGATTTGGTCTTTGAAAAACCATTCCAACATTTTTTCTTAAAAATCCCACATCAACTTTTTCGTCATAAATATTTTGTCCAGAAATACATATTCTACCACTTGTACAAGCACCCTCCACCATATCATTAATCCTATTTATAGACCTTAATAAGCTAGACTTACCGCAACCAGAAGGGCCTATCATGGCAGTAACCCGATTTTCCTCAATATTGATATCAATATCTTTAAGTGCATGAAAATCAGAGTAATATAAATTGAATTTTTTTACTTCTATTTTTGACATAAAACAGATCCCTGATACATTAAAACATATAATTATTTGAAATTTATCCAAATCTTCCTGTGATATAATTCTCTGTCTGTTTTTCTTTAGGAGATACAAATAATTTATCAGTTTCATCGATTTCTACAAGCTTTCCCATAAGAAAAAATGCTGTTTTATCTCCAACCCTAGATGCTTGCTTTACATTATTTGTGACGAGCACTATAGTGTACTTTTCTTTAAGCTCAATCATAGATTCCTCAACCTTTGCGGTAGAAATTGGATCTAGTCCCGAACAAGGTTCGTCAAACAAAATAACTTCAGGATTAACTGCAAGAATTCTTGCAATGCAAAGTCTTTGTTGTTGTCCACCAGATATTTTCATTGCAGATGTATTTAATCTATCTTTAACTTCATCCCACAAAGAAGCATCTCTTAAAGCTTGCTCAACTATAGCATCTTGATCAGATTTTCTTGTGATGAGCCCTAGACGTTTTGGAGCATATACGATATTTTCATATATGGTCATTGGTAATGGTATAGGCATAGCAAACAGCATACTGATACGTTTTCTTAAATTTTCCATATTCATATTAAAAATATGTTCGCCATCAAGATAAATTTCACCTTTGCGGCAATAGGTTGCGTCTAAATCGTTCATTCTATTTAAAGTTCTCAAGAATGTAGTTTTACCGCTATTTGCAGGACCTATAATACTCAAAATTTCGTTTTGTATGACATTAATAGTTAATGATTCTAAAACGCATCTTTTATTGTAATAACAATTCAAATCTCGAACTTCAATCTTATTTACCATTTTCTACGCTTTTTAAAATAAATTCTTGCTATCATAGCAATGCAACTCATCGTCAAAACCACCATTAAAAGAACAAGGGCTGTGCCATATATAATATTTTTCGGCATATTAGGAATTTGTGTTGAAATAATATACAAATGATATGGCATAGCCATTACCTGATCAAATATTGAATGTGGTAGGTGTGGAACATAAAATGCAGCAGCAGTAAATAATATGGGTGCTGTTTCCCCTGATATTCTTGCAACAGTAAGTATAGTTCCTGTCAAAATACCCGGCAAGGCGTTTGGAAGAACAACATGTCTTATGGTTTGCCAGCGACTAACACCAAGTGACCAGCTTGCTTCTCTAAAAGAATAAGGAACACTATTCAAAGCTCCGCGTGCTGTAGTTATAACAACAGGGAGTTCCATAATTGATAAAGTCAAAGCGCCAGCAATAATAGATACCCCTAACTTAAAAAACATAACAAAAATACCAAGACCAAATAATCCATAAACAACTGATGGAATACCAGCCAAATTTACAATCGAAAGCTTAATTATTTTTGTAAGAAAATTATCTTTAGCGTACTCATTCAAATAAATTGCTGCGCAAACACCAACAGGAAGAATTATCGTAATAGCACATAAGACTATCGAAAACGTTCCCAATATTGCGGGAAGGATTCCTCCTTCTCGCATTCCATTTTTTGGCATAGAAGTTAAAAATTCTAAACTTATTGCGGATATTCCATTTTTTACAATTATAAATATTATCGTAATAACTGGAACAATAGCCAAAAGAGTTGCTATATAAAGAAGTGCATATGAGAATTTTTGCGATAATTTTGGACTTAGTTTTATCATATATTTTTATTTTTACCAAGAAATAAATCTGCCATAAAGTTTACTATAAACGTTATTGCAAAAAGCACAAAAGCTATGGCAAATAATGATCTGTAATGCATACCACCTCTGACTGCTTCTCCCATTTCAGCAGCTATCGTAGCTGTCATAGTTCTTACAGGATCAAAAATTGAATGAGGAATATGGGCAGCATTTCCAGTTATCATCATCACAGCCATGGTTTCCCCTATTACCCTACCTATACCAAGCATTGTAGCAGCTATTATTCCAGGCATCGCTGCCTTTAATACAACTCTTCTTACAGTTTGCCATTTGGTAGCACCTAAAGCAAGAGCCCCTTCTCTATACTTCCACGGGACTGAGCGAATTGCATCCTCTGATATTGTTATTATCGTTGGTATAGCCATAAATGCAAGCATTATTGACCCAGAAAAAGCTGTTAGTCCTGTTGGTAAATTAAAAATATTTTTAACGAACGGAACAAGCGTAATTACACCTATTAGGCCAATAACTACACTTGGAATTGCAGCCATAAGCTCAATTAGAGATTTTAAAACATCACGTATACCTTTCGGTGCAATTTCTGAGATGAAAAGCGCCGACATAACCCCAATTGGGACAGCTATTGTGCACGCTCCGATGGTTACTAACGTAGAACCTAAAATTAGAGGAAGAATTCCAAATGATGCAGGATCTGAAGCAGCATACCAAAAATGTCCTGTAACAAATTTTAAAATACCAAAATTTCTAAAAAAAGAAAAACCTTCCTTAAACAGAAAACCAAAAATTAAAACCACAAAAACAATAGATAACATACCACATATAAAAATTATTGTTTCAATTGCACTATCTATGATTTTTCGCATTTTGTATCTACGCCTTTAAAAATCTAACAGTTTATACACATTTTATCTGCTTTTACATGCACCAAAATATCTGCAACTTTATCATTTGGTCCACAGTATTTTTAAAATTTAATTCATATTTTACATAGTCAATTAATCGGCACAAAATCTGTTTCAGAAACAACTTTTTGTCCTGTATCTGATAAAACATATTCTATAAACATCTTTACAATTCCACAAGGCTCATTGTTTGTATACAAGTATAATGGTCTCGAAATAGTGTATGTGTTATTTGTTACATTTTTAACCGTAGGATAGACATGCTCGCTTGTTTTATTTACAGCTATAGAGATAGCTTTTACACCATCATTTATAAACCCCATACCAACATACCCCAATGAATTAGAATTTTGACAAACTTCATCGTATATGGCTTGCGAAGATGACATTATAAGAGAATGAACAGAAAATTCATCTTTAGAATTTTTATCATTGTTTCTTAAAACACGTTCTTTAAAAAACATGTGTGTCCCGGAATTACTTTCTCTTGAAAGAATCACTATTTTTTTGTCTTCCCCTCCAACCTCTTTCCAGTTTGTGATTTTTGCCATAAAAATATCGCGTAATTGTTCCAACGTTAATTTGTTAATTGGATTGTTTTTGTTTACAAGTACCGCTAGTCCATCCATACCTACTTTAAATCTAACAGGAACTACATTATTTTTTTTTGCTAAAATTTCTTCTTTCTCATCTATCTCACGCGAAGACATTGCCATGTCACACGTTTTATTTATCAGAGCTGCCAAACCTGTACCGGATCCCCCACCTGTAACTCCTACGCTATATGTTGAATATTGCTTTACAAAATTTTCTGCCCAAACTTGAACAAGATTTACAATAGTATCGGAACCTTTTATTTGTATGGATTCACCGTGTCTATTACTTTTTTGAAATTTTGTACAAGACCGTAAAAATACAAATGTTAGTCCTAAAAACATCAATAACAAAGTTAAAAGCGATACTATCTTTTTCATCATTCCCACTCAATAGTAGCTGGAGGTTTACTAGAAATATCATAAACCACTCTGTTGACACCTTCTACTTCATTGATAATACGGGATGACATTTTTGCAAGCAATTCATGTGGAAGCTTCACCCAATCTGCGGTCATGGCATCTTCAGAATTTACAGCTCTTATAGCAATTACATATTCATAAGTTCTAGCATCACCCATAATACCTACGGTCTTAACAGGTAATATTATGGCAAAAGATTGCCATATTTTTTCATACAATTTAGCATTTCTTATTTCTTCTGTTACTATATCGTCAGCTTTTTTTAAAATATCCAATTTTTCTTCGGTTACCTCTCCTATTGTTCTTATTGCAAGACCCGGGCCAGGGAAAGGCTGCCTATCTATAATTTCTGTTGGAATTTTAAGTTCTCTTCCCAACGCTCTAACTTCATCTTTGAATAAAAATTTCAATGGTTCCACTAACTTCATCTTAATCCTTTTAGGAAGACCGCCAACATTGTGATGGCTTTTGATTGGCGATTTAGCCCCTTTTATAGAAACACTCTCTATAATGTCTGGATATATCGTACCTTGCAACAAAAAATTTACACTTTTTAATTTTTTGGCCTCTCTATCAAAGACTTTTATAAAAGTATGTCCTATGATTTTTCTTTTTTGTTCTGGGTCAATTATACCTTTAAGCTTTGATAAAAACATTTTTTTCGCGTCAACCACAATAAGGTTTTTCCCAAATATTTTGCCAAATACTTTACGAAGTCTTGCTGTTTCACCAAGTTTTTGAAGACCATGATCAACATAAACACACACCAGCCGCTTACCTATGGCTTTGTTAAGCATTACTGCTGCAACGGAAGAGTCAACACCTCCAGAAAGAGCGCACAAAACTTTACTTTTACCTACCTGTTTTTGAATTTTCTTAATTTCATCTACTATATAAGATTTCATAGTCCAATCGCATCTTGCTCCACAAACTTTAAAGATAAATTTTTGTAGAATTTTTTTACCGTTAACTGAATGTTTTACTTCAGGATGAAACTGAACACCATGGATATTCTTTGATACATTTTCTATAGCTGCATATGGAGAATTATCTGATTTTGCTGTAACCTTAAATCCATTAGGTATCTTTAAAAGTTTATCGCTGTGGCTCATCCAAAGAGTTTCTCTTGAATTAAGCCCTTCAAACAAAGAACAACCATGTTCTATATTGACATTTGCAAGTCCAAACTCTCTGTGTTTCGATGGAGCCACCTTTCCACCAAAATGTTCTGCTATCAACTGCATGCCGTAACATATCCCTAAAATAGGAACACCGAGCTCCCATAATGTAGGATCAGGCCATAGGGCGTTTTTTGAATAAACGCTTCCATAACCACCTGACAAAATTACACCATTTAAACTTTTAAATCTTGGAGTTAAAAAAGAGTTTAGGATTTTATTCCCTGGATGTATTTCACAATATACTTTCTCTTCTCTTACGCATCTTGCTATCAACTGGGTGTACTGCGAGCCAAAATCCAATATCAAAATCATCTACTTTCCTTAGTCCTATATTTTTGTAACGAAAGACAACCATGTTCCCAAATTCATCATGCAAACACCACTTCCACAACGTTATACAAACACACAAAAACCACAGTTTAAATATTAAATTTTGCATTAATATTTTTTAAGCTATATCAAATTTTTGCCGAAGTTATGTTTTTTTGTGCCTGATATTTTCCTTTCCTATCAGCATAAGAAACTTCACAAACATCGCTTGCGCCCAAGAATAAAACTTGAGCTATACCTTCATTCACATAAAGCTTTACTGTCAAAGAGGTCATATTTGCTATTGAAAGGGTAGCGTAACCTTCCCATTGAGGTTCAAACGGAGTAATGTTTACAAAAATACCGCATCTTGCATATGTTGATTTCCCAAAAGCAATTGTTACGACATCTCTTGGAATTCTAAAATATTCTACAGTTCTGCCTAAAATCACAGAGTTTGGTGAAATTTTTATACAATCCTCTACTGTTACTGTTTCAAATAACCCTTCTTGTAGTTGTTTGGGATCAAGTTCAGCAACCACATTTTTCATAATCATAAATTCATTTGAAAGACGCATATCATAACCATAAGAAGATGTTCCAAAAGAGATTTTTCCATCTCTGATTTGCTTAGCTTCAAATGGCTCTATCATATTGTGTTCAAGGGACATCCTTTTTATCCATTTGTCGCTTTTTACCATTTTATTACCTTTTACATAAAATCTTAGAAACAACAACAACTGTATCTATATCGATTACCGATCTTATGAGCAAATCACATAATTTCCAGTCAAATTTTACTTTGAACAACCTTAAAACACTATAAACTAAAAGCATTTAGAATAACCGCAACCATTACAGACAACACATCCTTCTGCAAAAGTTAACATTTCACCGCATTCAGGACACTGAGGACATGCTCCTGTCAAATTATCTTTAGGATTTGAAGTATATTGTTTTTTTTGATGCTTATCTTCGTATTGTTTGGTGTCTGTTATTTTTTGTTCAAAGAGTTCCGGTGCCATTTTTTCTTTATTGTATGCTTCTATAGCTTTAGCAATGCCATCTGCACAGGATAAAATTGCACCACCCTTTGCAAAAGCAGGGGATGGACACCTTATACCTTTTAGTTTATTTATAATTTCATTTTGATTAACACCAGAGCGTAAAGCTAAAGAAATTAAACGGCCTATAGCTTCTGCTTGTGATGAGGTACACGCTCCAGATTTCCCAAGCCTGGTAAACACTTCACATGGGCCCCTATCATCTTCATTTATGGTAACATACATTTTACCGCATCCCGTATGCATTAAAAATGTGAAACCTGTTGTTTTTGTTGGGCGTGTTCTAGGTTTTACTTCACGTATTGGCAGGCTTTCTTCTTTTTTGTTTGCAAGGTTTAATACCTGCACATCTCTGCTACCATCGCGATAAACCGTTACACCTTTACAACCCATTTTATATGAAAGAACGAAGACTTTTTTAACGTCCTCTTTAGTTGCTGAATTTGGGAAGTTCACTGTTTTTGAAACGGCATTGTCTGTAAATTTTTGAAAAACTGCTTGCATTTTTACATGATCTTCAGGAGTAATATCATGTGATGTTACAAATATTTTCCTTATTTTTTCAGGAATTTCTTCAAATCCATGGATACTTCCTTTTTCTGCTATTTTAGCTATAAGTTTTGATGAATAAAAACCGTTTTCCTTTGCAATTTTTTCAAAATATGGATTCACCTCGTACATCTCCTCATTGTCTAGGCACTGAGTTCTTTTATAAACAAGAGCAAAAAGAGGTTCTATCCCTCCAGAAGCTGAGGATATTATTCCAATAGTGCCGGTAGGTGCAATTGTAGTGGTAGTTGCATTTCGCATGAGAGGGCCTTTTGCATATACACTTTTTTCAAAATTTGAAAAAGCACCTCTTTTTATAGCAAGTTTTTCTGAAGATTTATATGATTTAGCTTGGATAAAATTCATAAGTTTTTCAGCAAGAGACAAGGATTCTTTGGACCCATAAGGGATACTTAAATGTAAAAGCAAATCTGCCCATCCCATGACTCCAAGACCTATTTTTCTGTTAGAGCGAGTAATTTTTCCTATTTTTTCCATAGGATAATTGTTCATATCTATAACATTATCTAAAAAATGAACTGCAGTGTTTATTGTTGTTTCCAACTTTTCCCAGTCAACAGTACCATTTTTGGTAAAATGCCCTAAATTTATTGAGCCTAAATTACAGGACTCATATGGGAGAAGTGGTTGTTCTCCACAAGGATTTGTGGATTCAATCGAGCCTATTGAAGGGGTTGGGTTTTCATCATTTATTCTATCAATGAAAACTACACCTGGTTCACCATTTTTCCACGCTTGGTCAATTATTTTATTGAAAACAGATTTTGCCGTAAGCGCTCCTCTCACTTCTCCGTTTCTTGGATTATAAAGATTATAATCGCTATCTTTTTCTAAAGCATCCATAAATTCTTTTGTAATAGCAACAGATATATTAAAGTTGTTTAAGCTATCATTTTTGTCCTTGCATGTTATGAATTCCAAAATATCAGGATGATCTACCCTCAACATTCCCATGTTTGCTCCACGTCTTGTTCCACCCTGTTTAATAGCTTCGGTAGCAGCATTAAAAACCTGCATAAAAGATATAGGTCCTGAAGAAACACCTGATGTCGTTTTTACTTCATCTTTATTAGGACGAAGCTTTGAAAACGAAAAACCAGTTCCTCCTCCGGATTTATGAATGAGAGCAGTATTTTTTAAAGTCTCAAAAATTGAATCCATTGAATCATCTATAGGTAAGACAAAGCAAGCAGAAAGCTGTTGTAAATGCCTCCCCGCATTCATTAAAGTTGGAGAATTAGGTAAAAAGTCAAGAGAAGTCATTGCAAGATAAAAATCTTTTATTAAAGGGTCTAGGTCTGCATCGTTTTCATAAATTTTGTCAGCTTGGGCAATATTTTCTGCCACTCTATAAAATAAATCTTCAGGGGTTTCGATAACGTTACCATCTTCATCTTTTTTTAAATATCGTTTCTGGAGAACAGTAAGTGCATTTTTCCCCAAATTAACTTTGTTTTTTAAAAGAAGCTCTTTATCACTGTTGTATGTCATTTCCATCTCCTCACAACTAAACACATATCAAATTGACCGATATATAGCTATATTTTTTTAATTTTTTGACGTTTAATATATTCTTTTTTTAGTCTTTTCAATTCCTCCATAAACGTATCAATGTCACCAAATTTTCTATAAATCGAGGCAAATCTTATGTACGCAACTAAATCAATATTCCAAAGTCTCTCTAAAACTTTTTCCCCAATAGTGCTAGCTGAAATTTCCATAACATATTCATTTGCAATTTCGTTCTCGATTTCACTGACAATTTTGTCCATTGTCTCAGCTGAAATAGGACGCTTTCTACATGCTCTATCTACGCCAATCCAAATTTTTTTTCTGTCAAAAGGTTCTCTTCTATTATCTGCTTTGACAACCATAAGAAATATTTCTTCAGGCCTCTCAAAAGTGGTATACCTTTTTTTGCAACTAAAACATTCTCTTCGCCTTCTGACAGCCGATGTATGTTCAATCGGCCGTGAATCAAGAACCTTATCATGAGTACCACCACAAAACGGACATTTCATTGTTTTTTTCTCGTTTTATTTGATTGTAAGAATTTATGAAAACTATATGTCGTAGTGTGAGCAATGTTACAACATACATATAGATTTGTCAAATTTTCATAAGGTCACATAACATATTGTATTTTGGGAGTGTATTGGTCTAGGGCTATAGAGGTATGACTTTGTGAGAAACATATGGAGTAAAACCATTCAAAAACTTCGATTGTTTAGCGAAACCATAAGCGTTGATGAGGTATTGATTTTGCCAAATTCGGAAAATATTTTAAGAAAATGGAGCACAACTGCAATTCGTTATTGCTTTTAAAATAGCTTTTCCAAATGCTTCTGCTGGTTCTGGCCCATTTGCAGTGATGATATTTCCATCTATTTCCAAAGAAGTTCCAGTATATATTGCACCACCTTTTAGTAATGACTCTTTTCCATCAAGAAAAACTGTGGCTTTTTTACCTTTTAAAATACCTGAGTTTGCAAGAATTACTCCAGCTATACATATTGAAGCAACAGGCTTATTTTTCTCAAAAAACACGTTTGCTAATTTTAAAGCATGAGGATTATCAAAAAATATATTTGCTCCACCACCACCAACATACACTATTGCATCAAAATCATCAGGTACGATATTTTCAATCAAAAGTGAACTGGTTGTTTTAAATCCAAATCTTCCAATAAGCTCTCCTATTTTTGTACTTGCAGTTATAACCTTAACCCCTGATTTTTCCAAAACTTGTTTTGGTTTGCAATATTCTTCATCTCTAAACCCATCAGGAGCAGTTATAAATACGACTTTTCTCATTGTTGTAACCTCTCATATAACCCTTCGTTACTATTGTTATTAGATGCACTGCATCTAATAACCAAATTGGTTTGTCCCTTATTACACAAACGGCACCTATCTTACCGATGCCGTTTGTGTAGGAACTCATATATAAAATCCACAGACCATACTCATACTTTCAATTAGCTTCAACACTACGCGATGGCCCTATACTCTCTTAATCCAGCGTTATAGGTCACGATACCCATCAGCCTCTTTTGCGTTCCATATCAAACAAAATAATAGTACACCGACAAACGCTATGTAAACGATAACTCCAAGAGAATATGCCCAGCCAAACTTATCTGTCATACGGCCTATTCCCCAACCTGTAACGACAACGCTCAAGTAACCCCAAAAACCATGGAATCCACAAGCTGTAGCTGCTACCCTTCTAGTAGCTGCATTTGCTGTGGCAATTGTTCCAAGAGAATGCGCACCATAAATAAAAAACCCAGAAAATATCAAAAACGTAATATATAACCAAACAGGCGCTGATGTGACTTTCCAAAACAAAAGCAATCCAACTGATGCTAGCAGCATACAAAGTATGCATACTCTATGAGCTTTTCCATTAAAAAACTTATCAGTTGCACGACCTGTTACCAAAATACCTGCTATCCCTGCTATTTCAAAAGCAGCTGTTATAAGACCAGCATTAAGAAGAGATATACCTTTCCATTCTTTTAATAACATCGGGCCCCAATCTAAAATTGCAAAACGTAACGCGTAAACAGGAAAATTTGCCAATGCAAGTACCCAAACAACTTTATTTTTAAAAACTTTTTCCATTAAAAGTTTTTTGTATTCAATTTCGGGTTTTACCTCCACAGCATTTGCCTGTTTTAACTTTTTAGCTCTCTCTGTTTCATCCAGTTCTGGAAGCCCAACAGATTTTGGGGTATCGCGTAAGGTGATCCACATAAAAGCTATACCAAGTAAAGCTATTAGTGATGGGACATAAAAACACCATCTCCAACCCAAAGTCATGGCGAGCTTACCGCAAATGATGGCGGCCGCAGCTGACCCTATAGAATGGGATGTTTGCCACTTTGACATTTTTGAAGCCAACTGGTTTGGAGGTATCCAATACGTAAGTAAACGTGCAACAGGAGGAAATGAAGCTCCTTGAAACAAACCATTGAAAATCCAGAATATGCCAATTATAGTTATAGATGAATTGAATCCAATAAGCACGTTACATATAGAACATAGCAATAAAGAGCAAACTAACATATGCCTAGAACTGAGTTTATCTGCAGCAAAACCGCTTAAAAATTTGGAAACTCCATATATTAAACTATGCAAAGTTAAAAAAATACCAAGCTCAGCTCTTGTAACACCAAATTCTGACAGCATTCCTGGCGCAGCCATACTGAAATTTTTACGAACAATGTAAAATATGGCGTAGCCAATAATTGTCCCAACAAGTGTTCGGGTTTGCCAATACTTAAATTTTTTTGCAGTATCCATGTTCTTCCCCCTCTCCATTTTTATTATACTGGGTTCAACTATCAGGCAGACAAATTAATGAGCATGTTAACTACACCACTGCCATCATAGTAACAAATAAGATATGGAATATAATCATGCAAATGTAAAAATTTTGTGAACTTTTCACATCCATTAAAAAGTTATTTTTATAATTAATTTCACCGAATTTTAAAAAAATATCGAGCACGTATTTGTATTTGAACTTCAAGAAATGTGGATTTTTTCTAGAAAATTATAAATTATAAACGAGGGTATGAATTGTTGGTTGCATGGTTGCAAGATGTCAAAAAGTGGAATGGATCAATAAATCTCTTTCAAAATCAAACCCAATAATTCCATAGGATTGTAAAATTATCCTTTTTATTTTTATTGTACATCCTTCTTTAGGAAACTTTACATATCATGTTGCGGGCTCCATAGAATCATCAGACAGAAACAGAGAAAAGTGTTCGCGGTTAAAATTTAATTTAGCAGCAGAAACACCCAATTTTAGACTTTTGGTTTGGAAAGAGATTTATATGTGTGTTTAATAACTATTTTCTTTTTAGGACTTTCAGAACTGCATCTACAATATTTATATCTTTTAGCCCGTATTTTATCATTAAATTTATAGGTTCTCCAGACTCTCCAAATTTATCACCAACCCCAACCATTTCAACAGGAACTGCAAAATTTTTTACTAACACTTCACTAACGGCAGATCCCAATCCTCCGTAAATTTGATGTTCCTCGGCTGTTACTATTGCTCCGCACTCTTTTGCTGCAGCAATCACTATTTTTTCATCCATAGGTTTAATGGTATGGACATTTATAACTTTTGCTTTAATCCCTTTTTTTTCTAAAATTTCAGCAGCCATCAATGCTTCATAAACCATAGTTCCACATGCTATAATTGCAACATCTTTGCCATCGATCAATATATTGGCTTTACCTATTTCAAAAGGAGTATTATCTTTTGTAAATATGGGTGTATTTTCCCTTCCATACCTTATGTATACAGGTCCATCACAACACACACTTGAAATAACTGCTTTTCTAGTTTCAACTAGGTCACAAGGTACTATAACTTTCATTTTAGGCAAACATCTCATTATGGCGATTTCCTCTAAGGCTTGATGGGTTGCGCCATCGGGTCCAACCATAAGCCCAGAATGCGATCCACCTATTTTGACATTTAAATTTGAATAACATACCGTTGTTCTGATTTGTTCCCAGGCCCTTCCGGACACAAACACCCCGTAGGTTGACACAAACGGAATAAATCCAGCAATCGCAAGACCAGCTGCCATGCCAACCAAATTTGTTTCAGCTATGCCAACATTAAGAAATCTATCAGGAAACATCTTGCCAAAACTATTTATCGCAACCGAAGAAACGGTGTCAGCACCTAGAACAAAAATTTTAGGGTTTTCTTTTCCAAGCTCAACAAGTCCTTCACCAAAGCCAAATCTTGTAGCCTTATTCCCAAAAACTTCGACCATACTTATCTCCCATAAACCACAATTTCATAGCCATTGTTACGTTTTTACTATTTTTGATGTTTTTATTTTACTGATGCATCAATCTCGTTTAAAGCCTTTTCCATCAATTCTTTCGACAGAACTTTACCATGCCACTCGGCAAGATTTTCCATGTAGGAGACACCTTTGCCTTTGACTGTTTTTGCTATTATTGCTGTAGGTTTTTCTTTTTCTGTTTTAAATTCCAAGTAAGCTTTATCAACTTCATCAAGGTTATGACCATTTATATTTATAACATGCCAGCCAAAAGACGTGTATTTATCAGATAAAGGATTTACATTCATTACATCATTTACGGTTCCATCTATCTGTAAGCCATTATTATCAATAATCGCACAAAGATTGTTAAGTTTAAAATGAGCAGCAGCCATCGCTGCTTCCCATACACTTCCTTCTTGCTGTTCACCATCTCCCATAAGAACATAAACTTTATTGTTTTTATTTGCCTGCTTCATCCCTGCAGCAATCCCAGCTCCAATCGATAGACCGTACCCCAAAGAACCAGTAGACACCTCTATTCCAGGGAGTTTTTTATCTTTAGCCGGATGACCTTGAAGTCTACTGCCTTCTTTTCTTAAGGTGTAGAGCTCATCATTATCAAAACATCCAAGTTGTGCTAAAACTGCATAAAGTACAGGGCAAACATGCCCCTTTGATAAAATAAAATAATCTCTATCAGGATCACTTGCATCTTTAGGATTAAATTTCATATGTTGAAAGTACAAGGATACCATAAGTTCAACCGAAGATAAACTTCCACCAGGATGTCCTGAGCCTGCAGCTTCAAGCATTTTAATAATATTCTTTCTCACATTTGCAGATATTAATTGTAAATCTGCTATTTTCATTATGAAAACTCCTTTACGAATCATGTATACAATGTTCCACTCAACAGAAACTCCACGCGTGAAAAAGACAGAAAAACTTACGACGAATACCTAACAAACACATCTGACCAATGTTTGTGTTTTTGCGATAATTCTTGCTTTACAACCAGCGCACACTTCTAGCATTACTTAATATTTTTTTACCATTCCTAAGTTGAAGAAGAATCAACTACTGATTTTTATTTTTATTGACACTGGCGTTTTTCAATTTGTTTAATTTTTGTTATTCTCTCAATATGCCTTTCTTCAAATGAAGTTTCAAGAAACGTTTTTATTCTATGACAAACTTCGCTCACAGTAGCAACTCTTGATCCTAGACACAAAATATTTGCACCATTGTGTTGAGCCGCGAGTTTTGCTGTATCTTCATCCCAACAAACAGCCGCAATCACCCCGTGGACCTTATTTGCTGCAATACACATCCCTATACCTGTCCCGCATATCAGAATACCCCTGTGTGCTTTTTTGCATGCAACCATTTCTGCAACCTTAACAGCGTAGTCGGGGTAATCACAACTCGTATGCCCACAGAAACCGAGATCTTCAACATCATAACCAATATCTTGTAGATATTTTATTACTGAATTTCTGATTTCAGAAGCTGCATGGTCAGTGCCAAAAGCTAATTTTTTAATTCCTTTCATATTTTTTCTCGTTCAATTATTGAAATGTTTTATCAATTTTGCAAAAGATTCAGTGTCTAAACTTGCTCCGCCTACCAAAACGCCGTCAATATCAGGGTTTGCCATAAGATTCGATATGTTGTCAGGGTTTACAGAACCACCATAGAGGATTCTTATTTTTTCAGAGGCATCTTTATACATTTGGGAGTATATTTTTCTTACAAAAACATGAACTTCCTGTGCTTGATCCGGTGATGCAATCTTTCCTGTGCCTATAGCCCACACTGGTTCATAAGCTATAACAACAGAACATGCCTGCTCAGCCGTAAGACCGACAAGGCTCTCATTTATTTGCTTTTCTATAATTTTAAACGTGGAATTGTTTTCTCGATCCTGGAATGTTTCACCTATGCATACCATTGGTTTAAGACCTGCAGCTATGACAGCTTTCGTTTTTTTATTTACCATCTCAGAAGTTTCTCCAAAATATTGTCTGCGTTCTGAATGACCAATTAAAACGTAAGAACAACCTGTGTCCTTTATCATTGCTGGAGAGATCTCACCGGTAAAAGCGCCTTTTTCTCCCCAAAAAACATCTTGCGCCCCTATATTGATATCAGAACCTTTAATCTCATTATTTACTGCATAAAGCGCTGTGAAAGTAGGAAAAAGCAAAACTTCAACACTAGCCGTGTTAGCAATTGCCCCTTTTAAAATTTTCATAAAACTCACAGCTTCAGAAACAGTTTTATTCATTTTCCAATTTCCCGCTATTAAATACTTTCTCATTACGTGACTCCTAATTATGCAGAATCTTTTAAACGAGGCACAAGTTATATCAAATTAATCATCAAATTCTCAATTATTTGTAGGGCTTGCGTGGATGCAATAATAACTCACATCAGAATAATTTTGATCAATGATATTTAAGCAACAGTTTGTCATGCTTTTTGCATCTCCCGCAGAAGCAATAATAAATTTATGTAAAATCTGGATCATACATAGTTTTATACTATCCATTACTTCACTTCTAACAGGGTGTGGAATAGTTTATACTACTAAACCGGAAT
Organism: Endomicrobium sp.; assembly: GCA_031286985.1. Classification (GTDB taxonomy): domain Bacteria; phylum Elusimicrobiota; class Endomicrobiia; order Endomicrobiales; family Endomicrobiaceae; genus Endomicrobiellum. The sequence goes on from JAITTL010000027.1 coordinate 24,447, forward strand.
AACGCTGCCATTGTATTTTTTGAGGATGAATTTCTTTACTTTTTCGCTCTTGAGCAGTTTTATAAGCTTTTGAAATCTTGGATCATTTCTTGCGTTTGCACGAACCGCAATAATATTCACGTAAGGAGAATCGGTATTTTCTAAAACCAAAGCATCTTTTATAGGATTTAATTTTGCTTCCTCAGCGTAGTTTCCATTTATAATTGCCACATCTACATCTGTTAATACCCGTACAAGCATAGCTGCTTCTAATTCTCTAAATTGAAGATTTTTATGATTGACTACTATGTCAGATGGAATGTATTCCACCCCTGCTTGAGACTTTAATTTGATGAGATTATTCGACTGCAGCAAGAGCAACGCTCTGCCTTCATTGGTAGAATCATTTGGAATTGCTACGATAGCACCGTTTTTTAACTCGTCTAAGTTTTTTATTCTTGCAGAATACATACCAATAGGCTCTATGTGAATCGCTGCCAGTGAAACGAGATCGAGCTTGCGTTCCCTTACAAAATTTTCCAAATATGGCAGATGTTGAACAAAATTTGCATCGATTTGCCCTTCGCTTAAGGCAATATTTGGAGTTATGTAATCAGTAAACTCAATTATCTTTAGTTCTACGCCAATTTTTTTAAGATCTTCCTTTACAAATTCCAGTATTTCTGCATGAGGAACTGGAGAGGCTCCAATTCGAAGTTTTTTTACATCATTTTTTGGGTAAAATGCAAATATCATAGCAATAAACGCTAAAATCAAGATTGTCAATAATGTTTTTTTCATCTTTATCGCATCCCTCTTTTAATCATTATCTTGTCCACTATTTTGTCGCCCAAAAATTGAACAAGCTCAACCATAATAACTATAATCGATACAGCCCAGATCATTATGTCCATGCGAAAGCGTTGATATCCGTAGCGAATCGCCAGATCTCCAAGACCACCTCCGCCAATTGCTCCCGCCATAGCCGAGTACCCAATAATAGTTATTATCATCAACGTAATACCAGAAACAATTGCTGGACAAGACTCTGGAATTATCACTTTAAAAACAATCTGAGCATTCGTCGATCCCATAGCTTTGGCAGCTTGAATTAGTTCCGAACTTGTTTCTTTTAGTGCCGATTCGATAATTCTTGCTATGAATGGAGTAGCTGCAAACGACAGCGAAACAATTGTTGCAGCAGTTCCGATACTTGTTCCAACAATCAAGCGAGACAAAGGAAATATAACGATCATTAATATGATAAACGGGAACGAACGCAGTACGTTTACTACTCTTCCTAAAACACTGTTTAACGTGGCATTAGGAATCAAATTACCTGCAGATGTTACGCATAAAAGCGTACCTACAGGAAATCCTAAAATCAACGCAAAGATCGTAGAAACAATAGTCATACAAATTGTTTCAAGTGTTGGTTCTATCAACATCTGTAATGTATTAAACATTCAATTTTTCCACAACGATTCCTTGAGATTTTAGTTTATCAACTGCGAATTTTAAATCCTGCGCTGGTCCTATTAACTCCAATACAAGCTCTCCAAAAAACTGATCTTTCACTGTGCGCACTGCTCCTGAAAGGATATTTACGTTCAATTGGCATTCTTTGATCAACCGTGATACAATTGGCTGCGTTACGATATCGTTACTAAAATATAAACGAAATATTATCGAGTTTTGAAGAAGATTTTTAAATGTCTTTTCATATGACGGAATCAACGAAGAAACAAAATCTTTAGCTATTTTTGAATGTGGAAATCCTACCAATTCTTTGACAGTTCCACTTTCAATCACTTTGCCACCATCGACCACTGATACGTAATCGCAGATATCACTTACAACATTCATCTGATGGGTAATCATGACAACTGTTAAGTTAACCTTGTTGCGAATATTTTTTATTAATTGCAAAATTGAGCTCGTAGTTTGTGGATCAAGCGCGCTCGTAGCTTCGTCACAAAATAAAAATTTTGGGCAAACGGCTAACGCTCTGGCCATAGCAGCACGTTGTTTTTGTCCACCAGAAAGCTTATTTACTGAAGAATGCGCCTTATCTGACAAACCGACCAATTCCAGTAAGCCAAGTACACGATCTTTTATGTACACCTTATCTTTTCCAACGATTTCAAGCGGATAAGCAACGTTTCCAAAAACATCTCTTGAGGAAAAAAGGTTGAAATGTTGAAAAATCATACCAAACTGTCTACGACATACGAGAAGATCAGCACCCCTTAAATTATCCACCCTGCGATCATCAAAATAAATCTCACCTGCATCTGGATTTTCTAGAAGACCAATCAACTTAACAAGCGTAGACTTCCCAGCTCCACTTCTTCCAATAATCCCGTACACAGTACCGGACGGTATTGTCAGCGAAACACTGCTTAGAGCCTGCAGTCCACCGTAATTTTTAGATACGTTTTTTAGTGTAATCATCAACGCCATCCTATATCAAATTTTTAATTTTGTCAATCGCAGCGTTAAGGATAACATATCTGTCCTTAATCCAACTCTTTTACAATTTCTAATTTTTAGAAAATCAACAAGCATCTTAGGAATTTTGTTGAGCACTTAAGATAATTTTATGCAATGACTTAAAAGGTATACACAAAGCAACGACACAAGAGAGCGGTCACTAGGCACTTGAACAATTTTGTAAAAAGTATGATAATAAGCGCAGATATATTGGAAAAAGCGGGACAAATAATTGGCAATACTTGTCGGTATTTCGGAGACATTCTTTGAGACTCCACAAGCTTAAGCTTATATGATAAATCCCAGACAATATTTCGGGAGCCCCTGCATAAATAGCATCGGCACCATAAAGAAGCAAGATAATGGAATGTTTTCATAATTCGTTAGATTTTGCATAGATGGGACTTGCTTTACTTTTTTACTAAATATTAATTTATGGCAGCGGTACCCTCTTCTTTAGTACGAACTCTTATAACACTCCTCAAGTCATAACTGAATATTTTACCGTCACCAGGATTGCCAGTAAATGCGGCTTCCTGTAAAGCTTTTATAGTTTTTTGTTCCCATTCCTGCGAAGAAACTATAATTTCAAACTTTATCTTAGGAAGCATAGTAATACTTACCTCCATACCTCTTACGAGTTCTTTATAACCTTTTTGCTTTCCACAACCCATGACCTGGGAAATGGTAACACCCTTTACCTCTATTTTAGCAAGAGCCTCTTTTATATCTTCTAATTTTTCTTCCCTAACTATAGCCTCAATTTTTATCATTTTACCTCCATGTATTATAAAATTTATGCTATTGTATGTGCTAATCTAAACCCGTAAATGACGGATATGCGCTTTCTCCGTGTTCAGACACATCCAATCCAACGAGCTCTTCCCTCCTTCCAACTCTAAGAGGCATTAAAGCTTTAACTATTCCGGCACATAAAAAAGTACCAAAAACTACGATAACCAAAGTTACAAGCATACCTTCAAGTTGGGCAAAAAATTGGGCGAATTCTCCATAAATAAGGCCAGGGCGCCCCCCATTGATACTTGGATTTGCAAAAATGCCGGTTACTATTCCGCTCCAAATACCTCCTATCCCATGACAGCCAAAAGCATCTAAAGCATCGTCTATCTTAAATATCTTTTTTACTAAAGATATTCCACAGTAACATACAGGGCTTACCGTTATACCAATTATGAAAGCAGCCCATATATCGACAAAACCTGCAGCGGACGTGATGCCAACTAAACCGGCAATAACACCGGTGCAAGCTCCTATAAGCGTAGACTTCCCTGTTTTCATTATATCCAAAAAAATCCATGCTAACATTCCGGTTGCTGCAGATATAGCTGTTGTCATAAATGCATGAGCAGCTAACCCATTTGCAGAAAGAGCACTACCAGAATTAAAACTAAACCAACCAAACAACAATAAAGCCATCCCCAGGAATACAAAAGGCAAATTGTGCATTCTATATGAAATCTGCATATAGTCGACCCTTTTACCAATTAAAATTGCAAGAATCAACCCTGTTGTTCCGGAACTTATATGAACAACGTCTCCTCCAGCAAAATCCAAGGCTCCTATGGTCTTGCCTATTAGCCCTCCCCCCCAAACCATATGAGCTAGTGGGTAGTAAACAAATATCGACCATAAACCTATAAAGAGAAACAATGCCTTAAATCTCATTCTTCCAGCTACAGAACCTGTTATAATGGCCGGAGTTATAATAGCAAACGCCATTTGAAATGCGACAAAAGCAAGAGTGGGAATGGATCCAGTAAGCGAGTTAGTGTCTATGCCAAAAAGACATATATGCTTAAGAGATCCTATAAAAGCATTACCGCTTTCCCCAAAAGACAAAGAATAGCCAACCAATGCATACAGTGTTATCCCTAGTCCAATTATGAAAACGGAATTCATTAAATTGTTTACTATATTTTTTCTACGCCCCATTCCACCGTAAAAAAATGCCAAACCTGGGGTCATGAGGATGACCAATGCTGCACAAACAATAACAAAAGCTGTATCTCCAGAGTTAAACATATCACTTCTCCTTTTTGATGTGAAAATATTGTTTTTGGTCCTTTTTGTATTCAGGTTTTGCTATTTTATCATTTTTGCAAGGTAAAAAACACTCAAATGTTTAGTTTATATAAATTGGTGCTCTACGAGCAATTTTAGTTGTTCTGATGTATTCAATAATATATTTGCTACAAAAACACCCATTGTAATTGCATTCAGATTTCATTCTGTGATCCTATATTTATGAATATTTTCATTTTTCACTCTTCTATTTTATTAAACATGGAATACATCTATTTTGGCTTTAATGCCTAGATTATGTTAGAGATGATAGGGATGTAAAATTGAGAAAAAAGAAAAAAATAGCAAAAAATATTATCTAAAGAAGTACCCGATAAACTATAAGTGAAAGAAATGAGAGATTACGTTCATGATAACCAAGTTATGTCGAGGAATCCAATCAAAAATATTAAAACAAGAAATAATGTGTGGAAGGTGTGGAAGTATGGCAAATATAGTCTTTTGCTATGTAAAAAACAAAATTTATTCTTGTCCAAGATATTTTATAATAGCCTTTGCAGCACGCTTGCCCATACCCATTGCCTCTATGACTGTACTTCCTCCAACAATATCACCACCTGCAAACACGCCACGAATAGAAGTCATATAGTTATCATCAATTAAAAGATAGCCGCGATCATCAGTATTTAGTCCCTTAGTGAGCGTTGGTAAAATTGGATTGGGGTGTAATCCCAAAGCCAAGATAACCATATCTGTTTCTATTATATAATTTGACCCAGCAATTTCATTTGGATGTCTCCTTCCTGAATTATTGTATTCACCAAGCTCCATTTTTATACATTCAACCGCTCTAACAAATTTTCTTTCATCACCAATAAACCTTACGGGATTTGTCAGCGGTATAAATTCTACTCCTTCCTCTCTTGCATGTATCCGTTCTTCCTTTCTTGCAGGCATTTCACTTTCAGATCGTCTGTAAATAAGTTTTACAGTTTCCGCCCCAAGACGTATCGCTGTACGTGCTGAATCCATTCCAGTATTTCCTCCCCCAACTACAACAACATGTTTGCCTCTATGTACTGGAGTATCATAATCAGGAAAATTAAAAGCACGCATTAAATTCACTCGCACCAAAAATTCATTTGAACAATAAATATGATTTAAATTTTCACCAGGTATTCCAAGAAATACTGGAAGACCAGCACCTACTGCAACAAATATTGCTTTATACCCATTATCAATTAACTCCTGTACAGTTTTGGTCCTACCGACAAGAGTGTTTAAAATTATTTTCATTCCCATTTTCTTTAATTTATCTATTTCTTTGTTTAAAATTTTTTTTGGAAGCCTGAATTCAGGGATCCCATAACGTAAAACTCCGCCAGTGTCATGAAGAGATTCATAAATGGTGACATCATACCCCATTTTCAACAAATCACCACCGCAGGTAAGCCCTGCTGGGCCAGACCCTATAACAGCAACTTTTATATTGTTTTTTTCAATTACTTCATCATCATCATCATCGATATCATTTTTAACAATAATATCAGCCGCATAGCGTTCGAGATTGCCTATTGAAATGCTTTCCCCTTTTTTAGCTAAAACACACATTTTTTCACATTGATTTTCTTGTGGGCAAACTCTTCCACACACAGCTGGTAGATTATTCTTTTGGTTTAAAATTTCTATAGCTTTTTTTGGATTATTCTCGCAAAGGTGCTTTATAAATCCAGGAATGTTAACTTCAACGGGGCAACCACTAATACATGTTGGTTTTTTACACTGCAAACATCTTTTTGATTCAGCAAGCATCTCACAGTTTGTGTATCCAGCACTCACTTGCTCAAAATCATTTTTTCTGATTTGAGGATCCCTCTCTAGTATTTTTAATTTTTGTGACATTTACAGTTTCCATTACATCTAAAATTATCTAGTGAAATTTTTTCAAGATTTTTAAATAAATTTTGACGCGACACAAGCTCTGCCCACTGTAGAGTATGAGCATCAAATTCTGGGCCGTCAACACAAGCAAATTTTATTTTACCATCAACAGTAACTCTGCATGCACCACACATCCCAGTACCGTCAAGCATTATAGGATTCAAAGAGGCAATTGTTTTTATGCATTTTCCTTTTGTAAGCTCAGCCACAGATTTCATCATCTGTATGGGCCCTATAGTGTACACTAAATTTATATTTTCCTTATCCATAACATCTTTCAAAACGTCGGTAACAATCCCTTTTGTTCCATAAGTTCCGTCGTTTGTAACAAAAAAAAGAGTATCACTTTCCTGTTTTAATTCATCTTCAAGTATTATTAAATCTTTGTTTCTTGCTCCAAGTATGGTGACAATTTTATTACCAATTTTTTTAAAGCCTTTTATAATTGGTAAAACTTCAGCAGCACCAACACCACCGGCAACAGCTACAACAGTTCCATACTTTTTTACTTCTGCAGGGTGGCCTAAAGGTCCAGCGAAATCTTTTATATAATCACCCTCATTAAGCAAAGCAAGTTGTGAGGTGCTCTTTCCTATTTCTTGAAAAATTATTCTCACCAAGCTTTCTTGGCAACTTACTCCAGATATTGTTAAAGGAATCCTTTCTCCCTTATCATCAATTCTAAGAATGACAAATTGCCCTGCTTTTGCGCTTTTTGCAACTTCAGGGGCATAAATTTCATAACTATGCACTCGTAGACCTATTTCATTTTTCTTTACGATTTTATACACTTTGCAACCTAATCCAAAATTTTTTAAACACAACTTCCACTAAATAATACAACATATCCATTAATCTACTAAAACCTATAGCCCAATCCTGCTGTACAATATATATCTTTATACTTCTTTGCTGCTTCATATCTAACATTCATATACATCCACACCCTTTCACTAAATTTGTAATTATATTCCACAGCTACTTCTCCTATATCCTTACTTTCTTCTATTCCTTTTACTTCTACCTCTTTATTACCTTTTCCTTCAAACTTTATCGCTGGATTTTCTCCATTCAGTATTCTCTTGTACTCTAAAACCAACCCTATATTGCCATTGCCTATGTTCATACTTGTCTTTACTCCCACTCTTGCTAATTCCCTGATATACTCCCCTTCCTTCTTCTTCATTATTTTACCTTCACTCTTCTTATGCTTTACTACTAATCCTTCTATCCCTATGTATGGCCTTATATCAACACTTTCTTCAACTTTTACCTTTAATGCTCCCTCTATGTCCACTCCATAACATCTATCATCAAAATCCATTTTCTCTTCCTTCAATTCCTGACTCTTTAGTCTCGTATTATATCTATCCAATCCTATTCTTGCCAACCATTTCATCTCACATACTGAACCTATAAGACCTCCACATATTCCTACTGCTGTGCTTGTCACATCTCCTTTATTGTCTTTCTGGCTCATATTGTGCTTGCTTCCCTTCACATACATTCCTAGTACAAATATGTCACTTATATACCCATTTATTCCTATCACTCCTCCTGTCTGTCCATCCACATATTTCCCAGGCGATTTGTCTGTTCCATCATATGCCACATGATTGTATCTGATTTGTCCCCATACTCCATTACCTAGTTCCACTTTTTCCTCATTCTTTAACATTCCAATCTTATCAAATACTTCTCTCCTATCCACTTCACTACCTATACTCCTTATCATGTTGGCTATGAAACTTCCTCTTTCTTTCATTTCTTTTAACTCTTCTTCTGTTAGCCCTACACCCACGTCTTCTGACCCTTCTTTTGGCTCACTTGGTTCTTCTACAACAGATACTTGTTTCCCATCTTCATTCTTTGCTTCTATTACTTTACATGGCCCTTCTGGTCCAGGCGATGCTGATCCAATCGGTGGTGCTGACTCTTTTGGTCCAGGTGGTGCTGATCCAATCGGTGGTGCTGACTCTTTTGGTCCAGGCGACGCTGATCCAATCGGCGGTGCTGACTCTTTTGGTCCAGGCGACGCTGATCCAATCGGTGGTGCTGACTCTTTTGGTCCAGGTGGTGCTGATCCAATCGGCGGTGCTGACTCTTTTGGTCCAGGTGGTGCTGATCCAATCGGTGGTGCTGACTCTTTTGGTCCAGGCGACGCTGATCCAATCGGCGGTGCTGACTCTTTTGGTTTAACTGCGGTAGCTTTTTTTGCTAGCTTTTCTAAGGTTTTCGAATCAGGTTTTTCTCCGAAACTATCCAAAGCATGTTTATAAAGGCTCCTGTCATCAGAAACGAAGTCAAATAAAGTCATTGACGATATAAACTTATGTCTATCAACTGCTCCAAAAATGTTAAAGAGACCTTTATTTTTATGATGAGAGATTACTAGGTTCGTCATTTCATCAAGCCGGTGCCTTAAAGTGTCATTTTGTAAATACTCCTTAGCTTCTTCGACTGTTTTTATGGCATATTTACGACTATTATTGGATTCACCAAGCCCATCGATCTGTGGGAATATATACCACATCCAATGACTTCTCTTTTTACCGTTCCTAAGTTCTGATACAGCTATGTCATACGTGCCCTCCGGATATTTTCCGTTTTGAGCTTCGATGAATCTACTAACATCGGCAGAACAAATAAGTGGCATAGTGAACATTACAGACACTACAAACAGTACATACGATGTAAATTTTTTCAATTTTTAAGCCCTGTTCTAATATATTTTAGAGCTTCTAATCGTAATAAAATTTTTCTTCCCAGCCTTAACATCAACACTTACGTCCTTAGACTGTAAAATTTCTCCATCGCTTCCTAAGAAATTAACCTTAAGGGTATGTAATCCTTCAGGCAAATAAAATCTTGCCATCAAAACTTTATCTGGCAAGGTATGCCATGCACGTTTATCAGAAACTTCTGAAAGAGAATTGTACGCATTGAACGCAATTTTAGACAATAACCCCAACGCCTTATTGCCCTCCTTTTCAATGGCTTGTGAACAAGACTTGCCTATAACATATTTTACTGCCGCCCTTGCCAAGGTTTTTGCATAGATTTTCGTGATATCGGCATCAAGGCATTTTTTTGCAACATTGCTCAAATCTTGAACCAAATTGCTTTTTATTTCTAGATCACCATTTGTAATACTAAAAGAAACTATTTTATTTTTAAAATCTCTATACTTTGGGAAGGAAACTTTTATGTAGTCATTTGCAAAAGCAGAAATTCCAATAGATTTTGCTTGTGCAAAACTCCGTTCATCACCACTACCCACTTCAGCGATGCCAACATAAGCCCATGCATCAGACAAAGCAAATTCTAATACAGTTTCTATTTTTTCTGGGACAATCCCATTATAATTGATAACCACACACTCTCCACAACCGCTGGGAATCATGCATTTGCATGCTTGTGGATATTCCTTTTTTATTTCATACGCTCTATCTTCCATACCCAAAAGCAATGCCGACGTATATGCGTCATCGATTAATTTTTTCGGCACAGCAATTTCTGCAATTCCATTTTTATAAGCTTTCAGTGCTTTGTAATATGAGATATGTGCGTCGTTGATATCTTTAGCATTTTCATATACAAAACCCATTAAATATCTTATGAAGCCATCATCTTTATAAAAAATTTTATAATTTTTCTCAATCTGAAGAGTTTTAAAAAGAGTATCTACTTGGCGCGCTTCCACAACAGCTTCATCATTTTGCCCAGATAAAATATAATCTAAAGCTTCAAAAACATGCATATGAACTCTTTCAAAATCTTTTCCATAATACGGCAATGTATTATCATTGAAGAACATAGACGCAACACCAGCAGTTATGCTTTTTTGATAATACTGTGCAAACATTTTTTTCGCCTGTTCAAAACTTTTCAAACTCGTTTCATAATTGCTTGCGAAATGGTTTACTATACCTGAGTCTAAATGGTACATAAGAACATTTTTTTTGCCATATGTACTCTCAGATTTATCTACAAATTTTGCAGCTTCTCCATAATCTCCAGCATCTAGTTTTGTTCTTAATTTTTTATAGTACCCTGTTAAGTTATGAGCGCACCCTCCTAAAAAAAGCCCAGCCATTACAAACAACACCGACACAACAAGAGTATATAGTTTTTTTACCGTTATAAACTTGTACATTTAGATATGCCTATTTAGGCTTTATAACGTCTTCTAGAAATTACTTTCTTTATTTTTTCTTGACCCATCCAAACAATTCTATTTGATTCTAAATCTATAACTTCAAGTTCAACTTGATAATATTTCAGCTGAGCTTTTTTATTGGCATCAAGAATTGAATTGATCTGCCCGTGAAGCATAAAATCCGCACCCAGTTCCATACCGTGGCTTTTCGCAGTTCCAATTTTTGCATTAATGGCCTGATCGCTTCTTTCAGATCTTATTTCAGCACGTTGCCCTTTTGAAGCTACGAATACAACCTTTCTAGAAGTTATTAGATATTTTTCAAGATCTTTTACAAAGGTTTCTGTGCTTATATGTTCTTCTGTTTTATTCAATACAGGACCTATAATAAGTCTTGGTTTTCTACCACTTGTTTCTATGAATTCCATGATCCATTGATCTGCAAACGCGTCCCCAATCATCTTCTGAGCAACCTGCTGAGAATCGGTATCATTCCAAAAACCACTTAAATCAACCCCTTCATCTGATTCAACTCTTGTAACCTTAGGGACACAACTACAAAACAGCGCCAAAAGTAACCCAACGGCAGAATACGCTACAATTCTTTTCAATTTCATTTTTTTCTCCCATAATAGATATTCATTGGCACGACTCTTTTAAACTTTCTTTTACCAGCTTGAACAATAAACGCTTTTTCGTATCTAACAACAAAATCCTCACCTAATTTTTGCGAATCTATTTCTACGCCTCCTTGTTCTATAAGACGTCTCGCCTCATTTTTGCTTGATACCATTCCACTTTTAACAAGAACATCAGATAATTTCATTCCATCCTGTTCCATAACATATTCTTCTATGTTATCTGGAGTATTTTTCTTGACGATAACTCTATCAAATTTTTCTCTTGTTTTCAAAGATTCTTCTTTTCCGTAATATCTTTCTACTATTTCTTGAGCAAGTGATAATTTTGCACCCATAGGATGCATATTTTTGATAATATTTAAATCTGCCTGCGTAAGAAGTTCATAATACCTATACATAAGGGGATCAGAGATTGACATCATTTTGCCAAACATATCTGCAGGAACATCGTTTAAAGCTATGTAATTGTTATACGATTTTGACATTTTCCTTACACCATCTGTTCCTTCCAAAAGAGGCATTGTGATCACAACCTGAACATCTTTAATTCCGTGATCTTTCTGTATCTGTCTGCCAAGTAAGAGATTGAATTTTTGATCGTTCCCACCAAGTTCTACATCTGCATTTAAAGCTACAGAATCATAAGCCTGCAGCAAAGGGTAAAGAAACTCCACTATGCTTATAGGTTTGTCTTCTTTATATCTTTTTTCAAAGTCATCTCTAACAAGCATCTGAGCTACTGTGCTTTTTGAAGCAAGGTCCAAAAGCCCGCTCACACCTAGACTTTTCAGCCATGTGCTGTTGTAGACAACTTCTGTTTTTTCTTTATCAAGAATCTTAAATACCTGATTTGTATAAGTCTTTATATTTGTCTCTATTTGCTCATCTGTCATAACAGGACGAGTTTGCGATCTACCGGATGGATCACCTATTTTAGCTGTAAAATCTCCAATTAAAAATATTATTTTATGCCCGAGATCTTGAAAAATTTTTAATTTATTAATAATGACGGTATGCCCCAAATGTAAATCCGGAGCTGTAGGGTCAACTCCAAGTTTTATTCTTAACTCCTTTCCTTGACCAAGCTTTTTTTCAAGTTCGTTGATACAGATGACCTCACTCGTTCCTCGTACAATCTTTTTTAATACCTCTTTCATCTCTTCCTCAGGAGTTGACAAACTAAAAAACAATCACACATACACAGTAAAAAAACTAACAAAAATTTTTTTTGTATCTTTGCACGAGCATCATAAAAATTGTTCTAAATATTGCCATAACGGGAATCGCAACCACACCTCCTAACAAACCAAAGATTCGCCATCCTGCAAGCACAGCAAAAGCCATTGTAACAGGCCCTAAATTTAGATTACGCGCTATGGCCAACGGTTGAACAAAGTTAGAATCCAACAGACGTATTATAACATATGATATAACTATTTTAATAACTATTGTAAAAGTTTGAAACTGAATTACACCAATTATGGTAGCCAATACCAATCCCAAAAAAGGGCCAAAATAAGGAATCATATTTACAAGTCCAATAATTAATGCAAAATTCACGCCAATTATGCTTAAAGATATCCAAGACATGATTCCCACAAATGAAGTTTCTATAAGCTGTCCTATTATAAACCTTCTCAAAACAGAATCTATTTCGTAAATGATGGACAATACAGCCTCAGTATAACTTGCTGGGAAAAAAGATACAATAGCGTTTAGGTTTCTGCTACCACCAAGAAGCATAAAAAGAATGAGCATCATGATTAAAACTATGGATGAAAAAATAGAAAAAATATTCATAACATAGGCAGGTATCTGTTGCGCACCTGCAAATATGAAATCTCGGATTTTTGTAATAATTATTCCTAATATGTCGTAGTGCTTAATAACAGGAACTGTCACCTCCAATTTTGTTTTGGTAGTGTTAACATAATTCGAGAAGTATTCACAATAGTCCGAAACACCGATTTTAAATTTTTCAAACTCGCTAATTAAACTAGGAATAAAAATTATTAACGCAGCCGCAAGTACAACTACAGCAACAATTGCAAGGATTACAACGCCAACCCATCTTTTATATCCATAAGACTGTATTGTGGCAATAAACGGATATATCAAATGGGAAACAAAGGCTGCGATAAGAAAAGGGGCAACAATATCCCTTGCTAAATATAAGAAAGAGCAGATTACAACGAAGACAACCACTGCGGCAAGAAAAATTCTATTTTTTGCCAGTTCCATTATCAACCCCTATATCTTCTAATTATGCTAATTATTTCATATGCACCTTATTACAGTTAGAAATAGTTATATTTTTTGCAAGCATAAATGCCAAATTTTTCATTACTGCAAAACCGATTTTATTGTTTGACTCAACCATATCTTCAAATTTAGTACGATAGATAAAGTAAAGTTCACTTTCCTTTAAAGCGATCGCGTTACAATTATATCTACAATTTGCAATTAAAGATAGTTCTCCAAAAAAATTCCCATGCTCAATAATTTTGTTAAAATTCTGACTAATTAGTTTAACTTTACCGCTCTTAATTATGTAAATAATATTTGCGTGGGCACCAGTCTCATAGATTTTCTCACCTGCAAGATAAATTTTCTTAAAGACAATTAAAGATACCTTTGCTAAGGACCGATCTGAAAGCCCCTCAAACAAAGTAATTTTTTTTAAAAAAGCAACATCTTTTTTTAAGACATTATCAATTAACAGGAATTCAAGTATTTTTTTTATCATATTATTTTCCTTTTACGTTATATGTCATTTTATCTCCAAAAACAACCATTACAACTTGAGTTATGGATTATTAGTTTTATTATTAAACCACAAAACGAGCCACAGCGCACAAAACACCATTAGAGCAGGGACTACGGAGTTCATCACTATTTTATTTGTATCACTTACAGGTACAACTATTATATAAAAATAAATTGAACCTAAAGCATAAATTATAGATAGTGCAAGAGGTAAATACTTTTTTATAAACTTTGAAAAATAACTTTTTAAAACGAAAAACAGAAACACAATCCAAATTACAAGCGATACTAGATACTTAAAGTTTATATTTTTAATGTAATAGTAGAAAGCGAAAAATGGTTCAAACACAAATCTTGCAATTGACTTGCTTTGCTCTTGTCTGTATAAAATCACTTTCGTTTTTGGATTTTTTAAAAACAATGCTTCTATATTTTTCATGTTATCTTCTTGAGAAAAAACAGTCCATACATCACACATGCATCCCCACCCGTGCCAATCTGTGGTTCCTAGCATCATCAAATTATTTTCTTTTGCAAAATTTATCATAGATTTTTGCTCATTTTTGTCAAAATATCTATATCCGCAATTGTATATTTCAAAACCATCTATCCCAATATCTTTTAATTTGGCAAAAGTGTGCTTACGCCACTTCCACCAATGTGGCATAATAACAAGCATTTGGTTTTTATGTGCCTTTTTAACAACGTCTACAAGCTTCATTTTTTTATAATCCTGGCCATTAAATTCTTTTAGCGCTAAAAGAACAACAGATACTCCATCTTCCGTTTGCACCTGAATTCCAGGATAAACCATTGTGTATCTTGTATTCTTGGGAAACATCATAAAGCCTTTTGTTTGGTCATGTTCAGTATTGAAAAAACTGTCAAACCCATGCCAAATATGTGCCTTTAAACTTATACAAGCAGGTGCAATATTGTCATGGGATGATAAAGTATGTGAATGAGTATCGATTGCGATATATCCTTTAGGTTTTTCAAGTTTTGGACCAGGCATGGGAATCAAAACTGAAAAGGAAAATATAGTAAGAAGAATCATCAAAGAATAAAACATAGCATTTGCGGTTTGCTTTAATTTTTTTTTACTCGCCAAACAATAAACTAATACACTTCCCAAAACCCATAAAATCCATGAAATTATGATGGGTTTATAAAAATCTCTATTTAACGTTAGTAAATAAAATGTAAAAGAATAAAAAGGTTCTACGAAAAATCTGACCTTAGGCCACGTTATTGAAAAATCTGGAACTTGAAGACCGGTTATTAAATCGTAAAGATAAACAGGAGAATAAAAAACAATATTTGATCCAATCACTGAACATAAACAAATTATCAACAATTTAACAGAATTGAAATATTTCATTTTTGTTGTTTATTTTCATAAAAAACATCACATGTGTCGCACGCACCCATCATCTTGTTAAAACCGGAGACCATGCAGGAGTATAAGATGTTCCTGAAATTTCTGTGAGTTTTCTTGTTCCTGATCCATCAATAGCCATTATATAAATTTCACCTTTACCTGACCTATTTGAGTAAAATACCACAAACCTTCCATCTGGTGACCATGTTGGATTTTCGTTGTTTCTTTGATTATTTGTAAGTTTTATTATTTTTGCGGTCGGTAAATCGTAAATATATAAATCATGATTCCCTCTTGCTTCTTTCATTGTAAAAACAATTTTATCACCTCGTGGAGACCATTCTGGTGAGTCACAAAGACCATTTGTTGTGAGCCTTCTCACATTGCCTCCATTGATATTCATTATATATAACTGAGGATAACCTGCTCTATCAGAAATGAAAACTATCTCCTGGCCATTTGGAGCAAATGATGGACTCGTATCAATATGCATTCCTTCTGTCATCTTGCGAAGTATACCACCAGCGAGGTTGATTAAATAAAGATTCGGGTATTTTTTCATAGATAAGGTCAAAAGTATCCTTTCTCCATCTGGAGCGAACGATCCAGCCACGTTTAAACCTTGATATTTTGAAAGAATTTTTCTCTTGTTTTCAACAATGTTTAGGATAAACAGATCCGGATTACGGCATAAATAGCTAGTATAAATTATTTGATCACCTCTTGGAGACCATTTTGGAAGAACGTTAATTCTATTGTCTTTTGTTAATCTACGTAAATTATGTCCATCGTAATCAATTATGTATAGCTCTTTAAACTTCGTTCCATCATTTATAAAAGCTATTTTCGAGCAGGCTATGCCTGTTTCACCAGTAAATCTTTTTACAATTTCATCACTTATTTTATGGGCTAGGTACCTATAATTACAAGATTTATCTGTATATTTATTTTCCCATATTGTACTGCCAGTGGAAACATCCGTCATTTTTATTTTAACAACAAGATTCTTCCCTTCATTTGAAACTGATGCAGCAAGAATTACAAAAACATTCATATGCTTTAAAGAGAGCAATTTTTCTTTAGTATTGAAGTTTCCAGATGGTTTATCTACTACATTAAAATATCTTGAGAGAATAAGATCATTTTTTACTATTTCTTGTATATATTTGGCAAAACTCGCAGTATTTGCATCTTTCCCAACTGGAACAAAAACTTCTATAGCAATTCCAGATCTTTTTGCTTGAGATGCTGAAAGCGATAAATAAATATTGTCATGAGCAAAACAACTCACTACTAAATGGGAAATCACAAAAACAAAAAACGAAATTCTTTTCATCGCAGTTGATTTTATAATTTTATTTAAATTCAAAAAAAACTCCTAAAAAATCTTCTTCATAGCTTTCAGGTAACTCAGGTAACGGAACAGCTCTGTATATTGCATCCAAAGCGTTTTTGTCGTATTCCTTGTTTCCTGAGGATTCTTTGATGAATACATCAGATATGGTACCACTTTTGTGGATTTTAAAATATACAAGTACTCTAAATTTTCCATAACTTTCAACCCACCTTGACTGAGATATAATTTTTTTACCAATTTGATTCCCATAGTAAGAAAATTTAAAATTTTTAGTATCAAACGAAACCTCGCCGTACTGACTTCCGTAGCTAACGGATACAGCAGGAGAATCAGGTGATTGAAAAGTTTCAACATTACTATCATTGTCTGAAGGTAACGATTTTGAAACTACGTTTTCTCTACCTTTTTTCACAGGCTGTCTATTTGTTGTTTGGTTTTTTAATTTCTCTGCTACTTTATTATCTATTTTAGTTTTATTTGTTCCCTTTTTAGGGCTATCTTTTTTTTTAACGAAGGAATCTTTTATTACGGGTTTAGTTTTTTTGCGTTCATCCGGTGAAAGCTTGGTTTGAACGCTATTACCATCTGAAACAGACGATACCATTGGTTGATCTGTTTCTTGCTGCTTAGTTTGAACATTACTACTCTTCGAAACAGGCGCTATCGATTGATCTGCTTTTTTATGTAACGGAGAATTAAAAAAAACCTCCACTGGAACTGACAAACAAACAGATTTCTTTTTATTTCCGTTATCTAGCAAAAAACAGAAAACCGATAAATGTAAAAACACCGATATTGCCAAATATTTGAAAAAATCACGTTGATTGAACATTTCTATATGTTTTAATTTTCCCCCTTGCCATCAAAGATTCTGAACTCTGAGGAAAATTCTCCAATATAAACGAGAAAGTATTTTCTGCGTCATCATTCTTACCTAATTTTTCATAACATAAAGCTATTTTTAGCATTGCAGCTGGCACCAAATAGGACTTTTTGTAGCAATCTTTGACTTTTCCATATTCTATAAGAGCCTCGCTCCACATCTTGCGAGAATACAAACATTCACCCATGTAAAATTGTGATTCCACAGCGAGCACATCATCTGGATACTTATCTACAAAAGATTGAAAGGCAGAATATGCAAGATCGTACTTTCCCATGGAGTAGTCACTATAAGCACTTTGGTAAAGAGACGAAGGCAAAACAACAGAACTACTTTTGTCATCATTTTTTACATCTGCTGCTATTTCTAATTTTTGTGCGGTATCACCAAAAGCGGAAAATTTATTTTGCAAGTCATACATCAAAGCGTTAAGAGACTTTAAAGAAGAATCAATTTTTTCTTGCAAATTACCCTGATTACGCTCAAGCTCATCGCATCGTATTTGCAATCTGGCCACCTCACTCTTTAAATCAATTACTTCACGTGAGCTCGACCTTGCATGGACGCACCCTACAGTTCCAAATATCACCAAACATGATAACACACCGAACACAAAATTGATTATAGCTTTACGAGAATAAGACACCGAACCTATGTTAACAACAAAGACATGCACATCTTTGGGAAGAAGATTGTGTTTCATTTTTAAAATTCTCTCATCGTTAAGGCTTTTTATCATTTGTTTTTTTAAAATTCAAAATCACTTCTCACTATTGTGTTTTAAGTCACACACAGTAAACTTGTAGAAGCTCTATCTTATCTATTGTAAAACATTTCCGTTCTATGAGGCATAATTTTACTTTTTTATGTATTCCAAAAGTCCGCCAGTTTTTATGATTTTTTGCATAAACTCAGGAAAAGAATGAGACTGATAAATTTTATGTGTAACCGTATTATTTATAATACCTTTATTCAAGTTTATTTCTACTATGTCACCGTTTTTAATTGCTTTTACAGCTTCAGGTGATTCTAAGATAGGGAGGCCTATATTTATTGCATTTCTAAAAAATATCCTTGCAAAAGAATTCGCAATTATAGCCGAAATACCTGCAGCCTTGATTGCCAATGGAGCATGTTCCCTTGAAGAACCACACCCAAAATTATTCTCAGCAACTATTATATCTTTTGGTTTAACATTTTCAATAAAATCTTTATCTATGTCTTCCATACAATGTTGCGCAAGTATCACAGGATCTGTTGTATTTAACCATCTTGCTGGTATTATTTCATCGGTGTTCACATTTGATCCATATTTGTGCACTCTACCTCTCAAAATTATATCAGACATTCAACACCTCTCCTTTTCATCGTACCTACTTCTTGAAAATTTTACAATCAAATTTCATCAGGTATTGTTATATATCCTTTTATTGCTGATGCAGCTGCCACAGCAGGGTTTGCCAAAAAGAGTTGTGATTCAACATGTCCCATTCTTCCAACAAAATTTCTATTCGTAGTTGAAACACATTTTTCACCTGACGCAAGTATTCCCATATGGCCACCAAGACACGGACCGCATGTAGGAGCAGAAACTATAGCTCCTGCATCCACGAATATTTTAAGTAGGCCTTCTTCTAATGCCTCTGAGTAAACCTTAGGTGTTGCTGGAATTATGAGTGTTCTTACATTAGGATTTACTTTTTTACCTTTTTTTATAATTGCTGCAGCAATCCTCAAGTCTTCAATCCTTCCATTGGTACAAGATCCTATTACCACTTGATTTATATAGGTTCTTTTTATGTCCACCACAGCTTTTGTATTTGAAGGCAAAAAAGGTGTTGCCACTTGAAGTGAAATTTTACTGCAATCTACCTCAATAATCTTTAAATATCTGCAATTTTTGTCGCTTTTATAAAATTTATACCTTCTTTGTGCTCTTTTAGACACATACTTTTCTGTAATTTCATCTGGTGTAAATATTCCGTTTTTCCCGCCAGCCTCAACAGCCATATTGGCTATTGTAAACCTATCTGCCATCGTAAGTTTTTTACACACAGGTCCATCAAACTCCATAGAACTGTATAAAGCTCCATCAACACCGATGAGGCCAATAATGTAGAGGATGATATCTTTACCGCTTACCCATTTGTTCAATTTTCCAGTTAAAACGAATTTAATCGAATTTGGAACTTTAAACCAAACCTTGCCTGTCACCATTGCCGCTGCAATATCAGTAGAACCAACACCTGTTGCAAAAGCCCCTAAAGCTCCATAAGTACATGTGTGTGAATCTGCACCTACAACAACATCACCTGGGCATACAATTCCTTTTTCAGGTAAAAGAGCATGTTCCACCCCAGCATTTCCGCCCTCATAATAGTGTTTTACCTTTTGCTTTTTTGAGAATTCCCTTACCAATTTAACATGTTCTGCGCTTAATATATCTTTATTCGGTGTAAAATGGTCCATAACTAAAACTATCTTATTTTTGTCGAAGACTTTTCCATCCTTAGTTTTTTCGAATTCTTTTATAGCCAAAGGTGCCGTAACATCGTTCAAAAGAGATATATCAACTTTTGGTTCTATAAATTCTCCAGGTTCAACAATTTTTTTGCCGCAATGTGCTGCTAATATTTTTTCCGTAATAGTACTTTCCATAAAAACAATTCCCTCTTCTCACTTTAAATTCTTTAAAATAAATTCTCATGGACCGTTTAAGAAGTTAAGTATAAAATTATTTTCTATATTTGAATATTGTTTACTCGAAATAACTGAGGGCTTGAGAATATATTTTTCAATAACTATGCACTCTTGACATCCATCTCTTCTGGGAGATTTTAATCAACACCCAAAAACAGGTTCCTAAACGACGTTTTCACACTGAAAAAGCCATCCTGTTTTTGGGTGTTTTTTTAAAAATCTTCGCAAAACAACTTCACGCTCTCATTTCTCGTTTTACATTTAATAAATCTTGAAATATTGTAATTATTTAGCTAAGACTTTTGTTTCAGCTCTTCTATTTTCTGCCCATCCTAACTCATCATTATTTATATTTGCTGGCTTTTCTTTTCCGTATGAAATGGTTGCAATCCTGCCAGATTCAACTCCAAGGAGTACATAAAATTTCCTAACTCTCTTAGCTCTTTCATCACCTAGACACATATTGTACGCTATAGTACCTCTATTATCTGTATGGCCCTCAATAACGATCTTCAGATCACGATTGCTTGGGCTTATCAAATAGGTCGCGTTTCTTTTCAATTTTTCTTTCGCTTCATCTGTCAAATCACTTTTATCAAAGTCAAAGTTTACAATTTCTAGGTTACTATCTTTGTAAGAATCCTCCCTTACTGACGGCTCATCTGCCAAAACAGCATCTTTTGCTTCACCATTCAAATCCTGATTTTGCTTTACGGATTGTTTTCCACAGCCTGCAAAAAAACCAAGCGCCAAAATACAGACACAAAACAAAGCTAATTTTTTCATTCCAATCTCCCCTTTTTTATATTTCATATGCATACGCATAAACCAACAACAACTATCTTTTACATTATTATTGGGCTCTTAGTCAACAGCCAACATTATGTTTCGTTTACATCTTTTACATTCATCCGATATAAAAACATAGCAAAAACGACATAAATCTTTTAACTAAAGCTGAATAAGCTTCATCAATCCATTAAAATCAGAAATGGTAAGAATTGTATTAAACATTTTTCGTATTTTTGCAGCATCATGAAAATCTTTAACATAATAATGGAAAAATTTTCTCATAACCAAAAGCCCCTTCATTTCACCGTAATGTTCCATGGAACACTCGACATGCTGTCTTAGCCATTCCGTTCTATCTTTTTTGGATGGAAATGGCAATCTTTGATTATTGTTAAAAAAATTCCATAATCTTGTGAATATTGAATAATTTCCTATTGCTCCTCTTCCGATCATAATTCCTGAACAATTTTGTACTTTCAAAAAACTTGCCGCTGTTTCTTCATCAATGATTCCACCATTTGCAATAATTGGTATCTTAGCTTGGGAACAAGCATCACCAAATGATTCCAAATCAGGGTATCCAGAATGCCCTTGAGAGGCAGGTCTTGCATGTACGGCAACCATTGATATGCCACTATTTTGTGCTATTTTAACAATATCCGAAGCTATATTTTGTCCAGGTAACAGTCCAATACGAATTTTAATTGTAACAGGAATATCAGCACTTTTTACAACAGTTTCCAAAATCTTTGTCACGAGGCTTGAATTGGCAGAAAGTTTTATACCTGCTCCTGCTTTTGTTATCTTTCGTGCAGGACACCCTAAATTGATATCTACAATATCAGCACCGCTATCTCTTACAATTTTTGCAGCTTCTGCCATGCTGTAAGCATCACTTCCAAAAATTTGCACTGCAACTGGTTTTTCTATATTTGATATTTTTAAAAGTTTTTTTGTTTTTTCGTTATGATTCACAATAGCTTTGGCTGAAACCATTTCTGTATACACAAGCCCAGCGCCCCCCTTTTTGGCAAGAACTCGTAGAGGTAAATCTGTTATTCCAGCCATCGGAGCAAGGAGTATATTGTTACTAAGTTCCACTTTGCCTATTTTTAATTTCTTCATCATTAACAGCATCTACTTCTGCATTGAAATTGAATAAGATCGACCTCTGTTTATGGGATTGGACTCTAAATTGGAAATTCACAAACAATCAACTCGAACATGCAACCCAGTGTAACTCTATCAAGTAAGGATATACATCTAAGTTAGGATCGATTGTTTAAAATAATATGTACCCTTTGTTCTGTTTCCGTTAATCAGTTTACCAATTTGATAACGAAAGAGACGGATTTGATTTTAACTCCGACGTCTTATATTCCAATCCACATTTTTTTTGCTTTAAGTATGCGACACATCCAATCATAGCTGCATTGTCACAACAGTACGTAAGTGATGGCATAAATATCTTAATCTTGTTGGCTTTACCCATTTTTTTAAACGTCTTTCTCAGTAAAGAATTTGCACTAACACCACCACCTAAAGTTATTTGCTTTAAATCAAATCGTTTTGCAGCTTCAAAAGTTTTAAAGGTAATAGTTTCTACAATAGCTTGTCTAAAAGAAGCACATATGTCATTTAATTGTTTTTCAATTTTAACAGGATTCGATTTTATATAATTTAAAAGAGCTGTTTTTATCCCAGAAAAAGAAAAATCCCAACTACCCTTTAAATATGGCCTAGTAAATTGTACTGCTTGAGGGTCACCTTTTTCTGCCATCAAATCTATAACCGGTCCTCCTGGATAAGATAACTTTAACATCTTAGCGGCTTTATCAAATGCTTCACCTGCAGCATCATCTCTTGTTTCACCAAGTATTTTGTATTTTCCAAAATCTTCGACTATTATTAATTCAGTATGTCCCCCTGATATAACTACACTTAAAAACGGAGGTTTTATTGCTTTATTTTCTATGAAAGAGGAATATAAATGACCTTCTATATGATTTACAGGAATTAACGGTTTTTCATAAACACTTGCTATAGATTTTGCGGCGACGGCCCCAACCAAAAGGGATCCTGCAAGACCTGGGCCAATTGTGAATGCAACTGCATCAATTTTTTTGTGAAAATCACCAAATTTTATATCTGCATCATATAAAGCACGGCGTACCACAGGATTTATATTTTCTATATGTGCACGACTGGCAAGCTCAGGGACAACCCCAAAAAATTTGGAATGTATTTTTATTTGAGACGAAATAACAACAGATTTTACGTTCGATCCATTTGAAACTACAGCTGCTGAAGTTTCATCGCAAGAAGTTTCCAAAGCAAGTATATTCACTTCTTGCCTCCGACCATTTTGAAAATTTTAGTGATGTAAAAAATCATTCAAAACTTACACAAATCTACAATTAACATTCATTTTTGCTTGAAAGTGTTAGCAAGTACTAGATAGCTAGCTTACGGCACGCTTAAAAAAGCCAAATATTTTTATAGATTTAAACCTTATTTTTCTGTAAAGTTCACACCACCTACCAGCGGTACTGCCTTTAACTGCAACAAAGCAGTTTATTATTTTTTTATCAAGAGCCACATTTTCACGTATTTTTTGTTCACAAATTGGCTGAATCGAAAACCACATACCTACGCCACAAAGAAACAACAATACAACACATATTTTAATTTTCAATGTACTCTTTTTTACATCATCTGCCATTAACTATTTCTCCTTCTCCAGTAAAACTTTATTACTACTTTTACTACTTTAAGTAAACACTTTTCCACACAAACCACACCGCCTATTCACACAGTAAAATAAGAACCACTTTTTCATTGTCAAAAACAAACCGTCAGCAAAATCTCTATTTTAACCTTGAGTGGGTTTTAACCAAAGTATAGGGTCAACAGGAACACTATTTTGTCTGATCTCGAAATACAAAGTACTATTTTTCTTTTTACCTAAATCAGCGATAACATCACCTTTTAACACCTTCTGATTTTCTTTAACAAATAGACGATCCAAAAGACCGTAAATCGAAAAAATTGAATTACTGTGAGCTATTATGATAACACTTCCATATGAATGAAACTGCCCCGCAAAAACAACTTCTCCAGGACCAACACATTTTACTTGATTTGAACCATCAGCACTAATTTTTATTCCATTACTTATGATATAAGCATCCAATTCTACATGCCTAATCTTACCAAACCTAGCTATAACTTTTCCATTTACGGGCCAAGAAAACGAACCATCCATTTTCTCGTGCTTACTCTTAGCGGTGGTTATTTGCTCTTGTTTACTCGTTTCAATAATTTTGTTTATCAACATTTGAATAGTCTTTGCATTATTGTTTAAAACTTTCATTTCTTTCTCTATTTCACACTTTTTATCAACCATTATCTTCAACAATTTTTTCTTTTTATCAAGCATATTTTCTAAATGCGCAATATGTTTATTTTTACATTGTTGCAATTCCAAAAGTTTTTTTTCAACCTCTTTCCATTTCTGTATATCGGATGCTGAAGCAGATATATTTCTTTTTGCCTTTCGAAGAATTAGTGTTTTCTGTTCAAGAGATTTAAACCTTATTTTATATTCAAAAGGATTTTGTTCATACGAAAATTTGAAAATTGTTTTCCATAAATCTCGCCATTGTTGAAGAATAACTTGATTTAGATCAGAACTTTTTGAAAAAGAGGAGTTATGCATTTTAAAAGATTTTTCAAGATTAAGCCGTGCTGTCTTTATCTCAAACAAACACTGTTTTAAGTCTTTTTTTGCCTGCTCTGTCTTGCCAGTAAGGGATTTGATTTGTGCCTCAATTGTTTTCATATCCGACGAACACTTGATAATGTTTTTTTTCACCTTCTCTATTTCAGTTGAAATTTTTACAAATTCTTCATGCATATCTTTTGAACGAACAGTGCTTACCTGTTTTGAACTTGTCTCCACATTTGAACGCATAGACGTCTGCTTCGATATTGTTTGCACATTTCCACTAGCACACGCAAAAACAAAAGGATGAGATAATAAAACAGTTAAAACAAATGTTTTTTTTATCATCATATGTTATCCATTATAATACCGATAATGGCAGCAAAAAATATCGAGCATAAAATCGCACCTCCACTAATTACCAAAGAGTACTGTACAATCCACACAGCAAAAAAACCAAATGCCGATGCAATAACATACGAAAAAATATTCTTAGCAGATTCTTTCAATCCTCCCTTGAGAAAAGAAGATACAACCTTAAGAATGAATAAAATTAATATCAACACAACAAAAATACAAGATATTTTTTGACAAAATAATTTCAAATTTTCAATTTTAACGTAGTGCTCAAACGCCGATGCATCAAAAACCACTTCGTCAATACCCGAAATTTTCTCTAAACTGTTTCTCATTTTTAAAATAAAATCTTCATCTGGAATGGATTTTGGAACGACTACAACATAAGCTTGCATTGCCTTTAGGTCATCTGGTACAGAAACATCTTTTAGAATTGGATTTTTTTTAACAGCTTTTGCATACGCCTCAGATGCATTAACATGTTCTCTAACGGACACTAATTGTGTTGCCTCAATGGCTTTGACCACATTTTCGTTATCCCTGACGTTGTTATCAAAAAATATGGCTACGTTTAAATTTTTAGACAAAGCTGTAGCATACTCTTTAATCCGATAAAAATGATTGATAATTAAAACAAAAAAGATACAAAAAAACGCAACACCAACAAATTTTATGACGGTAGAAACTGCTTTTAAAACGGATTCTTTTTTTTCCATAGCACCCCTCACAAAAAAACGACTTTACGCCAATCTATACTTCCTTTCCAATATACACACCTTCCACATACAGTGCGAATTATAGCACATTAATACCAGGAACGTTTTTTTCGCTTACAAGAGAAATGAAATTATCGATTGTCATTGCACCTAAATCTTTATTTCCTCTTGCCCTTACAGAAACAGTTCCAGAACTTGTTTCTTTATCGCCAACAATAACAATATAGCAAGCTTTTTGCATAGCATTTTCCCTTATTTTATATCCGATTTTTTCAGGTCTGTCATCAAAAACAACTCTTATTCCATTTTTTTGTAATTTTTGAGACAAATTTTGACAATATTGATGTTGTTGTTTGGCAACGCTGATAATTACGACCTGAACTGGAGAAAGCCAAAAAGGCAGTGCACCAGCATAATGTTCTAAAAGAACACCTATAAACCTTTCTAGAGAGCCAAATAATGCTCTGTGAATCATATAAGGTCTTGCTCTTTTGCCTGACGAATCAACATATGAGATATCAAATCTTTCAGGAAGATTAAAATCAAACTGTATCGTTGAACATTGCCACAATCTTCCTATTGCATCTGTGACTTTTATATCGATTTTGGGTCCGTAAAAAGCCCCACCGCCATCGTCAATTTCATAATCGTAACCTGTTTTTTTCAAGATGTTCTCTATTGAGTTTTCTGCTTTATCCCAATCGTTTATTTCCCCAACATATTTTCCTTTGGGTCTAGTAGAAAAATAGATTTTGTAATCATTAAATCCAAAAATTTTAAGGCAATCTATAGCCATGCCAAATACTCTAAGAAGCTCATCTTCTAACTGATCTGGAATAACAATAACGTGCCCATCATCCTGCGTGAAACCTCTAACCCTTAAAAGTCCATGCAGAACGCCTGACTTTTCAAATCTATAAACCGTCCCTAGCTCAGCATACCTTACAGGGAGTTCCCTATAAGAATGAAGTTTGGCTTTATATATCATCAAATGCATTGGGCAATTCATAGGTTTTACGCGGTAGGGCTGTCCCTCTATTTCCATAGAAGCATACATATTTTCAGAATAAGTTTGTAAATGCCCACTTATTTCAAAAAGCTCCTCACTTGCAATGTGAGGTGTGACTAAAATGCTGTATCCATTGTCAACATGAAACTTTTTCCAATAATTTTCAATAATGCCTCTCAAAATAGCACCTTTGGGATGCCAAAGAATCAAACCACCACCAACAGAATCGTTAATACTGAATAAATCTAAATCTTTTCCAAGTCTTCGATGGTCTCTCTTTTTAGCCTCTTCAATCTTTGTTAAATAATCTTGCAAATCTTGATTTGTAAAAAATGCGGTTCCATAAATTCTTTGAAGTTGCTCCTTCGAAGAATCTCCTCTCCAGTAGGCACCTGCGACAGAAAGAATCTTAAAATACTTAAGCTCTCCTGTAAAACCCAAATGCGGACCTTTGCATAAGTCTGTAAAATTTCCTGATTTGTATATGCTTACCTTGTCATCAGCGATTTGAGATGCTATTTCAGCTTTATATTTTTCACCATTTTCTTGAAATTGCGCAATAGCTTCAACTTTAGACACCAACGAACTCTCAAAAGGGTGATTTTGTTTTATTATTTCTTTCATCTTTTCTTCGATTTTTACTAAATCGTCACATGTGAAGGGTTCAATTCTGTCAAAATCGTAATAAAAACCATTAGCTATCGGCGGTCCAATCGCAATTTTCGTATGCGGAAAAAGCTCAGTAACAGCAGCAGCCATTATATGCGCAGCAGAATGTCTCAAAGTATTTAGTGATTTTTGTTCATCCATTTTTCATTTATCCGTACATGAAGCTTTATCGTATTAACCACCATTGCCTATATGAATTATACAACATTTTACTCAAGTCAAAAAAATAAGTCTTAAAAAAAGAATTAAGAGATACAAAAAACATATACGTGATTCCAATACGTATTTTATAAAGTGTTTGGTTCTACCAGGCTATTTTTCTTCCAAAACTTTAACGGCTGTATCTAGGGTTGAATCCTCAACACCAAAAGATAATTCCATTTCAGGAGGACTGTCGATTGGGCGTAACTCTCTCGATATACCATCAATTACTGGCAGCTCGTTTAAATGTGTGAGTCCGAAATGTTTTAAAAAATCATGAGTTGTACCGTATAGTGAAGGCCTTCCTAAGGCTTCTTTCTTACCAGCTATTTTGATTAGTTTTTTTTCAAGAAGTGTAGCTATTACACCAGAAGAATCAATTCCTCTTATGTTATCGATATCCATTTTTGTTATCGGCTGTTTATATGCAATTATTGCCAATGTTTCCAAGGCGGATGGAGACAATCTAAGAACTGCTTTCTCTTTAAGAATTTTTTTTATCCAAATAGAATATTCTGGTTTTGTAGCAAAAGTCCAGCCTCCAGCTATAAACTTAATTTCATAAGGTTTATTTAGGACTATATACTCATTTCTTAACTCATTCAAAATATCTTCAATTTGAGATGTATCTGAATAATCCGGCTTTAATATTTCTTTCAATTCTTTTAAATTTAAAGGTTTTTCACAAGCAAAAAGCACAGCTTCCAAAATCTGCTTAACTTTCAATACTTCCATTTCACTCCACCTTGAACCATGTATTTGGAATTAATTTTAATTAGCACAATGCTGCTTATTTTTTCCTATTTCCTTCAAATCAGAATTATCTTCATTGCAAATTTTATAAATTCTTATTTCTGAAAATAGCTCTGATTGTTTGGCAATAATTTGTTTGTTTTTTATAAGTTCTAATACGGCCATGAAACAAACTATTAAAGATATTTTAGTATTTTGTGTTTCCAAAATTTTTGTAAATGAAATATGTTGTTTACCTTCTAAAGCATCAAGAATTTCTCTGATTTTAGTTTCAATCGGAATTTCCTGATATATAATTTCCCTTACATCATCTGGAAGAGCGATCAAAGTTTTACGAAAACTGTCCATTAACTCAAAGATTGTGGCATCTAAAACAAAATCCTGTTTGTTGACAGCATGGACTGGCCTGTAGTAGATTTGCGAATTTTCTATTATTTTATGTGACAACAGTTCAGCTATTTCTTTATATTTTTGGTATTCAACTAATTTATTTTTAAGTTGATCAAAAGGGCCATCTTCTTCGATGTTTTTTTGATCATCACACGGAAGAAGATGTTTAACCTTTATCTGCATGAGTGTTGATGCCATCACGAGAAACTCTCCAGCAACATCGATGTTAAGATCATACATTAGATCAAGATACCCAAGATATTCAGCTGTTATATCGGCTATTTTTATTTCGTTGATTTCAAGATCATCTTTTTTAATAAGATGCAAAAGAAGGTCTAATGGCCCTTCGAACACATCAAGATGTATATCATATTCCACAATAATTCCCTGCCTACTAAAACTTTAAAGCTTGACGAATTTCCGCCATTGTTTTTTGTGCAGTTTCCATAGCCTTTAGATTTCCCATCTCAATTATTTTCTTTAAATATGCTTTGTCTGAAATCACGTTTCTTCGTTTTTCAGTTAAAGGCTTCATAAATTCCGAAAGCATTTCAACTACTTGTTTTTTACATGATACACAACCAATTGTTCCCGTTTTACATTCTTCCTTTCTCTTTTTACATTCAGCACCAAATATTTCATAATATGAAAAAATAACACAACCATCTGGATGCCCTAAATCGCTTATTCTAACTTTTAAAGGATCCGTAAACATAGTTTGAACTTTATTTTTCAAAATATCAACACTTTCGCCCAGTAAAACCGAATTGTTGTAAGATTTTGACATCTTTCTTCCATCTAAACCTGGAACCTTTGCTGTTTTTGTAAGTTTCTCTTTTGGTTCTATCAAAATATTTCCATAAAAGTTGTTAAATCTTCTTGCTATCTCACGTGTGAATTCTAAATGTGAAAGCTGATCTTGCCCAATAGGAATTATACTAGCTTTATACAATAAAATATCCGCAGCCATTAAAACTGGATATCCTAAAAAACCGTAATTGCTAAGATCTTTATTTTTGATTTCCTTTATCTGTTTTCTATAAGTTGGGCATCTTTGCAACCAGCTCAAAGGAGCTATCATAGAAAGTATCAAAAACAATTCACTATGTTGCGGAACTTTCGACTGTTCAAAAATCACAACTTTTTGCGGATCTATCCCAACAGTAACCCAATCAGCAACCATCTCCAAAATGTTTTCTTCAATTTTTGAAGTATCAGTATAATCAGTGGTTAAAGCATGCCAGTCAGATAACATATAGTAGCAATCACATTCATTCTGCAACTCAACCCAATTTTTTAAAGCACCAAAATAGTGCCCTAAATGAAGCCTTCCTGTCGTACGCATCCCGGACAACACCCTTTTTCTCATACAAAACCTCTTGTTTTATCTAGATATTCTAAAGAGCAGCGTTGGCAAAGTCCCATACAAATTTATTTATCGGAACAAATAAGACCAGTAGAAATAATATTGTACAACAAACGTACCGGTTCAAGCCTAAGTATCCCTCAGCAACCTTTTCCGGTAAAAAATACGCTATAATTTTTGAGCCATCCAAAGGAGGAACTGGTAATAAATTTACGATAAGAAGAAGTGTGTTTAGGCCAAGCATTATATATAAAAATATTCCTATCGATCCACCCAATCCTGATTGAAAACTCGGAAACATTTTTATGAGACGTATTCCTATTCCTGAAAAAACTGCAAGTAACATACTGGAAATAGGTCCAGCAAGTAAAATCAATAGGACATCTAGCTTGGGATTTTTTAGATTTTTGCAATTTACAGGGACAGGTTTGCCCCATCCAATAATAAGAGGAAATTTAGCTAGCAACAACACTGTCGGCAAAATAACACTTCCCAACAAATCTAAATGTACCATCGGATTTAAAGTAAGACGCCCAGCCATTTTGGCAGTATCATCACCCCTGACGTAAGAAATAAATCCTTGTGCCATTTCACGAATTACAATAGAAAAAATCAGAGCGATAATCTGTACAAATACAATACTTAACATCGTCTTGTAAACCTACATTAATTCTTAAATTTTAAGAGATAAGAGAATTGTACAACATTTTACATAAAAACTGCACGAACTGTTTTGCACTTCCTCGAATTTAAATCAACCTAGCCAACCACCATCAAAAGTATACTAAATTATTTCACTAATTGCATGGGCCCATATAGCCCATCCCTCGTTGTTTCAGGGCTCTCCAAAAATTTAAATTAAAGCAATATTATATCTTGTTTTTTCAGTTAAATATTATTCTTAACTTTCGATAACGCTTTCTTGACCTTGTTCTCTTTCTGCAATAATAACATATGTAACACTTTTCCAATCTACCATGCATTTGTCTCTTTGGGTATTATCATTTTTTACCACTCTTTTTATTCTACTTAAAAAATGGCCACATTTGTTTTGACTTTAACGGTAAAATTGATAAATTTTTATCTAATTTGGTACAATTAAATTCGTCGCGTTTGCTTTAGTCTGTAGCTGTATATGGTAAGTGTGAAGATAAAAAATGATGATTATGCGATGCGGTAAAACTCTATCTTTGTCTTTTATTGCCTTCGTTGTAGTGAGTTCTTATCTTTTTGCAGATTTGAGAGTTACGAAAATTTCACGGAGTGGTACCGATGTTTCTGTATGTTTAAATGATGATATTGTGATTTCGAATGTGGTACTCCTAAAAAACAATGATCTTAAGTTACCAAAGTATCATAAGGGATCAAGACAATATACCCAGTTTTCGATTTTAAAAAGAGATTTTAAACAATATTTGATTGACGCTCTGTCTAATAACAGAACGTCATCGAAAATTAAAAGCACTTCATTTAAAATAAACAAATTTTCAATTTTTATAGGAAAGCATGAAACGATAAGAGCTTTTGCTTCCGTGATTTTTGACGATGACATTGAAGTTGAGTGTCGTGTTATGCGGGGACGTGATGGGTTATGGGTTGCTTGGCCTTGTAACAAAATTAATGGTGTTTGGGCTAAAAATTTAAAATTCATAAATAGAAATTTAAAGAAACAAATTGAACAAGAGTTGATAACACGTTATACCTCTGTTGTTAATAAAAATGTTAAAGTGGAAAGCAACTAATAATATACTAGATGTTGTTTCAACTGTAGGGGTACCGGTTTTTGCGGGTATCTTTTTTGTTGGTTGGATTGTTAGTTTGTTTTACCATCCTGTTATCAATTTCCCTCTTATAGCAATTCCCATAATTGTACTTTATTATTTTTCAAGTAATATTTATAGCGGCATTTTAACTGGTGTTACTGTTGTAACTGGTATAGTAGACGCTATATTTTTTATACAAAAATCTGAAGTATCCCTCATATTACTTGAGTGTGTAGCTATAGTGTGTTTATATTTAATACTTGAGATGTATAAAAACAAATACGTTTCAACGAAAAACAGATTTTTTGAAGAACATGATACGCTAAAATGGGAAATCACACTGAAAGAATCTGCGATACTGGAAAATACAAAGAGGATTGATAACTTACATCAACGAATCAAAAACCTAAAAAAAATGGGCGAAATTATTCAATCATTTCGAGGATCTCTTAATGAAGAAGAACTTATACATAAATCTGAAAATATTGCAGATGAATTCATGGGAAAAGGGTTTTGGAAGTTGAAGAAATATAAAAACGATGATGTTTTTGCTCTTTACATAAAAAACACTTCCTTATCATTGATGATTACAAATATAGCTGACGATACCCGCTTCCCTTCTGAGAAAAATAATGACAAATCGTCAGTTATAGCAGTTCCGATTGAATTCAATAAGACTTTTTGGGGAATACTTCAAGGAACTTCGTATATAAGAAACTTTTTTTCTGAAGAAGACCTAAGGCAATTATCACTGTTGGCTGGAATAATCAGTACAGCATTGAACAATTTTTACCTTTATGAACAATTAGAAACCCTTTCAATTACCGATGGATTAACGGGCCTGTATACCAACATTTATTTTAAGGAAAGGCTTAAAGAGGAGCTAAATCGTTCACAGATCAACAAATTACCTTTATCTTTATGTATACTGGATATAGATTTTTTTAAGGATATTAATGACATATATGGACATCAAATGGGCGATTCTGTTTTACGTCAAATATCATCTATTTTACGCTTAAAATTGAGAGAAACAGATTTCATTGCAAGATATGGAGGCGAAGAATTTGCCATTATAATGCTTTATACAAATTCAAGTGAAGCCATAAAAATTTTAGAAAAAATTAGATTGACAATAGAAAGAGAAAGTTTCTTTTTACCGTTAGGAGATTTATCTTCCAGTCAGATTAAAATAACGGCAAGCATCGGTTTCGTTTCGCTTAATAAAAAAAATTATATCTCTGAAGAAAAATTTATACAAAATGCTGATGAAGCCTTGTACAAAGCAAAACAATTGGGTAGGAATAGAGTGGAAGAATACTGCTATGAATAAAAAAATATTGATTTTATTATGCATATTTTTAACCCTCATAGGATTATATTTTATAATGCCTTTACAAAATCGAACCATTGTATGGGGATCCTTTGTTGCTCTTGCCGGATTTTATTATGCTCGTTGGGTTAGAATTGCAGTTTTTATTTTTTCAGCGGTCGCATGTTGCATATCTTTTTCTTTTGCCAAAGAATATCCCTTTTCAACATTAAGTGCATGTGTAATTTTTATTTCATTAATTCCATTGCCATATTATTTTCATACGAAATCTGAAAATTGTAAAAGGGAATTTTTTGCTAAAAACAAAACACTGAAA
Organism: Endomicrobium sp.; assembly: GCA_031286985.1. Lineage (GTDB taxonomy): Bacteria > Elusimicrobiota > Endomicrobiia > Endomicrobiales > Endomicrobiaceae > Endomicrobiellum. The sequence continues at coordinate 58,179 of JAITTL010000027.1, forward strand.
GTTCAGCACAATAATATTTTTCAAAAATACAAAAAATCTTTTGATGAAAGGCAAAAATATGAAAATACAATGGAAAGAGTAGTTCAGTTTTATGTTACCTGTAAAAAATTATCAGAATGTACTGTAAAAGAAGAGTATGTGAAAGCGATTTTAAAATTTATTGATGAAAAAGTTGAAGTTATTGGATATTGTATTTTTGAGAGGATTAAATTCGAGTGGAAATTACTTTCTTGTTCTGGAATTTTTCAAGATAATAAAAATTTAATTTATTACACTAATTCATTGAAATTATTGAAGAATGATAAACAGTGCTGCGTTATAGATAATGAGGAATTTGATAATCATAATTTTAAAACTATTTATTGGCCCTTAAAAATAGAAGAGGAATTTTTAGGATGTATTATAATAATGACAGAATTGGATGATGCTGATAGATATGTTGATGATGGAGGAATTTTTGCTCCACAAATTGCTTTAGGGTTTAAAAAAATCAGTCTTTTGGATGAGATAGGCTACAAGTCAAGAAATGACGAACTTACAGGATTATACCTTAAACGTTATTTTTTACAAAGATTAAATTCTCAAATGCGTAGAGAAAAACGGTATGGTGACAGTTTTTATGTTTTAATGCTAGATTTGGATTATTTTAAAAAAATAAATGATAAATATGGACATTTGACAGGTGATAAAGTACTTGCAATTGTCGCTAGGGCCATTTCTTCTGCTGTAAGGCCAGGTGATTTAGTTAGTAGATATGGAGGCGAAGAATTTCTAATATTGATAACCACCAATAATAAAATGGAAGTAAAGGCTGTTGCAACGAAGATAAAGGATTCTATAAAAAATATTATATTTGAAGAAAATGGAGAACAATTCCATATTGCTGTAAGTATTGGTGTAAGTTGTAGTTCAAAAAATGCTCAAGATCAAAATTTTATAATTAATGCTGCTGATAAGGCTTTATACAGAGCAAAAAATTATGGTAGAGATCAAATCGTATTTTATGACGATATTGTTTTTTGATGTATTGTTCTTAAGCTAACGTGTAGAGCCCCATGGGTACTCAAATCAAAACTGAAAAGTTATAGGATTAGAAGATGGATGGCTCCATAATTATCTCTGATAAAAATACATAAATATAAAAAGCAAAATGCTTATTGCTGTAAAGCAGAAAAATCTATAAATCCTTCAAATATACTTTTTACATAACATAAAAGAGCAATTCTGTTTAATTTTACATCTTTGTCTTCTGCCATGACCATAACTTCTTCAAAGAAACTATCAACCACAAGTTTCATTTCTAATACTTTCCCAAACACTTTTTCATATTCATTTTTTGCCATGTGATTTGCAACCGCTATTTTAACCTCTTTTGAGACATCAAAAAGATTTTTTTCAGTTTCTTCTTTAAGTAAATTTTCGTTTATCTGTAAAATATTAATATTTTGTTTTTTTGCCTGACTTATAATATTATTTACCCTCTTAAACATAGATATTATGGATGCAAAATTGTCGTTCCTTTTTGCCTTTTGCAATGCATCAAGTTTCGGTTGTAAAGAACCTATAGCTTTCAACTCATTAATTTTTGTTTCATTTACCACAGATTTAATATCGTTGGAACTATATCCTTGAAACTCAAGAACACCTTCCACTCTTTTCCACAAAAAATCAATAAGTCTTTCGTAAGCATTTTTTGCTTTAGGATGTTTTTTCACAATTTCAGGTAAAAACTCAAAAACTTCCGCAATAGTATCCGTAAAATCTTCGTTTGGAAGATTTTTCATCACAATTCTTATAAACCCCATACCTAATCTTTTTAATCCATATGGATCAGCCGAACTCGATGGCTCAAGACCTATCGAAAAATTTACGGCCAAGGTATCTATTTTATCGGCCAATGATATTACCGTTGCTATTTTATTGGATGGGAGTTTTTCCGAGGTGCTTAGAGGCCAGTAATGTTGCTCTATAGATTCGGCGACATCACAATTTTCACTTAATTTTAAAGCATAAATTCTGCCCATTATACCTTGAAGCTCAGAATATTCAAAAACCATTTCACTTACCAAGTCAGTTTTTGAAAGCATTATCGCTCTTTCAAGGAGTACGTCGTTAATTTGCATATTAAATTTTCTGTTGAAAATATCTGATATCTTTTTGATGCGCTCAATTTTATCATAAACTGTCCCAATTTCTTTATTAAAAGTAACGCCCTTTAACTTTTCCACATTATTGTTGAGCCCATTCTTTAAATCGTTGAGATAAAAAAATTCAGCATCGGCAAGCCTTGCTGCAACAACTTTTTCATATCCGGTTTTTACAATTTCTTGATACATAGAAATACCATTTTTGATACCTACGAAACAATTTAAAATTTTTCCACTTTTATCAGTTACAGCAAAACATTTTTGACTTTTTTTCATGCATACTGTTAGAACCTCTGCTGGCAAATCAAGATATTTTTCATCGAACGCGCAAAGAACAGCCGAAGGGTATTCTACAAGGTAATTTACTTCATCGATAAGATCGTCGTCCAACACCACATTTCCAACATTTTTTAAGACGTGTCCTATGGATTTCCTTATTTGTTCTTTTCTTTCATTTTGGTTGACGATCACGGATTTGTTTTTCATTTTCGTTATGTAATTTTCAGGTAGATCTATTCTTATTTTGGTATTATCACAAGCATGAAGCCCTGTAGTCCAGTTTGATGAATTAACATCTGCAATCTTGAATTTGACAATTTTTTTACCATAAAGCGCAATTACACTCCTTATAGGTCTTGCAAATTCAAATCCAGTTGTTTCCCAATGCATTACTTTAGGAAAAGATATATTTTTAATTATTTCAGGAAAAATCATGGCCAAGAGTTTTTCCGTCTTTTCACCAATTGTTTTTTTGACAAGAGAAAGATATTCTCCTTTTTCAGTTACTTTTTCTGTAAGCTTCTCAGGAGTTGTGCCGTTTTTTGCCGCAAACCCTATAGCTGCAGGTGTATATTTTCCATACACATCCTTTGCGGCTTTTAATGATGGCCCTAAGATTTCTTCTAATATATCTTCACTTCTTCCGCTGAGATTTTCAACTATTAGGACAAGTCTTCTTGGGGTAGCATATGTTTTCAGCGAGGTGTACTTTAGTCTTGAAGCATTAAAAAATTTTGAAGCAATTTGCTCAATCTGTTTTAATGCAGGTTCAATATATGAAAATGGAATCTCTTCTGTACGCACCTCAAGCAAAGCATTTTTTACGTTTTCATACATCATTTTGTACCCTCTCACCATGAAGCAAACTCATTTAGTTGCTACATTTTCTAAAATGACGCAACAGCTGAACAAATGATTTTCATTTTAATAAATTAAAACCTCTCAACTAAACTCACTTTTATGCACGCTTTGCCTGATAACAAAATTCATATTTATTGTTCATAAATCAAAAACAATGGTTACATAATGCTTTTCAAATATTCATCTGCAACAATTTTAGAAATTGTACGTACTCTTAAAATATAGCCAACCCTTTCAGAAACAGAAATAGCCCCTCTAGCATCGAGCAAGTTGAACAAGTGAGAACATTTCACAACGGCATCGTAAGCAGGAAGTGGAAGATTTGATGATACAAGTTTTTTTACCTCATCTTCCCAATCAGCAAAATGTTGCTTTAACATAGCCACATCGGATTTCTCAAAATTATAAAAAGACCACTGTTTTTCGCCAGCAAGATGTATATCTCCATAAGTTAAGTCATCGTTCCATTGTAAATCATAAACACTGTTTTTTTCCTGAACATACATTGCAATTCTTTCAATCCCATATGTAATTTCAACAGAAATTGGGTTTAAAGAAATTCCTCCAACTTGTTGAAAATATGTAAACTGCGTTGCCTCCATGCCATCAATCCATACTTCCCAACCAAGTCCCCACGCTCCAAGAGTCGGAGATTCCCAGTCGTCTTCAATAAATCTTATATCATGTTTTTTAGGATCAAGGGATATTGCTTTTAAACTTTTCAAATAAATTTGTTGTATATTCTTTGGTGCAGGCTTCATAATAACTTGAAATTGGTAATAATGTTGCAATCTGTTTGGATTTGCTCCATATCTCCCATCTGTAGGTCTTCTGGAAGGTTCAACGTAGGCCACATTCCATGACTTCGTACCCAAAGAATGTAAAAACGTGGCAGGATTAAATGTTCCTGCACCTTTTTCTAAATCATAAGGTTGCCACATAAGACACCCTTGTTTTGTCCAAAATTTTTGTAAATTCATGATGATTTCTTGAAAATTCATACAAATCTCCGGGATCAATACGTAACTTCAAAACGTGGCACCATTTTATCAAAAAAAGCATATTGACACAATGTCGATTTTTTAGTTGAATACCGGTCATGTATAGCGAAAAAACCACTGATCGCCCATCATGGGATGAATATTTTATCAAACTTGCTTGGCTAGTAGCAGAAAGATCAACGTGTGTGCGTCATCACGTTGGAGCTGTTATCGCAAAAGATAAAAGGATTCTAACAACTGGGTACAATGGGGCAGCTTCAGGTGTCAAAGATTGTTTATGCTTAGGTTGTTTAAGAAATGCTCTCAACATCCCTTCAGGGCAAAGGCACGAAATATGCAGAGCCATCCATGCTGAGCAAAATGCAATTATACAAGGTGGATACCATGGTATCAACATTAGTGGTTCTGTTCTCTATTGTACGCATTCGCCATGCATATTATGTGCAAAAATGATAGTTAATGCTGGCATAAAAAGGATCGTTATGAGTACTGCGTACCCAGATACTTCCTTTGAAGAGCTCTTTTTAGAAGCAGGTGTGGAGTTTTTCACATTACAACCAAACAATTTCTCTATAACTCATGTTCCATAACAAAGTTTAAACATATTTTAAAAACTCAAACATGCCAACGCAGAGTTAAGAAAGTGAAAGATGTGGTAACCCAATCAAATGAAATTTTTTAGTATAATGCTGCCGACTCTAATACCAAAATGCCTGGTGTGTGTGTTTCATCGTTTATGTTGTAGCTAAATTGTTTCTAATCACACTGTAATTTTTAATTTGGTTTTGCGCAGTTATTGCTTGAGTATTTGATAATTAATAAAAACGCATTTATAAGCATACGCACTAAAAAGCATCCCTCTATAAAAAACACTATGTATTTAACCATTCGGCTAATACCACTCTTTTCATCGGCTTTTCAAACATGAATTCTGAACTGCTTGAAATCTTGAAAGCATTTGAACACTTTCGCCTAAAACAATCAAAAGCGATGAATGCGTTTCACTTCAATTTTGCACTTTTGATGTCGATCTTTCTCAAAGATTCTTAAATACCTGAAAATGGGATTTTAATAACAATTGTGTACCTTTCTTTACTGTATTTTACCACCCATACTTAACACTCTTAATTATCCAAGTATTAATTATTTAACATTTTCACTTAAAATTTTAATCATCTTACACTTTCAACCCAATCTTTGTCGCTACTTTCTGTTGCCATTCTCCAATCACTACGTGGAGAAAGTGATATCGTTCCGATTTTTACTCCATCCGGCATACAGTTACGTTTAAACTGGCTTTTAAAAAATCGTTTTATGAATATTTTCAGATACTTTTTTAGCTCCGCCATACTGTACTTCCCTTTGAAAGCTTTTGTAGCAAGCATGAGTATTTTATCAGGTTTTTGTCCAAAACGAATCGTGTAATATAAAAAAAAATCATGAAGTTCGTAAGGGCCTATTATGTTCTCAGTTCTTTGAGAAATTTTACCGTTCTTAGGAGGAAGAAGTTCAGGTGTTATTTCAGTATTTAGAACACTCATTAAAGCGTTTTTACAGTTTTTAAGTCTTTCTGATTCATAACTCACGAGATACTTTACAAGAGTTTTAGGCACCGATGAATTTACAGCATACATAGACATATGGTCCCCATTATAAGTACACCAGCCAAGCGCACTTTCAGACATATCACCAGTACCTACAACTAAACCATCTCTGGCATTTGCTATATCCATCAAAATTTGAGTACGTTCACGTGATTGCGCATTTTCATAGGTAACATCCATTGCATCATCGTTTTTAATATCATTCAAGTGTCTTTTAACTGCATCAGTTATAGGAATTTTTTTAATTTGTATTCCTAAAGATTCTGAAAATTTTAAAACGTTTGCTATAGTTTTTCTACTTGTTCCGGGCCCAGGCATTGTAACAGCTATTATCTTTTTTTTGTTTCTTCCCAAAAGCTCATAACTTCGCACTATGACCAAAAGAGCTAAAGTTGAATCAAGCCCACCTGAAATACCTATTACGGCATCAAGCTTTGTAAGTTTTAATCTTTCTGCAAGAGCTCTTGATTGTATTTGTAGTACAAGTTCTGCTCTGGCATGGGCTGTGTTTGTGTTGTCTGGTACAAATGGTAATGGTGAAATGTAGCGCGTTAAATTCATACTAGTTGTGTTAAAATCAAACTCTACTGTACGATATCCACTTGAGTTTGTTGTAAAAACATTAAGTCTACGACGTTCATAAGCGAGTCTTTGTGCGTCTATTTCACATATAGTCAACCCTCTCTCAAAAAGCCCACTTTCTGCAATGATTTTTCCGTTTTCAGCTATAATACGTTGCCCTGAAAAAATCATATCACTTACAGATTCCCCCGGGCCAGATGAAGCGTAAACGTACCCTGCTGATAAACGTCCACTTTGAGATTTTATAAGAATTTTTCTGTAGTCACTTTTGCCAACAAGTTCATTAGATGCTGAAAGATTTACTATGATCAAAGCCCCAGCCTGGGCATGCCGATTAGATTGAGGCGAAACGACAAACATGTCTTCACATATTTCAGCAGCTATTTTTATGCTATTGTCACTTTTTGCCATGAAAATTATATCTGTACCAAAAGGCACTGTTTGTCCACACAAATTGATCGAACCAAAAATGTGTTTGCCTGAAGCGAAATAACGGAGTTCATAAAACTCAGAGTATGTTGGTAATTCCGTTTTAGGGACAACTCCAAGAATTTTTCCATTTTGAATAGCAATAGCACAAGAATAAAGTTTACACTCATACCATACCGGTGAACCCAAAAAAATTAAACACTTTTTGCCAACTGTAGATTTACAAATTGCACTAAGAGCATTATTGGCGGATTGTATAAGAACATCTGACAAGAACAATTCACCACAAGTATATCCAGTTACACAAAGTTCTGGAAAAACCAGAAGTTCGACACCACAAGTATCAGCTTGCTTTATTAATTTTATTATCTCCAGAGAATTTGCTGAAGAGTTGGCAATCGTAATATTTGACGTCACGGCTGCTGTTTTGATAAATCCATACTTCATTGCCAGTACCTCATATGTATTTGCAGTACTTATTATTTTATTCTCATCGCTTTTTCAATCTTACGTATTAACGTTGTTACATCTTTGCATCTTTTAACATCATGGTTTTGCAAATAATAATCCTTTATACGTTCTAAAATTTTTATCGCTTTGTCATAATCTTCTAGTTCATAATAACAATCTGGCTTCAATTTAATCGCGGACATAAAATCAGTAAATGCTTTTTCATAATCTTCTAATTCATAATGGGCTAAACCTCTGCAATAAAAAAACCCATAATTATTAGGATTTAATTTAATTGCTGAAGTATAATCATCAATTGCTTTGCCATATTTTTTTAATTCACAATACGCCCAGCCTCTATTAGCAAATGCTTTCCAACGATTAGGATTTAATTTAATTGCTGAAGTATAATCATCAATTGCTTTGCCATATTTTTTTAATTCACAATACGCCCAGCCTCTATTAGCAAATGCTTTCCAACTATTGGGATTTAACTTGATTAGAGATGTAAAATCTGCAACCGCTTTATCATATTCTTTCAATTGCAAATATGCCAAACCTCTATTAAGAAATATTTTATAACAATTAGGATTTAACTTGATTGTAGATGTAAAATCTGCAACTGCTTTATCATATTCTTTCAATTGCAAATATGCCAAACCTCTGCAACAAAAAAACCTATAATCATTAGGATTTAATTTAATTGCTGAAGTACAATCATCAATTGCTTTGCCATATTTTTCTAATTCACAATACGCCCAGCCTCTATTAGCAAATGCTTCCCAACTATTGGGATTTAACTTAATTAGAGATGTGCAATCGACAACCGCTTTATCATATTCTTTCAATTGCAAATATGCCAAACCTCTATTGAGAAATGCTTCATGACAGTTAGGATTTAACTTTATTACAGATATACAATCTGCAACCGCTTTATCATATTCTTTCAATTGCAAATATGCAAAACCTCTATTGAGAAATGCTTTCCAACTATTGGGATTTAACTTTATTACAGATGTAAAATCTGCAACCGCTTTATCATACTCTTTCAATTGCAAATATGCAAAACCTCTATTAAGAAATGCTTCATGACAGTTAGGATTTAACTTTATTACAGATATACAATCTGCAACTGCTTTATCATATTCTTTCAATTGCAAATATGTCAAACCTCTGCAATAAAAAAACCCATAATTATTAGGATTTAATTTAATTACTGAAGTATAATCACCAATTGCTTTGCCATATTTTTTTAATTCACAATACGCCCAGCCTCTATTAGCAAATGCTTTCCAACTATTGGGATTTAACTTGATAGCAGACGTAAAATCTGCAACCGCTTTATCATATTCTTTCACTTGCAAATATGCCAAACCTCTATTAAAAAATGTTCCATAACAGTTAGGATCTAATTTAATTGCCGAAGTAAAATTATCAATTGACTTTTTATATTCTTTTGATTCATAACACACCTTACCTCTGAGACAAAACGCTTTATATTTACAATTGTCTTTATCTTTGACTTCACCAACTACAGTGCCAACACAAAATTGAATACACCAACACAACGATAATATCTTCAGAGCTTTTCTCATATATTTCACTTTTATAATCCCCTATTTCGCAAAATTATAAACACAAAGACAAGAATACATCAAGAATATATTTTGACATTTATCTTTTTCATTCAAATAAATTACAGTGATAACCATATCTGTTTACGAGGTACACAAAATACGTTATGGAATGCAAGGGTCCACAGCATATTGGGCTTTTGAAAGGAATAACCCAGTCTAGTTATAGCATAAAGGAACAATCCAGTCTAGTTGCAGCACAAAGTAATGGGGTAGTAAAATTAGGACTTTTATGTGTTCTTTGTGTGCTATCTCAAACAAAATAATTGGCTAAATTATATTGATTTTGGAATCTGCCTTGATTAAATATTTACGAACTGTTTTCTCAACATTAAACAGACAAGTTGAAACATTGGGTTAAAAAACAATACAAAATGGTAAAGAGGAAATAGTGTAATTATTCATACACTGTTCTTATTTCCTATTTGTTTCCTCAGCCCATGAGCGGCGAATGTATAGAGGTTTTATTTTTGCATAAATTTCATCTTTGGTGGAGTAAAAAGCCAATGTTGCTAAAACTTGAGCCTTAGGAATGTGCATACTGTACGGTAGAGATACGCTGTATTTGCCGAGCTCTTTGCTAAGCTTTTCTTTGTAAACTATAGCACCGTTCCCTATTACAAGTATCTCATTTTTATATTTTTCTGAGTCTTTTATAAACGAATCTATATTTTTGGTTATAATTTCTCTCCCGGCTTTCACATAAACTTCATTTCTTAAAGCATCTATAGCAGACACTATTTTTGTTCCTTTAATTTTTACAAAGGATTTTTCTAAAATTGTCAAGGTATCAATAGCTGTAACAGGTTTATCCAATATTTGAGCAAATGTTTTTACAGCTGTCATGCCAACCCTTATGCCTGTAAAACTTCCAGGCCCTGTTGATACAGCAAATTTATCGATTGAGTTAAAGGTATTACCTGTGTCTTTTAATAATCTTTCAATTACCAAAATGATCATCTCGGAATGTATATTGCCATAATCATAGTAGCATGATGCAATCGTTATATCGTTTTCATTTAAGGCTACACTAAACGTTTTTCCTGAAGTTTCTACAGCTAAAATTTTCATATTTTTTCTCTATCTTTATTTTTCTTATAGAACCCATATCTTCAATTTCAACGTTCCAATAACTATCATTGAAACTTCCAATAAGTCTATCTGCCCACTCAATAAGTGAAATGTTTTTACTGTAAATATATTCTTCTATACCTATGTCTAGAATATTAGAAGGCTCAAGTCTATACAGATCAAAATGAAAAAGCTTTAAATCTCCGGCGTTGTATTCATTCACAATTATAAAACTTGAACTTTTTGCAAAACCTTTGTTTCCAAATGCTTTTATAACACCTTGTGCAAAAATTGTTTTTCCACTTCCTAAGTCTCCATTTAAAAAAACAATATCGCTGCTTCTTAGTACAGACGCAAATCTTTCACCTAGATTTCTTGTTTCGTCTGGGTTTTTAGTGACAAAAATATTTTGCTTAGAAATGTTTATATCCCAAATATTGGATCTTTTGTTCTTTCCCATTGTAAAAATATCTCACCTTGTTTGACAGATTAACTTCTCCTATATAAGAAATTTGTGGAACCAGTTTTTTCAATATCTTTGCCTCTGAAGCCGGTACTGTAAAAACAAGTTCATAGTCTTCTGCGCCCAACAACATAAAATTCAACTGCTTTTGGCTATCTTTGAAAACCCTCTTTAGAGCTGTCGAAATCGGAATTTTATCTATACAAATATCTGCACCTTTACAAAAATTTTTTGTAAGTAGCTCTATTGAAACATACAATCCATCAGAAGCATCTGTTAGAGAAGTTAAATATTTTGATATCTTCCACGCTTCGTGGAGTCTTGCTTTAGGACTATTTTGTTTTGAAATTAGGAAACGTTCATACTTGGTATATTTATGTTTTTTCCCATATTTACACAAAAGTTCAACACCACCCCCAGCATCTCCAAATGTGTTTGTTATACCAATTAAATCACCAGCATTGGCACCACTTCTTTTAACTATTCCATCATTACAAACAACACCGATGATTGTGACAGATATCACAATTTTATCGGCTCTTACAGTGTCTCCACCTGCTATAAGTATTTGGTATTTATCGCAAATTTTTTTAAAGCCCTTATATAGATTTTTTATAAATATTTCCGATGTAGTTGACGGAACACCCAATCCTATAAACGTATATTTAGGTTTTACATTACCCATAGCCGCTATATCACTCACATTTACTTCAATAGCTTTTTGGCCAAGAGTTTGTGGCATTATCCATTCTTTTTTAAAGTGGACATTTTCAATTAGCAGGTCTTTTGTTACACAAAGGCTCTGTTTGCCCAATTTGAAACAAAAACTATCATCACCTAACCCAACAGTAACATTTTTTTCAGTTTTTGAATTTAAAATCTGATTTTTAATTATATCTATCAGACCGAATTCCCCTATCGATGCAATGCTTCCATTTTTCATTTGACCTAGATTATATCAATTTTAGTACAATGAAAAAGCTCTTATGCATCACAGGCATTGCACTCTTTGCTTTGCATAGCGGTCGTATACCATCTATTATAGTGTCAAAAATAGTTCATTCATCTAGAACCAAAATCATGATGATAAATGAAAAAAGAAATTCACGTATCTGTAATTGCCAAATAATAAAAATACTTTGTAAAAGACCCGCTATAACAATTTTTATAGGGTATGTCTCTCTATTAATTTTATTGGATATCTTTGGATATTTTTCGTATGAAAACCAGAGCTCACTTTATAACTTGGTTAAAAATGATGATATTGTTTCAATTGAAGGAAAAGTTATATCTGCTTGGCATAACGTAAAACATAAAAAGAGATTTGTACTCAAAACTAGTACTGTAAATGGAAAAATCATAAATGAAAAAATTATAGTAAACCTGCCATCTGTGTACTGTGTATCCTATGGAGATATAGTAAAGGTTGAGGGAAAACTAAAAAAACCTTTTTCTGCTGATTTCCCATCAACCTTTGATTATCAAAAATATCTTGCAAGAAATAAAATTTATATTACATTAGATACATTTTCTTTTGAATATATAAAATCAAAACCAAGCATTATCAAAAAATTTGCAGTTATATTTCAACTAGACATAAGTAATAAAATTGACACATATCTCAAGAAACCGTGTTCTGATATTTTAAAATCATTGATCATCGGCGATAAAAGTTCTCTTGCAACTGATATCAAAAATACTTTTTCAGATTCTGGTGTAATGCACGTCTTAGTTGTTAGCGGACTGCATATAGGTTTTATAGGTATTATCGTTCTTTTTGTTTTAAAGTTGACTGGACTTTCTTTGAAAAGAGCTTCCTTATTAAGTATTCCGTTTATATTTTTTTATGCTATTGCTACTGGCGCAAACCCGCCAGCTCTAAGATCAGCAATAATGTTTTCCTGTATAATTTTTTCTTTAGCATTAGATAGGGAACCTTTAATATACAACTCGCTTGCTTTATCTGCATTGGCGACACTTATATTTCAGCCACAGCAACTGTTTACTGCATCTTTTCAAATGTCTTACGGTGCAACGATAGGAATTGTTTGTTTTTACAAACATATTTTGAGATTTTTTGAAAATATAAAGAACAAACCACTACGTTTCATATGTAGTGTACTATCCATTACTATTTCAGCTCAGATAATTTTGGTACCGATTTGTATGTACTATTTTGGTAAAATTTCAGTAGTATCTCTTGTAGCAAATACAGTAATTGTCCCTCTCATTGGCCTTGTTCTCTATTTGGGTGTTATTTTTTATGTTTTAACTTTTATATTGCAATATGCTGCAACATTATGTTCAATTATTCTCTGTATATTTCTCAATTTTATTTTATCTGTTACAATGTTTTTAGGAAATCTCAAATTTGCTTCTATAAATATAGCAAAACCATCAATTACACAGCTTCTGTTGTTTTTCTTATTCCTTTTTTGTATTGCATGTTTTAAAAATAGAAAAAGAATTGTGGTTTCAGGAATCGTATTAATACTGAATTTAGGATATTTGATTTGTCCTATGCTGTATGAAAAAAACAAAATATTCTTTAACGTATACAATGGAATCAATATAACCACCTTACTCGTAAGAAATAATTCGAAAAGCACACTTTTTCTTTATAACAAAACAAAGTATTACGACAAATACTACATCAATTCATTTAAACAGTTTATATTATTTTCCGGTATAAAAAAACCCAACATAAAAGTAGCTGGTTTAGATAAGAAAAAGATACTTTATGATTTGGCAAATTTTAAAGTTGACGTGATAGAAAGCACTGGGGATGCATTAAAAGAAATCTTTGATTTTTATTTTGACGATTATCTTATACATATCGATTTCCATAAAAATAAACTTTATATTAATAACACAGAATTTAGCTTAAAAAACAGCTCTTCTTTTTGTTTCAGTACAAAAAGACAAGAGAAAAAATCTTAAATGCAAAAGAAAAAATGCCAACAATTCAACTTGTGAAGTGTTTATATGTTATGTATCAACTTGTACTTATTGGCTAAATTAGAAGCTGCTTTATCTATATCAGACGCATTTATTTCATCAAAAGTTTCAACGGCCAAATTTTTTACAGCATTTATTTTAACCTCATCTTCCTTGGGGAACTTAGCCAAAACAAAATCCACCATATTCATAAATTTGGGTAACGGGCCTATCCCAAACTTCGCTCTTGGAAAATCATCAGTTCCAAGATGTTCTATTATGGATTTTATACCGTTATGCCCACCAGCAGAACCAGACATTCTAATTTTATAATCTCCCAATGGTATGGAAAAATCATCGTAACAAACAAGAATCTCTTTTACACTGATTTTATGATATTTTATAAAACATGATATAGCATCTCCGGAAGAGTTCATAAAAGTCGTAGGTTTCAAAAGCCACACTTTCCACGCTGGGGCCTCAAAAAAAGAAACATCAGCCACATTGTCCCAATTTTTAAATTCAATCCCTTTAGCCATCGCTATAGAATCAAGAACCATAAAACCAAGATTGTGACGTGTATTTTCATATTTATGACCAGGGTTACCAAGCCCAACAAAAAGCTTAATCTGGGTTGACAATCAATAAGCTCCATAATTTATGTTAAAATAAACTGAAAAATTGCCATCTATATATACAAAATCTAAATGCGGACTACTGTTATGTTGGCAGAAAGTACAACTCTGTTCATAATTCCCTCTCAATAGGAAGGCTTAAATAGTCAACTACTAAATCTCTGTCTATTTGATCTATCGCTGCTACAATCATTTTTCATTTTTCTTAAAAAAAACATCAGCCACATTAACTAATCGTTCCTACCATGTTCATCCGTGTTTTTCAGGTTCTAGGCTCTTTGACACTACGGTGTTGTACTACCATATAAACTACTCCTACTTTTCTAAACCTACCTCCTTCTAAAATTTATAATTAAACCCTAAGTTTGCACCTATGTCCTGGAAGTGTTTGGCTCCAGCGTATCGAACCATCGCTGACGTTCCAAACCCTTTCCCTAAGTCTAAGCTTAATCCTAATGCTACCTCTACTATGTCCTTCCCTTCTTCTATCCCCTCCCCTTCTATCTTCTTATTCTTCTTGTACTTCTCATCCTTACTATCCACTATCTCTCCTATCTTTATCTTCGGTATCTCTCCGCTCAACAATCTCCTGTATCCTGCTCTTAACCCCACTACTCCTACCTCTCCTACCTTCGTTCTTATTTCCCAGCCTATTCCTAATAACGACCTACTATAATCTCCCTTCTTGATTATCTTTTCCTTATCTTCGTCATAACTCTCTGTCGATGCTTCTATCCCTATCCACGGACCCATAACCACTCTCTTGCTCACTCTTATCTTATACTTGCCTTCTAACTCTCCTCCTATTCCTTTCCCGTCAAACTTTATTTCCTTCTCTTTCTTAAATACCTCACTGCCTAGATCATCCACCTTGTACCTATTTAGTCTTCCTCTCACTAACAACTT
>JAITTL010000025.1 GCA_031286985.1 Endomicrobium sp.
TGGGGATAGATTTAGGTAAGGATATAGGGATAAATGTAAACATAAATTATGAAGGAGCTAGGAAGTATAAGGACATGTATGGGAATATAGGGATAAGCTGGGGATTTTAGTTTGTTGAGGAAGAAAGATTAGTGTGGAGAAAGAATTATATATACTCAATCCAGGATAGAAGTAGTGAAATTTTACCAAGAAATATGGAAAACATTGCTTAGAGTACAAGAATTCGCATTAATGGGAATTTTAAATTCTTACAAAATCATAATTTTCAATTTGTTTTCGTATATAAAAACAAGAGTCGCATAGTATGATAGATCTTGTAGTCAATACAAAAAAACGGAAAGAACTTAACGAACAATTTGAAAAATATGGAATTAAAGAGTCTGATATTGAAGAAAAATTTATCTATTCTTCAGGCAATGGTGGACAAAATGTTAATAAAGTAGCAACAGCTGTTTACTTGAAACATTTGTCTACAGGAATAAAAATAAAATGTTCTAAAGGAAGAACTCAAGGATTAAATAGATTTTTTGCAAGATGCTTGCTTGTCAAAAAAATTGATGAACAAATTTTAGGTAGAATGTCGGAAAGGCAGCAAAAAATTAAAAAGTTGCGCAAACAAAAAAGTAAGTGTTATAAGCGTTATAAAAAAAAAGATACTTGCAAAAAAACAAGTGGATATTTTGTAAAAAATAACGTATCTTATGAACATGAAACAATCGAAACCTCACTACGTAGGACATAGAGATAGACTTAGGAGAAGATTTGTTTTAGGAGGGTTTAATAGCCTTGCGGATTACGAAATATTGGAACTGGCATTGACGTATGTTATCCCAAGAAAAGATGTGAAAATTCTGGCAAAAGAAATTATAAATAAATTTGGCAGTTTAAAGCAGGTCTTTGATGCCGATTTTGAGGATTTAAAAAAAGTTAAAAATATTTCTGATTGTTCCGCAGGTTTTTTGTTATTTTTAAGAAAATTTAGTTCATTGTATTTGTCTTTAAATATAAAAGAAAAGAATAGATTGTCTACACCAAAAAATGTGATAGATTACTTGGTTTCTACATTAAGCGGTGAAAAGACGGAAAAAGTTTATGCAATAGCTCTGGATTCAGGAAATCGGGTTATAGATTGTTTAGAAATCGAAAGTGGAACTGTGAATAAATCTTTTTTGACTCCAAGAAAAATTGCAGAAATTGCGTTAAAGTTTAAAGCCGTAGCGCTTATAGTGGCGCATAATCATCCTGGTGGAACTCTAAAACCTTCACAAAACGATATAGATGCTACTGCTTGTTTGAAACAAGCATTGATATCAATAGAGGTTTCCCTTTTGGATCACATAATAATTTCAAATAATAACTATTTTAGTTTTAAAGAATACGATTTGATATGAAAATTCTCAGATTGAGTTGGGGTTTATGATAATTGTAAACACAGGCAATGGCAAGGGTAAAACAACTGCAGCTATAGGACAAGTGGTTCGTTCTTTGGGGCAAGGATTTAAGGTTTGTATTGTACAGTTGTTTAAGGATGAACGATTTCATGGAGAACAAAAGATTTTGCTAAAACTGGACGGTTTGGATTTTTTTTCTTTTGCTAAAGAACATCCATATTGTATTAAAGGTGTGAGTTTTGAAAATGTTACAGCACAGTGTGCTGTGGCCATGGAAAAATTTAAAAAAATTGTTACCTCTGATAAGAAGTATGATCTAGTTCTCTTAGAAGAATTTAATATTGCATTAAGGGATAAATTTATAAATGAAAACGAATTTATCACACTTGTAAAACAATTATCGCAACGATCAAACGTAGTTATAACAGGAAGAGATGCTTGTAAGAAGCTAATTGATATTGCAGATATTGTTACAGAAATGAAAGAGATCAAACATTCCTATAACGATAGTATACAAGCGCAAAGAGGTATAGAATATTGATGTCGCTATGAATTTGATATGAATTACCTAAAAAAGATCAAACATATCGATGTATTACAGATTTATGCAAATATTTGCATATTGTTCTTGAAAGTTCTAAAATACCGGTCGTGGTTACACGTAAGTTGTATGATCGTGAGTTGAGTGTTTGTATCTGCTTTTTTTGTGTTGATGATGCATTATGTGATGGAGCAAGACTAGAAAAAACGGTGATAAGAAATAACTAGTGATATGTGGCGAATATGGTGGCGTAATATAAAATGCAAATGGTTCCAGATGTTTTGTTTTCAATAATGGGTTTTCCGGTAACAAATACTGTTGTTGCAACGCTGATCACAGATATTGTTATTGTTGCTTTGGTTGTTGTCGTAGGTAAATCGATTGCCATCAGACCTGGCAATATACAAAATGCTGTGGAGATGGTTGTTGATTACTTTAGTGAAATGACAGAAAGTACTGCTGGTAAAAACGCAGGGTTTATATATCCTTGGGTTGCTTCGTTTTTTTTGTTTATAGTAATTTCAAATTTATTGGCGCAATTTCCAGGATTTGAGACCATAAGATTTTATTCAACAACATTCTGTGGTGAGGGTGTACCGCTTTTAAAAGCTGCTACAAGTGACTTAAATCTTACTTTGGCAATTGCCGTGATGTCGGTAGTGATAACTCATTACTTAAGTGTAAAACATATGGGAATTAAGGCGTATTTTACAAAATTTATCACGTTAAAAATGTTTCCAATATTTTTGTTCGTTGGCATATTGGAATTGGTAAATGAGCTAACAAAGTTTATTTCGTTTGCGTTTCGCCTTTTTGGTAATATTTTTGCTGGAGAGAAAGTTGTAATGGCTATGTATGATTTGTGCCCAATAGGCTTACCTCTTCCATTCATCGGGCTTGAAATTATGGTAGCGATTATCCAGGCAGTGGTTTTTTCGATTCTCACAATGGTGTTTATGCATATAATGACTGATAAATCACATTAGTAAAAAAGGAGATATAAAAATGACCTTTACAGGTGGAATGATTATTGCAATAGGTGGGTTGGCCCCAGCGTTAGGGATTGGCTACATAGGAGCGAAGGCTGTTGAAGCTACAGGGCGCAATCCAGAGGCATCAGGTAAGATAATGGTAAACATGTTGCTTGCAATGGCATTCGTCGAAGCCATCGCTATTTATTGCCTCGTTATGGGTCTTTTGACTATACAACAATAGACAACAGATTGTGATTGATTATTGCAATACAATTACAGAGACTAACGGATGTAATAATGCGAAATGGTTAACGGTTATGGAACAGGAATTACTATAAGGGCACAAACATCAACATTAACATTATTGGCGTTAGTTGCTGTAATAATCGCGTCTAATTCATACGAATTTTCGGATTGATGTAGATATAGAGGATATAATGGAAATAGTGCAAAAATTTGGGTTAGAAACAAAATTATTTTTGTTTCAAGTTGTTAATTTTCTGTTTATAGCATTTGTTCTTAAGTTTTTTTTGTATACGCCTTTGAAGAAAATATTTGATGAAAGAAAGCATAAAATTGCACAGTCTTTGCAAGATGCTGAAAGTGCAAAGTTGGCCTTAGCAAATGCGAAAGAGGAACAAATCAAAATACTTGCCAATGCTAGAAATAGTGCAGATAGGTTGACCACTTCAGTTAAAATTTCTATAGAGGAAGCTCAAAGAGAAGCAAGTTTAAAAGCAAAGCAATGTTCACAACAAATCATACAAGAAGCAAAAGATCAAGCTGCTGTGGAGTTTAAGAACATAAACAAACAGATTGGAAAAATGTCTGTGGACGTTTCTGGCAAGATTATATCAAAAGTTTTATCAGATTTATTTACCGATGATGAGAAGCAGAAGCTTATGTCTCGCGCTTTGGAAAAGATAGATGAAAAGATTGCAAATTAAAGAACTTGTTACGTCAATTGTAAAGTATGAAGGTTTTTCTGAGGAGAATTTAGATTGGGTTTGTTCGACTTTTTCAAAGCAGGATCTTAGGTTGTTTATCTATTTGTTAGCAAAAGAAATAAAAAGTAACAGTGTTACAGTAAGTTTTGCTGGGGAATTAAGCGATGTAAACAGAATGAGGATCACAAATATGTTTCCCAATAGGAAAATTTTATTTAAGCGTGATGATGCAAATATTGGTGGGGGAGTGTGCTTTGAGTATGACGACTTTGTGTTGGATTGCAGTGTAGCATGGATGGTTACAAGAACATTGAACACCATAAGAGAGAGATTATAATGAAACCAGAAGAAATAATACGAAAGATTGAGGAAGAATTATATTCCGTGCAGATAAATCCTGAGCTTGTAAATTTTGGTGTTGTTGAAACCATAGGGGATGAAATTGTTGAAGCTTCAGGTCTTACTAATGCTGGTTATTATGAGGAAGTAAAATTTGATGATGGATCAATAGGCTTTATTTTAAATATTGATGAAGATTTGGTTTCAATAGTACTCCTTAAAAATTTTGGAAATGTCGTGCGTGGGATGAAAATAAAATCTACAGGTAAAATTTTAAATATTGCAGTTTCAAGCAAGTTGATTGGACGGGTTATAAATGCTTTAGGTGAACCTATAGATGGCAGAGAATTAAAGCACGAAAATCCATCCCATTATCCGGTTGAAAAAATAGCTCCAGGCATCATTGAAAGAAGTTCTGTGAACACACCTTTAAAAACAGGGATTAAAGCTATTGATGCAATGACACCAATAGGTAGAGGACAAAGAGAGTTGATAATAGGTGATAGGGGTACGGGTAAAACAGCAATTGCGATTGATGCCATACTAAATCAAAAAGAATATGATACAGGCTCAAAAAGAGTTATATGTATATATTGCTCTATAGGACAAAAACAATCTAATTTGGCGTCAATTGTTGGAAAGTTAAAGGATGAAGGAGCACTAGACTATAGTGTAATTGTTGCGGCCACGGCTTCTGATACTGCTTCAATGCAATATATTGCACCTCTTGCAGCTTGTGCAATTGGTGAGTATTTTATGGATAATGGTGAGGACGTTTTGATTGTGTATGATGATTTGACAAAACATGCGTGGTCTTACAGACAGATTTCACTTTTGATCAAAAGGCCAGCTGGACGTGAGGCATACCCTGGGGACATTTTTTATTTACATTCAAGGCTTCTAGAAAGAGCAGCGAAAATGTCTGATAAAAAAGGTGGAGGGTCTCTTACTGCACTGCCTATCATCGAAACGCAAGGAAATGATCTGTCGGCATATATTCCAACAAACGTTATTTCAATTACTGATGGGCAAATATATCTTGAATCTGATTTGTTTAACTCCGGAATACGTCCGGCAATCAATGTAGGTCTTTCAGTATCGCGTGTTGGTGGAAATGCACAAACTAAATCGATGAAACAATTGGCAGGACCAGTAAGGCTTGAACTTTCACAATTTAGAGAATTGCAGACCTTTGTGCAGTTTGGAAGTGATTTGGATGAAGATACATTAAGACGACTCAAAAGAGGAAAAAGAATTGTAGAAATTTTGAAACAGCCTCAATACAAACCTTGTAATGAACTTTCAGAAATATTATCAATTTTTGCCGTAACAACAGGAATTTTTGATGACATAGAAATTGATAAAATTTCTTTAATTGAACAACAGATGATAGAATATATAAAAAATACATATACTGAAACTGTAAAAAAACTTTCCAATAATTCCAAAATAGATGATGCATTAAAGGCTGAATTAAAAAAAGAAATGGAAGAATTTAAAAAAATAAATAGCTATGGCACAAAATTTACAACAGCTTAAAAAAAGAATAAAAACCTCAGATAGTATATTCAAGATAGCAAAAGCTATGGAGATGGTATCTACATCTAAAATACGAAAAGCTCAATCTTCGGTTGATAAATATAATCCTTATGCTGAAAAAATAAGACGTATACTCCAAAGAATCGTTGCAAATAAAGATTTGCTCAACAAAATGGAAAAATTTGCAAAAGAAATTGAAGGTAAGCGATTGGTTTATATTATCTGTCCTGACAGAGGGTTTGTTGGTGGACTTATTGTAAACTTGTTCAAAAAAGCAAATTCTTATCTAAATCCTAGTGATTATGTTATTGCTGTTGGCAAAAAAGCTTTAGCAGATGCTACATGGTACAATCACAATGTTATAGCATCGTTTGATATGGGTACGAATTTTCCAAAACACGATGATTTGTATCCTATGATTGATATAGCAAAGCAATTTTATCTTTCTGGAGAAGTTGTAAAGATAAGCGTAATATATGCGAAATTCAAAAATATACTTGTTCAGGACCCAGTCGTTGAAGAAATTTTTCCTGTGAAACAAGATGGAGTTCTTTCAGAAACTGAGATTGAGTATATTTTTGAGCCAAGTTCACAACAAGTACTTAAGGACTTATTTCCTTTTTACTTTGAAATTGAATTCTATAACGCATTGGTAAACGCTTATGCTTCAGAACAAGCTGCAAGAATGATTGCAATGAAAAAAGCAAAAGACAATGCTAATGATATTTCAGAGACCTTAACTAGTATCTATAATAAGTCCAGGCAAGAAAGAATTACAAATGAGATTTTAGATCTTGCAAATGGACGACAGGGAATATAAAATGGAAAATGCAAAGATTGGGTTTAATTCAACACAAGACATAGACACACAAGGGACAGTTATAAGAGTTCAGGGTGCTGTTGTAGATTTTAGATTCAAAGGAGCGGTTCCTAATGTTTACGAGGCATTGGTTTTAAAAATGCCTGATGGGAGTAGTTTGACTCTTGAAACGATGTTTGCAATGGATAATTTTGAAGTAAGAACAATAGCGATGGGTTCTACAGATGGAATGAAAAGAGGGATGAAAGCTGTGAGAACTTTTGCCCCGATAAGCGTTCCTGTGGGCGAAAAAACTCTAGGTAGAATATTTAACGTTTTAGGAGAGCCGATAGATGATTTAGCTAAAATTGATGATTCTGTTAAGAGGCAATCCATACACAGAGCTGCTCCTACCTTTATAGAACAGAAAACAACACCTGAGATGCTTGAAACAGGCATCAAAGTTATAGATTTAATTTCCCCGTTTACAAAAGGCGGAAAAATCGGTATCTTTGGTGGGGCGGGAGTAGGGAAAACAGTTATAGTTAAAGAGCTTATAAGAAATATTGCAACAATTCATAAAGGACATTCCGTTTTTGCTGGGGTTGGTGAAAGGACAAGGGAGGGGACAGATTTATGGATGGAAATGGTAGAATCAAAAGTTATGGATAAAACTGTTTTAGTTTTTGGTCAGATGAATGAACCTCCTGGGAACAGAATGAGGGTTGCATTATCAGCTCTTACTATGGCTGAATATTTTCGTGATGAAAAAGGTGAAGATGTTCTGTTGTTTATTGATAATATTTTTAGATTTGCTCAGGCTGGCAGTGAAGTATCAGCTCTCCTTGGAAGAATGCCATCGGCGGTTGGGTATCAGCCTAATCTTGCAAAAGATATGGGTGACTTACAAGAAAGGATTACATCGACAAACAAGGGTTCTGTTACTTCTGTTCAGGCAGTTTACGTGCCTGCTGATGACTATACGGATCCAGCTCCAGTTGCAATTTTTGCTCATTTAGATGCAACGTTAGCACTTGACAGGGCAATTATGGAACAAGGATTATATCCTGCGGTTAATCCTTTAACCTCTTCCTCAAGACTTTTAGATCCAAATATAGTTGGACAAGACCATTACAATACCGCAATGGAGGCCAAAAAAATCTTACAAAAATATAAAGATCTGCAGGACATAATTGCAATTCTTGGTATGGATGAACTTTCTGATGAAGACAAAATTATCGTTGCAAGAGCTAGAAAAGTGCAAAAATTCTTGACGCAACCTATGTATGTTGCTGAGACGTTTACTGGACTTGAAGGCAGATATGTTAAAATTGAAGATACGGTAAGAGGATTTAAAGATATAATTGAAGGAAAATACGATTCTATTCCTGAGCAGGATTTTTATATGGCTGGTTCCATAGAGGAAGTTGTTGAAAAAAACTCAAAAAATTCTTTAAGGGAGAATAGTTAGTTGTATGGGCAAATTTGCAATAGAGATTTTATCACCTCAAGGTCTTATTTTTAAAGGTGAGGTGTTATCGGCCTCCCTTCCAACAGAAAGAGGTATGATTACAGTGTTACCTGGCCACATAAACCTTGTAACAAAGCTGTGCAATGGGGAAATAGTTGTTAATTCTTCGATAAGCGGTATTAAGAAAATTGCTGTTAGCAGTGGCTTTGTAGAAGTTACCAATGTGGGTATAAATGTTGTTGCAGAATTTGCAATGCAATCTGACGCGGTAAATAAGCAAAAAATACAGCAAGCTATTGATCTTGTTAAAATAATGAAAGATAAAAGAAAAATGTTTATTGATATGTCGATTGCTGGATCAAAATTTAAAAAATCTATAATTGAATTAAAGTCTGGTGTGAAGTATAGACGAAAAAAAATTTGATCATAAATTTTTTTAAACTATTGAACAGTAACATAGAACGTAATTTCGGGAGTTGAAAAATGTCGGGACATAATAAATGGGCAAGTATTAAGCACAAAAAGGCTGCTACGGATGCAAAAAAAGGAAAGGTTTTTACAAAAATTATCAGAGAAATTGTGGTTGCAACCAGAGAAAGCGGAGCACAAATTGAAAATAATGCTCGATTAAGGAAGGCTATAGAGGATGCCAAAGAAGCAAACATGCCTCAAGATAATATAAAAAAAGCTATTCAGAGAGGAACTGGGGAATTAGCAGGGGCTGTTTATGAAGAAATGGTTTATGAGGGGTATGGGCCTGCTGGTGTGGCTTTAATAGTTGAAGTAACAACTGATAATAAAAATAGAACAGCATCGGATATAAGGAAAATGTTTTCAAGTCATAAAGGGAATCTTGGTGAAAATGGATGTGTGGGTTGGATGTTTGACAGGAAAGGTTATATAACAATTAGTAAATCCGTAAGTGATGAAGAAACCGTTATGAACACAGCTTTGGATGCAGGTGTAGAAGATTTTAGAAGTGAAGCAACTAGTAATGTATATGAAATTATTACGATGCCTGCAGATTTGGAAATGGTAAAAGATGCCTTTAAGCAAAAGAATATAGCTACTACATCAGCTGAAATTACAATGATTCCCCAAACGCAAGTTGCCCTCACAGGTGAAGATGCTAAATGTATGTTAAAGCTTATGGACGAACTTGAAGAACATGATGATGTTAAAAATGTTTATGCAAATTTTGATATTTCTAATGAAGATATAGAAAAATTATATGTGTAAAATCAATTGAAATAAATGATATGATAATACTTGGGATAGATCCTGGTCTTTCACTCACAGGTTGGGGTGTGGTTGAGGCGTGTTCAAGAGATAAGATTAGCCTTATAGAGTATGGTTGTGTCAAGACGATGCCCGCTTTTTCTCTCATAGAAAGATTGCAAAAAATACATTTAGAGTTGCAGTTTATTATAAGTAAATATAGACCTGAAGCAGTTGCTGTAGAGGAATTGTTTTTTTTTAAAACATCGAAAAGTATTACATATGTGGGACAATCTAGAGGAGCAATACTTTTAACTGTGTCGATGAGTAATATCGCATTATTTGAATACAATCCTAAAGTTGTCAAGCTAGCACTTACAGGATATGGGTCGGCAGATAAGTATCAGATGCAGCATATGGTAAAAACTTTTTTAAAACTTAAAAAAGTTCCCAAACCTGATGATGCTGCAGATGCTTTAGCAATGGCGATATGTCATGTTAATACTATTAGGTGGGGATAATAGATAAACTAAAATTTTAAATAATCTGTGGTGTATAAATCATATCAAAAGGAGAGCTACCATGGAAAATAACATCAAAGCTACGGTTGCCTCTTTTCATAATTTGCCAACATCAGAATTAATAAAAAATTCTGTTGTTGTATTTTGGGAATCTCACGCTAAAAATCCAGATGATAAAATGAAGGTACATTCCACAATAGATTTAATAGGGAAAAAATTTGATTTATCAACTTGTGAAAAATATGAAATACGCACGGGGTATTTGAGCCGTTATAATTATTTACAAAAAATAAAACAAAATTCCTCAATTGAAGAATTGGAAGAAGCTGTAATTAGAGGTGAAGAGGAGCAAATAGAGTGGATCAAACGGTGTTCGCCCGGTTTGTCGAATTTTGTGCAGGTAAATTGGCAAGAATGCATAAGTAATATTAAAAACCCCTATTTTATTTCTTGCAGAAATCTTTTAATGCAAACAATAGATGAAGATACATCTGTTCGTAAAGCTTTTACAGAAAGTGCACGCAATTATGCATTAAAACGAAATGTAAATGGAGAAAATTGCCTTTCATATCTAGTGGAGGAAAATGCGTGGATATTGACACTTCCTTATTTATATCCTAACAAACAAATATATACAATTCATGTAGGGAAGATTACAGATTCAACAATGATATTGTTTTCTTATTTTGAATATCTTAGAGAATCTGTAAGGATGTTACTTCCACATTTCTCTAACGAAACTTTTGCAAGTATATCTGATTTTCGAATTGAGTATGAAAATAAAAAAAATCGTGGATATTTCGTGGATGATGATAGTTTTGCAAATTTGATTGCTAACACAAAAAAAGAGCAAGATTTATCAAAAGATGATTTACTTAAATTGTTGATGGATGATCGTGCAGAAAGGGAGCTTTTGTTAAATATTATTTCAAAAATGCCAGGACATGTGTATTGGTTAAACAATAAATACGTTTATATGGGATGTAACGATATTCAGGCAAAACATTTGGGAATGAGCTCCAAAGAAGAAATTGTTGGAAAAACAATTTTTGATTTACTGCCACTAGAAGAAGCCAAAAAGCATGACAATGTTAATAAATTAGTCGTTGAAAAAGGAAAGATATACTCTGGGGAAGAAAAATCTTCTCTGTTGAATGGATTTAGAACATATCTGTCAAATAAAATTCCGTTAACAAACAGCGTTGGAAAAAATGTTGGCTTATTAGGTATTTCAATAGACATAACAGAACGAAAGAGAGCAGAAGAACTACAAAAGAAATTAGAGATTCAAGAAGAGCTTTATAGAATAGCCAAGGTAGTAGCGCGTGAAGTTGATTCACCAATAACTGCTTTGAAGATGATAGAGTATATGTCCATGAATAAATTACCAGAAGAAGAAATGAAGATGTTAAAGATGGCAATAGGAAGTATAGAAACAGCAGCAAATACTTTATCTGGATTAAAGACGGTCTCCCGTGCGCCTGTAGGATGTGAACTACCCGAAGAAGAGAGGAAGGAATTAGATGCATCAATAGCAAATGTAAAAACAATAGCAAACACTTTGCTTCAAAAGTATATAGAAATTCAAGAGGCTAATTTTAAGAAAACGGTACCAATACAAAGATTCCAATGTAACGTTTAATTATATCCCGGATGAAAACAATAAATATGCGTTTTTGGGAGGGGATTTTTCTGGGTTCTCTGGGATGATGCACAATTCAATTAATAATGCTGTGGAAGCGCTTGGGAAAGTGAAAAAAGGAGACACGTTAGTGTATGCAGGTGATATAGATGTTTCTTATACAGTTAGTGATAGAAAGATTGAAATAAAGGTAAAGGACAATGGATGTGGAATGCCAAAGGAAAT
>JAITTL010000007.1 GCA_031286985.1 Endomicrobium sp.
GAGGAACTTGTTTCTTCTTTGAATTCTCTTAAATCTAAAATTAAAAAAGTCTCTATCACTGATGCTTCTTTCCTCTATCGTCACTCTTTCCCTAATTTCACTGCCTATTCTGATACAAAGTAGTTACGTTATATACTATTTTTTAATTTTTTTTGAAATTTTGCATTTTGGGCTAACATTCCCAGATTTCATACTTTTGAGGTCAAGCATCCTGTCTCTTAAAATTGACGCAGATTCAAAATCAAGATTTTCTGCAGCTTCTTTCATTTGCGCTTCTATTTTTTTTATTACCGTATCAATATTTTTAGAAGTTATATCATAGTTAAGCTGTTCCTCTGAAACCATGTAATTCACAGTTTCTTGTTTTGATAAGTTTTTAAACTCATCAAGTTCTTGGACTGCCTTAATTATTGTTTTTGGTTCAATATTATTTTTTTTATTATACTCGATTTGTTTTTTTCTACGCCGATTCATTTCTGTCAAAGCTCATTGCAATGAACCAGTTATTACATTCTCATAAAAAATAACGCGCCCTTCTACATTCCTTGCCGCCCTTCCACAAATCTGAACTAAAGTAGATTCTGAACGTAAGAAACCTTCCTTATCAGCATCTAAAACTATCACTAAAGAAACTTCTGGTAAATCTAATCCCTCTCTTAAAAGATTGATTCCTACTAAAATATCAAATTTTCCAAGTCGAAGATTTTTCAATATTTCTATCCTTGCCAAAGTATCTATTTCAGAATGTAAGTATTCCACCTTAAATCCTTTTTCTTTTAGATACGATGCTAAATCTTCAGACATTTTTTTTGTAAGTGTTGTAATTAGGGTCCTTTGTTTCTTATTAACAATTTTTTGTATTTCACGCATTAAATCCTGTATTTGTCCTTCTGTTGGTCGCACAATAACTTCAGGATCAATGAGACCAGTAGGACGAATAATTAAGTCTACTATTTGCTTTTTACTTCTTTTTAACTCGTAGGTTCCAGGTGTTGCTGAAACCATCATAAATTTTTTTATAAGTTTTTCAAATTCTTCAAATTTTAAAGGTCTATTATCTAAAGCTGATGGCAGTCTAAATCCAAAATCTACAAGGGTTTGTTTTCTACTTCTGTCGCCTTCGTACATTCCTTTTATTTGTGGAAGAGATATATGCGATTCATCGGCTATTATTAAAAAATCATCGTTTTCCTGTAAAAAATAATCTACAAGAACTGTTGGTCTTGTTCCTGGAAGATTCCCTGACAAATGCCTCGAGTAATTTTCAATACCATTGCATGATCCTGTTATCATCAACATTTCCATATCGTATTTTGTTCGTTGTTCAAGGCGTTGAGCTTCAAGAAGCTTATTTTCTGATTTTAAAACTCCTAGACGTTCCTGTAATTCTATTTTTATTGTTTTTAATGCTTTCTCAATTTTATATTTATCCGTAACAAACAGCTTTGCAGGGTAAATATATGCTTTGTCCTTTTTGTTAATCACTTGACCAGTTAGTGGGTTAAACTCTTTTATGCTTTCAATTATATCTTCATAAAATTCAATTCTAATAGCAGTTTCAAGATACGCTGGGAATATTTCAATAGTATCTCCTTTTACTCTAAATTTTCCTCTTATAAATTCCACTTCATTCCTGTCATAATGACTTGAAATGAATTCACTTAAAAGTAATTCTATCGATTTTTTTTGTCCTGCAATTATTTCAATGCACATATTTTGATAATTTTCTGGAGACCCCAAATTATATATACATGAAACAGAGGCAATTACAATAACATCTTTCCTTTCTAAGAGAGATGTTGTGGCTTTTAAACGAAGCCTATCTATATGATCATTTATCGAAGCATCTTTTTCTATGTACGTATCGCTAGATGGAATATAGGCTTCCGGTTGATAATAATCATAATACGATATAAAATACTCAACGGCATTGTTCGGGAAAAAGGATCTAAACTCAGCATAAATTTGAGCTGCCAAAATTTTATTGGGAGATATTACAAGCGTTGGTTTTTGTAGTTTTTCTATGACATTTGCCATAACAAATGTTTTACCAGAACCTGTAACTCCCAGTAAAACTTGTGAATTTTTACCATTTAAGTAATTGTGGTACAATTCGTTAATAGCATGAGGTTGATCACCAGATGGTTTAAATTTAGATATCAATTTAAATTTATTTTCCATAACAGCCTTTTATATTTTTTGTGCCACTAATGTTATAGACACAACAACGCATAACCATGAAGGTGGTACAAATATAACTATAATTTTACTTTTTTTATTAATTTAAAATCAGTCTGATCAATTTGTAATGGAGTAATAGAGATATATCTTTTGTTCACCGCATCTACATCAGTCCCTTTATTTTTTTTAGCAGAGATAGATTTTTTAGATAATTTAAGTTTGTACGAAATTCTTTCTTTTTTATCAGCTGCTGTTGCGATTATGGTTTCAATATCTTCCTCGTAAAAACGTATTCCAAGCGGAACAATTTTTATGCCACGGTAATTTTTTGGAACATTAATATTCAAACAAATATTTTTAAATGCATTTTTTCTCTTTAATATTTTTTCAGATATCTCCCGTGCAACAATTGCAGAATGATCATACTCCTTCGCATCCATCTCTGCTGCTGAAATAGCAAGCGATGGGATTCCTTTTAACGCCCCTTCTCTTGCAGCACCAACGGTTCCTGAATAAATTACATCTTGTCCAAGATTGGGGCATGTATTTATGCCAGATACCACTAAATCTATTTTATCTTTTAAAAAAGAATATAGACCATATTTTACACAATCTGCTGGAGTACCTCCTTTAATTACATAAAAATTTTTTGCAATTTCTTCAACTTTTTTGTATTTGGCAAGCGTTATGCCATGTCCCATTCCTGACATTTGACTTTTTGGAACAATCACATATACTTTGCCAATTTTAGAAAGCTCGTGCAACAGAGGACGAAGTCCTGGCCCTTTCACACCATCATCATTTGAAATTAGAATTTTATACATTTTATTATTTCATCGAACATCATCTTCTGTGGAAAATTTGTAATATTTTTAACTACTTTGTTTTCCATATTATTCTTAAGTTTATATACAGCTTTGCTTAAGCTATCTTTTGTAAGATTTTTTTCTTCTATTATTATCGCCCTACCACGCTTTTCTAGTTCTTTCGCATTCCAATACTGGTGATCATCTGTGGCATAAGGATATGGAACAAGTATTGCCAATTTATTTAAAGCCTTAAGTTCAAAAATAGTACCTGCCCCAGAGCGGGATATTATAACATCGCTTGCTGCATAGGCATCAGCTATGTTATGCATATACTTGAATATCTTATAACTTGTGAATTTTTTTGCTAACCTTTGTATTTCTGCGTAGTTCTTTGACCCTGTTATATGTATAACTTGAACCTCATTTTTAAGTAATAAGTCCAACAACATTTCACACGCGATCTCATTGAGTTTAACAGAACCAATACTTCCACCAAAAACTAAAATTGTAAAAACATTATCTCTTAGATTAAGTATTTTTACGGCTTTTTCTTTTGACGCAAATAAAACGTCTTTTCTAATAGGACAACCAGAAACAGAAATATTTTTGTTCTTAAAATATTTTTGAGAGCTTTGAAAACTTATGAAGGTCTTGTCTGATATTTTATTTAAAAATATGTTTGCTTTTCCAGGGATTGTATTTTGTTCATGTATAAAAATTTTTTTACGCAAGATTTTTCCAGCGACAAGAACAGGAACTGTAACATATCCTCCAGTTCCAATTACAATTAACGGTTTTAAAATTATAATTTGTTTTATTGACTTTAAAAAAGATAATCCTACTTTCATTAAAAATCTTGCAAATGAAAAAGAAATTTTTCTTGGCATACCCGATATATTAAACATTACATATGGAACCCCAGTATTTTTTAAAATATTCACAGAAGCGTTATTATCGCTTATAAAAAAGATTGGATTATATCCTTTGCTTTTAAATTCTTTTGCCAAGGCTATCCCAGGATAAATATGCCCTCCTGTTCCGCTTGAGGTAATAATAATATTTTTTGAAATCTGCTTTTTCACCATATTTTTGGATAAAATCTCCGCTGCATAAAACGACAAATTTATCTTTTACTATACTGTGATAAATTGATCAATATTCCAACAGCTGCCATAGTTATAACAAGAGATGTCCCACCAAAAGATATAAATGGAAGCGGAAGTCCTTTTGCTGGAAAAACTCCTGTGGCAACGGACAGATTTATAATAGCTTGAAAAGCAATAAGAAATGTTATCCCTAAACATAAATATTGTGAAAAAATATCAGGAGTATATCTGCTCATTTTTACACCTTTTAAAAAAAGATATATAAAAAAAACAAGAACTGTGCTAACACCTATAAAGCCTAGTTCCTCTCCTATGACCGGAAAAATAAAATCCGTATGAGCGTCAGGAAGATACATAAGCTTCATTTCACTTTTACCAAGACCTTTACCAAAAAAACCACCAGATCCCAATGCATTTAGAGATTGTTTTACCTGGTAGGAAGATGCGTCAATATTGACAAAGGAATGCAAATAGTCCTTAACTCTTACAAGTCTATATGGCTTTCTTATAATTTCTTCAACAACTAGTAAAATTATGGCTACAGCTCCAGAAAATATGGCCTTAACTTTTATTCCCGCACAAAACAACATTGCAAAGCATACTATAGATACCAAGATCGGTGTTCCTAAATCAGGTTCCACAGCTATTGGCAAAATCATAAGGAAAACAAGAACAACTGGAGCAGCTAGCCCTTTCCATTCCTCAATTAATTTTTTTTTCCTTGATATGAAATCAGCTATAATTATTACAGTTGCAATTTTAGCCAATTCCGACGGTTGCCCAGTGAAGAAACCAATACCCAACCATCTTCTTGCCCCTGATCGTAAGGCTCCTGTGAACAAAACTGCAACAATTAAGATTAACGAAAATAGATAAATCAACTTTGCATGTTTTTTATAAAACTGATAATCAATTAAAAAAGCTGTAGTAAACATTGCTATAAATCCGACACTGATCCACAATATTTGTTTAAGAAAAAATTTGTAAGGACTTGCCCATCTTATATCAGCCATAATGGTACTTGATGAAAAAACCATGAATAAACCAAAAACAATACATGCACATATTACAGCTGCGAAAATATAATCATATTTTTGAAAATCAATTTTATTAAACATTGTTCATCGCTACCGTAATTTATTAACAAATTGTTTAAAAACCATACCTCGTTCTTCAAAATTATTGAACTGATCAAACGATGCACATGCTGGAGAAAATAGAACAATATCCCCTTTAACAGCAACTTTAAATATTTGGTTTACAGCATTTTCTAATGTTGTACAATCAAAAAACGCAGTAGTATTTGCCAGATTTTTTTTTATTTTACCTGAAGCTTCACCTATAAGAAAAATTGCCTTAACTTTTTGTTTTATAAGCTTACTTAAAGCAGTATATGGATATCCCTTATCACGTCCCCCCATAATAAGCAAAATATTGCCATCGAATGATTGAATTGCAGCTCTTGTGGAATCAACATTTGTAGCTTTGGAATCATTATAATAATCAACACCGCCTAAAGTTTTAACAAATTCTATCCTATGCTCCACACCCTTGTACTTGGAAACAATCTTCTCTATAGTAGTCGATGTTATTCCAGCGATATACGACGTAGCAACTGCAGCTAAAATATTTTCTATATTATGACTACCTACCATATTAATTTTAGGTTCTATTTTAACGCACTTTTTACAAATTCCTATTACTATTTTACCATTATCATAAAACACACCACTCTTCAGATACTTTTTACTAAAATAAATTATTTTTGCTTTCGATTTTGCAGATATCTGTCTGCAAACTTTATCATCATGATTTACTACTAGATAATCCGTGTGTTTTTGATTTATGAATATATTCTCTTTTGCTTTTATATATGCTTTCATCGTTTTGTGGTGTTCAATATGGTCAGAAGTAATATTTAACAACACTGCTATATCTGGCCTAAATTTTGGAGTATCTTCAAGCTGATAGCTTGAAAGTTCCACAGTGATATAAGTATTTTGGGTTGTTTTTAAAGCTTTGTCTGCCAAAGGAGAACCAATATTGCCTGCAACTATAGAATCTTTATAAGTAGATTTTATTATCTTTGAAATCAAGTCCGTCGTAGTGGTTTTACCATTTGTACCAGTAACAGCTATGAGTTTTTTATATTTGGAATTTGCTAAAGAGAAAGCGAGTTCGCTTATAATCTCAATCTTACGTCTACGAGCTTCTTCTAAAATAGGAATAGTTGGACAAACCCCTGGACTTTTTATAATTACATTTGAATTTAAAATTTTATCTGAGTGTGAACCTAGCTCTATTACTGCTTTTTTGTTTACATTTTTTATTTGTTTTTCTTTATTATCACTTGCAAAAACACTGCATCCTAATTTTATTGCAAGATTAGCTACAGCGATTCCGCTCTTGCCAAGGCCCAAAACTCCTATATTTTTCCACATTTAGTTACCTCAATTTAAGCGATGCAAACGATAATATTGCAAGAATGATTCCAACTATCCAAAACCGTGTAGTAACTTTGGATTCAGGCAATCCAAGAATTTCAAAATGATGGTGTATGGGAGCCATTTTAAATAATTTCTTCTTTGTTTTTTTATAATAAAACACTTGTATAAGCACTGAAAGTACTTCCACAACAAAAACTCCACCCAAAATTACCAAAATGAGTTCCTGTTTTATAAATACTGCTACCATTCCTAAAACCCCACCTAAAAACAAACTACCTGTATCCCCCATAAAAATTTCTGCAGGATATGAGTTATACCACAAAAACCCAAGGCCAGCCCCAACAATTGCAAACAAAAAAACTGATATTTCCCCAGCACCAGATACACTAATAATTTTTAAATAGTTTGCTATCTGAAAATGTCCTGCAAAATACGCAAAAAGCGCTAATGAAAAAGCAACAATGATTATATGCCCTACGGCAAGCCCATCTAACCCATCTGTTAAATTTACAGCATTGGAACTACCTACGATCGTAATAATCACAAACACAATGTATAAAAAAGATAAATTAATAAACACGCTCTTAAGAAAAGGTATATTGACCAACGTAGCGAATTCAGGATTAGATGGGGAAAAATTCAAATATATTGCCACTGAAGTTGCAATAATCATCTGGAACGAAAATTTTGCTTTTGCAGAAATTCCTTTTGAACTTTTGTTCTTAAGTTTTAAATAATCATCATAAAATCCTAAAAAACCAAATAAAAGTGTCCCTATTAAAAGCCATATAATAAATCTATTATCCAATCTTGCCCACAAAAGTGTTGATATACTTACCGACAACAACATAAGCAATCCACCCATAGTTGTGGTATTCATCTTAACCGAGTGCGTAGCAGGGCCATCTGTTCTTACCATTTGCCTAATCTTAAATTTTATCAATTTTCTTATTATAATAGGACCAACAATAAAAGAAACTAAAAGACTTGTCAAAACAGCACCACCTGCTCTAAATGTTATATATTGAAAAACATTGAAAGGTGTGAAAACATTAATTAGTTTATAAAAAATATGATACAGCACTACCACTTACCTCTCTTTTTCAAAATATTACAAAATTCCATATAAATTTCTTCCAATCTCATAAATCTTGAAGCTTTAAATAAAAAAACGGAATTGGCATTGACAGGCAATGTTTTAAGGTTTCTCAAAAGACTATCTGAATCTTGTGAATAAAAAACATTTTTACCATTTATAGCTTTTTGTGTATTGGAACTCATTTTTCCAAAAAGATTAATAGACTTTATGTTTTGACCACAAATAAACTCCCCTAACTTAAAATGATAATCCGCGGCCATATCCCCAAGCTCAAGCATATCGCCAAGTACAAGATTAACTTCTTTATCGGGATAAGATTCTAACACTGCTTGTATCACTTGAATTGTTGAAGATGGATTTGCGTTATAAGCATCATTGATTAAAACAACTCCATTTATTGTAATTGTCTCCATCCTCATTTTAGGTGGTACAAAATTTTCCACACCTTCTTTTATTTCTTTAAGCGAATATCCAAAACCAACTGCACAAGATGCGGCCGCTAGAGCATTTAAGACATTAAATCTCCCTTTAACAGGTAGTACAATTTTTATACAATTATTTTTATAAAAAAGATCAAAACAAACGCCATCCGCACACGGTATAATATTTTTTGCACAAACATCAGCCTTTGTATCTAGAGCAAATGTAATATATGCGTGTGTATTGGCAGTAGATAGCGTCTTTAAAAATTTGTCATCGTTATTTACAATAACCCTACCATTTCTATTTAAATTTTCAACCAAAATCTTTTTTTCTTCAAACACATCTAACGGCGAAATAAAAGTTTTTAAATGGGAAAACCCTATATTTGTAATAATTCCAACATCAGGCTTTGCAATGTCCGACAGTATCTCAATCTCTCCATGTAAAGATGTCCCCATTTCAAAAATAGCGTACCTAACGTCAGAAGTTAAACAAAACACTGAGAGCGGAAGACCTATTCTGTTATTAAAATTGCCATCATTGGATATAGTTTTGTCTCTTACGCTTAAAATTGAAGTTAACATTTCTTTTGTAGTTGTTTTTCCATTAGAACCAGTGATACCAATTACTTTTACATTTTTAAACTTTGATCTATATGCCTTAGCAAATGCCCCAAGCGCAACAATGGTATCATCGGTTTGGATAACAGAACAGGTCTTCCGAAAAGATTTAGCGACATTACCAATATCTTTTGAACACACCACTACAGAAGCACCTTTTTCAACAGCTTCATTTATGAAATCATGCCCATCGTAACGATTACCTCGTATGGCAAAATATACTTCACCTTTTTTTATTGTTTTGGAATCGATAGAAATCCCATTCACCAAAAGATCTTGATTTTTTGCTACAATTCTTCCATTTACAGCACACATTAATTCTCTAATGTAAAAAAATTCCATTACTAAAACACAAACTCCCTTTGTTGTATCTCTTTCGTTATGTTTTTTTTTGACTTCTTAAAATTGACGTATTTTTTGGCAACCTCAATATCACTAAAATATTTTTTATCCATACCGATAATTTGATAATTTTCATGACCTTTACCAGCAAGTAAAACAATATCTCCTTTATTTGCCATCATAATTGCTTCTTTTATCGCCATTTCCCTATCCACTATAACCTTATAATTGTTTTTGCCGGCCCTTTTTATTCCAACTTCTATATCTAACATTATATTATTTGGATCTTCCATCCTAGGATTATCAGAAGTTACAAAAACAAAATCACTCATCTCAACAGCAACTTTTCCCATCAAAGGTCTCTTTTTTCTATCCCTACTTCCACCAGCCCCGAAAACTGTAATAATCCTTTCATGTTTTATATACCTTATAGCTTCTAAAACATTTTTCAAGGCATCATCAGTATGTGCATAATCAACAACTACACTAAAATCCATACCTTCTATATCAATTTTTTCTAATCTGCCAGGGGCGTGATTGGAATTATTTAATCCTTCAACAGCTTTATAAAAGGGAATTCCTACACAAATTGAAGCTGAAAAAGCCGCTAAAGCATTATATACGTTATGCAATCCGATATGCTTTATATTAATTTTTGCTTTGTTGTTATCAAAAATTATGTTAAATTTGCTACCACTATCCGTGATTTCAATATTTTCGGCTTTAAAATCTGACATGCCTTTTTCAGAAATTGAATACAACTTCTTCTCGACGCCTATATTCATTTTGGAGAGTTTTTTACCATATTGATCATCGGCGTTGATTATAGCATACTTTCTATTCTCCTTCGTTCCAGTCTCCAACATCCTAAACAATCTTGACTTGGCTTCAAAATAATTGTCCATATTCTTATGAAAATCTAAATGATCTTGCGTTAAATTTGTGAAAATAGCTATATCAAAATCCATTCTATATACCCTATACAAACTTAGCGCATGTGAAGATACCTCCATAACAAGATACTTGATGCCGCTATTTACGATCTGTCTCATTATTTTATAAATGTCCAAGGACTGCGGGGTTGTATTCGAAGCTTCTATAATTTTCCCTTTATATCTGTAATTAACGGTACCTATAACTCCGCACTCTATACCTGCACTCGCAAACACACTTTCAATCATATATGTAATAGTAGTTTTGCCATTTGTTCCAGTTACACCAACAACATTTAGTTCTCTATCTGGATAATTATAAAATTTAGCACAAAAAATTGACATAAAGTGAAAAATATCATCAACTATCACTTGAACTGCAGAATCTATATCGCACCTGAAATTAGTAATAATTACAGAAGCACCCTTTTCAATGGCTTCATAAATATATTTACTGCCATCAGTATTGTGGCCTGCAAGAGCAAAAAAAGCATAATTTTTACCAACTGTTCTGGAGTCGTATGACACACCTAATACCTCAGTTGTTTCATCGCCTATAACGACCACATTATCGCCTGATAATATTTCTTTTAATTTCATTTTGTTCCTCTTTATCCTGCCACTTACGCTATCTAGATTTGATTTACATCGTCTTTTTCAATATCAAGGTATTTTGCTATTTTTTGAGCTATATTTGCAAAAACAGGAGCAGCCACTGAAGAAGAATAATAGCTAGCACCCATAGGCTCATCAATAATGACGAGCACAACAAATTCTGGATTCATAGCTGGAACCATTCCACAAAATGAAGCAACATAATATTTTGTGGAATAAGTTTTCAATGAAGGATCAACTTTTTGGGCTGTCCCAGTCTTTCCACCTACTGTATAACCTTTAATTTTGGCTCTTTTACCTGTGCCTGAATCTACAACATTTTTTAACAATTTTTTGATTATTTGCGCTGTCTCAACTGAAACAACTGTTCTTATCTTTGTTTCTTTTGATTGAAATGTTTCTGTTACAGTATCAAGTTTCTCTATTTTATTTACAACAAAAGGTTTTTTTAATACCCCATCATTTGCAATAGCAGAAAACGCATTAATCATCTGAAGCGCATTAACTCCAATACCTTGCCCAAAAGCAATATTTGGCAACGTTAAGGCATTCCACTTTTTGACATCCATCAAAAGACCTCTTGCCTCACCAGGCAAATCAATTCCAGTCAAAGAATAAAAACCAAATTTTCTTATATATTCATAAAAATCTTCATTTCCAAGCCTTTGTGCAATTTTTACCATACCTATATTTGAAGACAATTCCATAGCTTTACCTAAAGATACAGAACCTTCTATTTTATGGTCATCTTTTATTGTATGCCCTGCAATTTTCAGTTTACCATTTTCTAAATAAAAAACATCTGAAAGCTTTACTTTCCCTTTTTCTAAAGCCGCAGCAACTGTAACAATTTTGAAAGTTGATCCTGGTTCAAATATATCGCTAATTGCTGAATTTCTTAAAGCCCCTACGTTCTTAATTTTAACAGAAGAATCAAAATCAGGAAGGGAAACCATCGCAAGAATACAACCTGTTTTTGGATTTTGGACTATACATATGGCTTTTTTAGCTTTATATTTCTCAAAAGCGGTTCTTAATTCTTGTTCAGCTATAAATTGTATAGTTCTATCTATACTTAACTCAACATTTTGTCCACATATTTTTGATTGATCAACAATTTTATTCTGTATTATGCGACCACGACCATCTCTATGCATTTTTGTGATAATACTATTTCCTGAAAGAAATTCGTTATATATTTTTTCAATTCCTTCAAGCCCTTTTCCTTCGTTATCTGTTATTCCAAGAATATGTGAAAGAAGCCTCCCTTCGGGATAATATCTTGTATATTTGTTTTTGAATCCAATACCTTTCAATTTTTTGTCCTTTATTTTATCAACAATATCAACGTCAACAGAAAAAGCTACAGGCACATAAGATGTATTGCCTAAATCAGTTAAATTTTTTTGGAAAATTTTTATTCCATTTTCAAATAAAACCTCCTTTACTTCATTGAAATCTTCTATTGCTTTTGGATCAAGAAAGATAGTACACTTTTTTATGCTTGTGGCAAGAATTTTGCCTTTTGCATCTGTAATATCACCGCGTTTTGGAATCTCAAGATCTTCACGATTTACCATCTTTTCTACAACGTGGTTTATTTTTTCGTGGAGAAAAATTTGAACATATACAAGTTTTACAAACAGAACAAAAAAAACAGATAGCACCACTAATACTAACAAGGTCTTTCTATCTATCATATTTTTATTGTTGATTTTCATTGTAAAAAACCCTAATCAATGCAAACTATGGATTTTTCATCAGGACGCTCAAGATTTTTCCCCTGTGCAATCTTGTGCATTTTTTCAAGAGCAAGCATAGAATTAATCTTTAATCTTAAAAAATCGTTTTCCGCATTGATTTTGTCATAATCCGCTTGCAAAGTGCTCACCTTATAAGCAAGCCTCACTGAGGTATTTTGCTGCCAAAGATAAACAAACACACTAACAATTATAGGCATAATAACTACAAAAAAAGATTTACGCATTTACTTTTTCTGCCACTCTTATTTTCGCACTTCTGCTTCTTGGATTAAGACTTATTTCTTCCTGCGATGCTGTAACAACCTTTTTTGTGATTATTTTATAAACACCATCATCAGCATTTTGTTTGAAATTATACTTAACAATCCTGTCCTCTAAAGAATGAAAACTCACTATAACGATTCTTCCACATTTACTTAATAACTCTGGAGCAGTTGACAACAAAATTTTTAAATTTTCAAGTTCTTCATTTACAAAAATTCTTAAAGCTTGAAAAACTTTTGTTGCAGGATTTATCTTGCCACCAAATTTTTTAACAGAACAAATTACAGACTGCAACTCATACGAAGTATTTATTATTCCTCTTTTTCTACGCAAACAAATTGCATCAGCAATCTGTCTAGACTTATATTCTTCGCCAAACATATAAAAAATGTTAGCCAAATCTTCACTGTGATAAGAATTTATAATTTCTTTTGCCGTTAAATCTTTTCTTTTATCCATTCTCATATCAAGAACATTTGAATTGAACGAAAAACCCCTATCTAAATCATCAAATTGTTTCGAAGAGACCCCAAGATCAGCCAAAATACCATCAACTTTATTTTTACCCAAATCGGATAACACTTTTTTTATATTTTTAAAATTATCTCTTACAAAAGTCACTTTTTCATCAAAATCATCTTCTCTCTCGATGAATTTTTTTGAAGCCGCTTCATCCCAATCAAAAGCAATCACCTTAATATTTTTATATTCACTAAGCAGATATGAAGTATGGCCTCCACCCCCAAAAGTACAATCGACATATACGCCATCTGGTTTGTTAACTAAATATTGTGCCGTTTCTGTAGGCATTACTGGAATATGATACATTTTATCGTTAAAAAATACCCCTATTCTACAACCATAACTACAACAACAGCTACTTTCATAAAGACGGATTGTACACCGAATTCTGTCTTTTAGATAAATACCCAAAAACGCAATCATTTCTCTGCTGTTAAAATCACTTTTAACAGTCAAGCGGCCATACAAAGGCCTTGCTTTCCAGTAAGGATTTAGCCGTTTCACTTTTTGCATTACTGCAAAACCTTATCCTCTTACAAGGATACCGTTTCCATTTCTGGAAAAAGCGTCTCTGTTCGCACCTCTACTTTCACAAGTGACAGGAATTACCTGCTACCGTTTTACGGCAACGAAACTAATTCTTCATCGCAGTTAAAGTTCGGACTTTCCTCTCTGCAACAAATACAGAGCGATTGCGTATCCGTCTTTATAAAAGCGTGCTACTTTTTCAATAATATTCTTGAGCAATTATCACAAAACACAAGATCGAGTCCTTTTTGTGCTTGATTGATTAACTGAGGTCTCAATGCCATACCGCATCCACTACAACTGTCTTGATCAATAAGAGCTATTCCTTGCCCACTACGACCTTTACGTAATCTTTCATAATGCAATAATACCGACTTATCAATTTTTAATTTATGATCTTCACGTTCTTTTTCTATTTTTATTATTTCTTCTTCAAGTTTTTTTGCTGAAAGTTCAATCTCACGTATATCGTTTTTTATTTTATTTTCAATCATTTTCAATTCATCTTCGGACACTTTTACTTTTACAGCTTCTCCGTCTATTCTATCCATAAGCTCTAAAATTTCATCTTCGACAACAGTTTTATCAGCCTTTGATTTTTCTATTTCTAAAAGCAACGCTTTATATACATTATTCGATTTGACTGTATTCAATTCTAAAACATATTTATTTATTGCTTTTTCTTTCGAGTCAAGCAAAGCTTCTTTTTCCTTTTTTAAAGAACTCATCTCGACAAAATGTTGTCTCGTGGCATCAACTACAGCTTTTTTAACGAACAAAACTTCATTTTTTTCCTCTATTAATAGAGGCGCTTGATCAACTTTTTTTCTAACATCATCAATTTTTATATCATAGATCTGCAATTCGTATAATAACTCTAAATCCTGCTTTAAGCTTTCCACTCAACCCTCGATTTTTACGTCATATTTTCAAACCATCCAACTGATCCAGATCTTTATGTATACGATGGGTAGTGCAGGGCTCGAACCTGCGACCACTCGCGTGTGAGGCGAGTACTCTCCCACTGAGCTAACTACCCTCTAACCCACACAACAACTTTCACTTTTTACTAAAACTCATACTCTTAATCTTTATCAACAAAACCGAAACCTCACGATATGTATTATACATGCTTTTTAGGAAGAGCCAGGGGTATTCGGAAGGTAAACCACCATCTTAAACAACAACCTCATAATCTCCTTTCTTCATATTTTGTTGAAAAACACCACGATACAAACTTCTCATGAACATCTAACTAAACCTCAACTAAATTGACTCGTATCAACAACTCTGATCATTATACACTTCCACACCAAAACTAAGAGATATACGAGAGATTTTATCTTGTGAATTCTTTTATTCAAAAAATCGTACCGAATATTATTTCAAGAAATGGTTACGAAATTCAACTGCTGACAAGCCTTTTAGATAAACACACCAGCAAATGGGCCTGGTAGGACTTGAACCTACGACCATTCGATTATGAGTCGAGTGCTCTAACCAACTGAGCTACAGGCCCTCTGTACAACGTCCGGCATTATATTCAAAAAATCACACTGCGTCAAATTATTGTAAAGGTTCATAACATATTGGACTTTTGAATGTGTAAGACCACAAGATTTATGATATTGGATTATGATGTAAATCAAAGTAAAGCTCAAAAATTGGATTTAAAAATCTAAAAATTGTCATTTATGTAAGTTCTTATACTTTGTGCTATTTTTCCCTATATTTTCTGCTAAATTTGACAACTAAGTAACTGCTGAACTTTCTCTTCATTTAATTTTTTACTGAATTCTTTCATGTGCTCTTTCCTTATCTTATTTCAGATATACTTTTTTATCATAATTTTATATCAATTCATTTTTTAGGACGCGTATTCCATCTACGATGGAACCAAAACCACTGATCAGGATTTTCGCGAATTACTTCTTCAAGTCTTTTATTATATATGGAATTAATTATCTCAATATCTTTTTCATCATCTCCGGTGTTTGGCATAGCGAGCTCTTCTATCTTCATTTTCATACTGCCGTCCTCTTGCCGAACACCAAAAGCAGTAAAAATAGGGCTTCCAGCGCGCAAAGCAAAAAACGCCGGTCCCCTTGGAGTTGAGACAAGTCTTCCAAAAAACGGCAGAAAAATACCCTCATGCCCTGCATCCTGATCTCCAAGAATAGCAAATACTTGATTTTTTCTCAATGCTTTTACAATATGTCTAAACGATATCTTATCATCTCTGTTAAAATCTATTATATTAAATCCTTTCCTGTTTCTAAAACCGTTTAGCATCTTATCGATAAAAGCATTAGATTGCTTTGACACTATAGTAGCAACTGTATATCTTTTTGCAAACGCAAGGGCAGATAATTCCCAATTTCCAAAATGAGCAGACAATAAAACCAATCCCTTACCTTTAGCAAGAGTTTTACCTATCATCTCCTCATCATATATCAACATTTTTTCTATTTTTGAATCTGGCATTTTTGAAATAAAAAACATGTCAATAAAAACTTTCATAAAGGTTCTATATGTATTTTTTGCTATTCTATTGATCTGCTTCTTAGTTTTTTCAGGAAAAGACAGAGCAATATTTTCTAATACTTGTTTCTTTCTGATTGGAATGAAATAATAAAACACAAAAATAAGTATTTCTCCAAGAAAATTAGCAAAAGATCTACCTAACAAATACACCATAAAAATCGATACTTTTAAAAGATAATATTCCACGTAGTTTTGTAGATTTGTTCTTTTTATAAACATTGTCTCAACAACTCTCACATTTTCAATATTTTTTATTACTAAATAATCACTCCATCATTTTTCATTCTTATAGATATTATTTTTGAAACACCAAATTCTTCCATCGTAACACCATAAAGAGCATTGGCTACTTCCATTGTACGTTTATTGTGCGTTACAATTAAAAACTGTGTTTTACTAGAAAATTCTTTCACCATAGCGTTATATCTACCAACATTTGCATCGTCTAGTGGGGCATCCACTTCATCTAAAATACAAAAAGGTGAAGGTTTAAATTTGAAAAATGCAAACAATATAGCAACAGCGGTCAAGGCTTTTTCTCCCCCAGAACACAGCGAAATATTTTGCAATTTTTTCCCTGGAGGCTGAGCGTAAATATCAACACCACTCTCAAGTAAGTTGTTTTCGTCAGTAAGTATCAAATCTGCTTCACCACCACCAAAAAATTTCTTATAAAGATCTTTAAAATTTGCCCTGACCATGTCAAAAGTTTTCTTAAAATTTTCTATGGTAGACTGATTGATCTTTTTTATAACTTCACTCAAATCGTTTTTAGCTTTAAGTAAATCCTGCTGCTGCGTCAAAATGAAATTATATCTTTGTTCCAAAGCATCAAACTCTTCCTGTGCTGCAAGGTTTACAGAACCCAAAGATTCTATTTTTTTTTTCATTTTTTCAATTTCTTCCACTTCTATTTCAACATCATTAAAATCATTTTTGATTTCTTCGTAATTTTTACCATAAGTTTGAGCCAATCTGTTTTCCATATCATTTTTTTGATATTCAAAATTCTTTAGATCCACCTTCCTTGAATTAAGATCATTACGTAAACCATCAACTTTATTTGTTAAATCATGCCATTTACCAGTTTTTACGTCTAACTCATCTTGTAATTTTTGCTTTTCTGTTAAATAATTTTGTATCTCCAACTCTTTCTGGGTTTGAGATTTGTATAACTGTTGCAGATTGATCGTTTCTGTTTTTTGCAAGGCAAGTAATTCTGCAAGCTTTTCGTTACTTTCAGTAATTTTGCGTTCGTCATACTGTACCTGATGTTTTAGGTTGTCAATATTATCAACTAAATATTGTCGCCCTTTTATTTCATTTTCAATCTCAGCAGATTTTTTGTCCCAATCACTTCTTGCACCCATCATAGTAGCGGCAATAAACTCTTCTTCTTTTCTAACGGAAAATATACTGTTTTCAACAATTTTCAATTCTTCATAAAATTTGTTTTCTTCTTTCTCATAATCTGCAAGCTTCATATCAAAAATAGTTATTCTTTCACTAAAAGATGCAATTTCTGTATTTTTTATGGTTATTTCTTTCTTGTGTTTATTTATCTCTTCAACAATATCTTTTATACTATTCCTTTTTTCTTCAATACGGGCATAATTTCCTTCAATTTGAGTCTTTATTTTTACTAAATCAAAACTACATTTTTCCATTTCTACCTTAAAATTTATTTGAAATTCATTTGTATGTTCTATTTCGGTCTGTGTATACAAGATATTTTGCTTAAGTTTTTGAGAACCCAGGGAAAGCTTCGTTATCTGATCTTCAATCAATACTGGTTTTTCAAAAGATATTTTACCACCACCTTGAACAACAGCATCCCCATAAATTTTATTTTCTAATACAAACATATCAGAACATACAAAACG
This sequence comes from Endomicrobium sp., assembly GCA_031286985.1. GTDB lineage: Bacteria > Elusimicrobiota > Endomicrobiia > Endomicrobiales > Endomicrobiaceae > Endomicrobiellum. The sequence goes on from JAITTL010000007.1 coordinate 18,079, forward strand.
GACGATCTTTTCTTCCTCTGGATCATACCTTAAGCACTTTATAAGCTCCGTACATTCTGCAGGAAATTCAACGTTTGGTTCACATTTAAAATCTTTAATTTTTTCGGAAACGATAAACGAAAGCCTACTTAAACCATTTTCTTCTAAAAATCTAATTGCCTGTTCCGCTTCATTGATTGTATTGCAAACAAGATAATTTAATTTCTCCCCAAGAGCCAGTGCCACGAGTTCATCTTTATCATCTTGAGCATTTATCAAACTACTTATCGGACCCCTTGCGATATTTCCCAAACCTAGTACAGCTCTTATCGATGCTCTCACAGGATCTTGATGATCAAACTCTTTTAAGGTAGCTATACGAGTCTCATTGGAAGCAAGATCCTCTTTATAACACGATAAAAGTTTTTCAAATTCTTTCAATTTTTTTTCATTTTCTATAACAACTTTACTTACTTCACCTTTCTTTGCTTCTAAAGATTGCAACAATTTATTGGCTTCCACCAGCTCTGTTTCTACAAAAGTGATTTCTCGATTGGTCAACTCAATGTCACTTTCTAATCTTGTTATTATTCTTTGCAAAGAAGCAACATCCGCATTGAGATGTATCCTTGCATCTGAAAGTTCAATTTTTAAATTAATTTGATCCTTTTTTTCAGATTCAAATGTTGACAACTTTAAACGAATATCCCCTTTTTTCAATTCAAATTCTACCAATTTTGATTTTATTAAATTATATTGTTCTTCTTTTTCTTTATAAACTTTTTCTAATTTTTCAACTTCACTTAATAAAATTTTATCATTTGTACTAAAAGTTTTAAGTTGCTCTTCCATTTGAACAATTTTGCTGCGATTTACTATAAGTTCATGTTCAAGTTTTTCTTGTTCAGATTTTACTTCTGTTTCACGCTGCATTGCATGCTGTATTGTCTGATCAGCAACACTTACCTGAATTTTTATTTCACTTAAATCTTTATTTGCATCTACATATTGTTCATTTTGCGTATCTACGGTAACACGTATACCTTGTATTTCAGCATCAAATTGAGTCATAATGGTGTTTTCGATTTCAAATTCATTTGTTTTTGAATCCAATTCTGATTGTATTCTTGCTATCTCTCTGTAATTACACGATATATTCTCAACCAAGGACGCGATTTCATATTTTGTAAGGTCTTCTTGATATTTTTTGTATTGTTTTGCTTTTTTAGCAGCCACGTCTAAGGCAGTTATCTGTTGTTTATGAATCGTAAGTGTATCTGACAAACGAAACATATCTTCATCTATTTTCTCAAGTCTTTTTATTGTTTCTTCTCTTCTTGCTTTGTACTTAGATACACCAGCAGCTTCTTCAAATAATTCTCTTCTATCTTCAGGTTTAGCAGCAATCAAAAAATCAACTTTCCCTTGCTCAATTACCGAGTACCCTTCAGCCCCTATACCAGTATCTAAAAACATATCTCTTATATCTTTAAGCCTGCACTGTGTTTTATTGATAAAATATTCGCTTTCTCCGCTTTTGAATAACCTCCTGACTATTGTAACTTCTGGATAGTTTATAGGCAACACATTTTGCGAATTATCAAAAACAAGAGAAACCTCTGCCATTCCAGTAGTAGGTCTTGTCTGAGAACCTCCAAATATAACTTCTTGCATATTTGAGCTTCGCATTGTTCTTGCTTTTTGTTCACCAAGACACCAACGAATAGAATCCACTATGTTGGATTTACCGCATCCGTTAGGTCCTATAATTCCTGAAATCCCATGTTCAAAATTCAATTCAGTCTTATCAGCAAACGACTTAAATCCACATATTTCCACCTTCTTCAAATGCATTGTTTTTTCCCTTCAGCATATGTTTTTATTAATTTTACTTTTCAGATTTATTGTTGTTTTGTTGCATGCAAATTAACAAGATAGTTTAATTTCCATATATCGCATATTTTTTATAAATTCTGCCACTCATCATTACTGCTGCACGTTGAGTCATTATATTATCATCAAGTACCCAGGAAAATTCGCAATGCTTATATCCAAGTCTCATAGCATTTTTCATCCCTTTTTCATACATAATGGCTTCAATACCCTTATGTCTGTACTCTTTTACAACACCCATCACCATAAGCCTTAAACTGTCAATTTTTTTCTTGTAATATAAAAACTCGAAAATACCTAAAGGAAAAAGTCTCCCATTAAGTCTTGCTAATACCTGATTATAATCTGGTAAAGATATAAGCATTCCAACAGGAACATCAGCCACTGTAGCTATCATAACCATTTCAGAATCTATGAGTGTCTTTAATTTTGAAACAATCGATGTAAATTCTTCGTCACTCCAAGGCACAAATCCCCAATTTTTTCCCCAAGCCATATTATACACCGATATGGCAGCTGCCAAATCTTGTTTGTACGAATCTTTTCGCACATTTCTAACTTTTAACATTGGGAGTTTCTTTTTTGTTATTTCCACAAGTTTTGCAAGTCTTTCAATTCTTGAATCTTGCGTAATATTCATATCATAAGCATATAGTTCTTTGATTTTTTTAAGACCAGACTTTTCTGCAAGTTCTAAATAGTATTTAGGAGTATACGGCATCATAAAACTCGGTGCAATATCAAAACCTTCTAACAAAAAACCACACTCACTATTTGTAGAAGGGTTCATAGGTCCCATCATTTTGTATATATTTTGCTCTTTCAACCAATTTTGTGCTGCTAAAAAAAGTGCATTTGCTACACCGATATCATCAATACTTTCAAAAAAACCAAAAAAACCACATTTATCATCTTGAAAAGATATGTAATTATAATCTACTATCGCCGCAATTCTGCCTACAATATTCCCATTATCATCATGAGCCAAAAAAAACTGACGTTTTGCATGGGTCCAAAAAGGATTTTTGTTCTCTGAAAACATCTCTGACACGCTTGAAATCAAAGGAGGAACCCACAAACTACCTTTCGGATAAATCTTCCATGGCAAACGGACAAATTGCTTTAGCTGTTTTTTTGTATTTACTTTGATTATTTTCATTTTGATATTTTTGACATGATTTAGGCTATCACACCAAACTGTTTACCTACTTTTTTGAATTTTTCAAGAATAAAATTCAAATGAGAATCAGAATGTGTAGCCATATAACTTGTTCTCATTATGGACTGCCCTTCAGGAACTGCAGGAGTTACGACTGGGGAAGCAAACACCCCTTCATCAAAAAGCACACGCCACATCTTAAACGCAACCAAATCGCTACCAACGGTCAAAGGGACAATGGGCGATTGTGAATGATTTGTATTATATCCCATAGATTCAAAAGCTTTTTTCATTTTATTTGCCGTTTTCATAAGATTTATTCTTCTTTCAGGCTCAGAAACAACCAAATCTAAAGCAGCATCTATAGCTCCTACACAAGATGGCGGAAGACTTGCCGTAAAAATCATAGATCTTGCATTATGTTTGATATAATCTATAACTTCAGCTTTACTTGCAATAAAGCCACCTATGGATGCCAAAGATTTAGATGCCGTAGCCATTAAAATATCTTCATCTTCTTCCATATTGAAATATTCTCCAATTCCTCTTCCATTTTCACCAATTACACCTAAAGAATGAGCTTCATCGATAAAAACTCTTGCTCCATATTTTTTTGCAAGCTTTGAAATCTCTGGAAAATTTGCAATGTCTCCTTCCATGCTAAAAATTCCATCAACCACAATCAACATAGCTTTGTCTTGATATTTAATGAGCTGTCTTTCCAGGTCTACCATATCGTTATGCCTAAATCTTACCATTTCACCAAAAGATAAACGACAGCCATCTATGATCGATGCATGCACCAACTTATCTGTAATAAAAACTTCATTTTTCCCAACCAAACACGAAAGCGCACCCAAATTTGAATGATGTCCAGTAGTAAAAAGAATTGCATTTTCTTTTCCTACAAATTTAGCAAACTTTTCTTCCACTTTTTCATGCAAATCATTTGTCCCGTTAAGAAATCTTGATCCCGTGCATGACGTACCATACCTTTTTGTGGCAGCTACGGAAGCTTCTATAACTTTAGGATGATTAGCCAATCCAAGATAATTATTTGAACAAACCACCACCTTTTTTTCACCATTGATTACAACTTCTGGCCCTTGCTCAGATTCAACTTTATGAAAATACGGATAAAATCCCGTTTTTTTTAAATCAGCAGCAGCACAAAAATCAATACATTTACTAAAAATATCAACACCCATTACGTTCTCCTCTTTCCAACGACAACAATCTAAAAAACCCCATTCCCTAAGTGCCGATTATATGTTATTTTAGACGCAACTTCAAGGCGCGTGAAAACATTAATCAACACTCAAACGAAGCCTCCGTACAATATGCACAGGCCCTGTTCTTTCATATTCCTAACTCTCTTTTGATACCTTTACTTAAACTTAAAATCTACACCCTACACCTGCATTCACATATATGTCATGAAAATGCTGCGCTACCGCATACTTCACACTCGCATGCACTCCTACTACTTTTCCTATTTCCCAGTTCCATCCTAGCCCTATTTCTCCAATATCCTGACCTTCCTTTATTCCTTTTCCTTTTATCTCCTTGTTCTCCTCATAAGCAATACTTCCTATCTTTACCTCTGGAACCTCTCCATTTAGTATCCGTTTGTATGCTAACTTCACTCTCAGATCATTACCACAACCTAACTCTGCTCTACACTCAACTCCCACTTTTGCCAACGCCCTATTATACTCTCCTTCCTTTATGTATTTCTTCTTATCCTCATCGTACTTCTCTATTGATCCCTCTATCCCAAAACA
>JAITTL010000008.1 GCA_031286985.1 Endomicrobium sp.
GCATTAGGATTAAGTTTAGACTTAGGGAAAGGGTTTGGAACGTCAGCGATGGTGAGATACGCTGGGGCCAAACACTTCCAGGATATAGGTGCAAACTTAGGGTTCAATTATAAGTTTTAGGCAGTTTATAGGGTAGTACAATAAGCTAAAAGAAGAAATGTGGTAGTAAAAGATGTACATTATTTTAGATAATGGTCTATACAATTCAAGACAAAAGATAAGGTGGTGGAAAATGATAAACATGAAAAGATAGAATCAAGATAAAAGCTTTTGAAAACGAGTAGAGGAAATGAAAGCAAAAGGGTTAAATTTAAAAGAAATAAGGAAAATAGTAGACAAGATTATTTTGAGAAAAATTTAAGAGATTTTGGGTTGTTAAAATAAGAATCGGTTGAATTTCAACAATGTGAGGAACGAGAAAATGGTAAAGCGCCTATTATTTTGTGTTAGTTTGTTATTGTTGTGTTCTTCATTACAGGCTCAAAACATTGAAAATCCTGTGCAGGGAACAGCACTGGCGGTAGGCAGTGCTGTGGCTTTCGATGAAATTTGGGGATACCTAATGAAAGGAGGAGAGCATTTTTCTGCTCCAAAATGCAAAATTACCGATTTATGTTATTTTGCTGCGACAGTAAATAATTTTGGAAAACTTGTCGAGGTTCCTGATAGATCGAAAATACAAAATTTTAATGGAAGGGTACATCTTTGTTTAGCTCTTGTTGTAGAGGGGAACAAGGCAGTAACGCATTTCGCGCTAGATCCAAAATTAAAAATAAGAAAAAAACTTATTAAAGATATAGTAAAAGCTACTGAAAAATTTGACGGATTGCAAATTGATTTTGAAAAAATTGCAGAAAGAGATGCAGAAAATTTTTATTCATTTTTAAAAATTTTAAAGAAAAAGCTAAAAAAGAAGACACTCAGCGTAGCTGTTTTTGCTAAGAGTGGTGGAAAAAAAGAAGTAAATAATTGTTCTAAAACACCTTACGATTATGAAAGAATTTCAAAAATTGTAGATAAAGTAATTGTTATGGCTTACGACGAACATTATGGGCTTAGTAAACCTGGCCCTATTGCTTCGGTGAAGTGGGCAAAACAGGTTGCAAAATATTCAACCGAACACATAGCAGTAAAAAAGCTTGTTATGGGACTGCCATTTTATGGAAGAGCCTGGGGTAGTATAAACCCATCTAGGGCGTACAAACATTCCTCGATACTGCAGCTCATAAAAGATAGAAAAATATCGAAAGTGGAAGTTATGGAAGGTGTTCCATCATTTACATATAAGGAAAATATTGACGTTGTGGTATATTTTGAAAATAGAGATTCAATTATGCAAAAGGCAAAAATGTATCATGATTTAGGGATACGTAACCTTGCTTTTTGGTGCCTAGGACAAGAAGATCCAAAAATATGGAAAGAGTTGTAATCGATAATGTCATAGACGGAACACTTTCAGTAAAGTAAAAAATTGGTAAAAATGGTAATCAAAGATGTAGAATAACCAAGGATTGAAAGCAAAAGGATTGATCCTAAAAAAAATAAGAGGAATAGTAGGCAATAGACTGAATGACCTTTAAAGCAATCTTTAGCCTTTATGGACTTTTATAAAACAAAAGTAAAATGATTATAGTTATGACAAACTTAATAGCTCATCTGTTAAACCGCTTGTTTTTGTTTATATAATTTTTCAACATAAAAAGGTCCATATGTCACTGATTTTGACGTATTTTTGGAGGCTATTATGTCAACTGACAGGTTGGTAAAGTGGAGCAAAGAATCTGCTGAATTTTTTGAAAAAGCAGAAGATAACAGTATAGTTTTGGATTTAGTTATATCCTATGCCTGCGCAAGTCAAACAGGTGAAGGATTTGAAGAGCTAGTTAATACAATAAATAGTGAGAAAATAAAAAGGAAAATTAAAAAAGTTAATATTACTGACACTTCTTATCTTTATCGATACAACGATCCACAATTCGAGAAATATGTTGACCCCACAATTCCGACAAAATGGTTTCTAAATAATAGAGAGGTTATTGAAAAGTTAGAAGTTTTAAAAGAAGTAAAGTCTTGGGCATCCATGTTAGATACCAATAGATTTAGAAAGTGGCAAAGTAAAATAATGTTGGATTTTTTCGGTGATGAGAAAGGTGGAAACACAAATATAGAATTTAGGAATGAAGTTTTACGGGAAGCAAATCTTCGAGCAACGAGAAGCGGATGTATGTTAAGACAGAGTCTCAATTTTATACTTGAAAAATGTATTCATGCTTGCGCGTATTTAAATGATGCGGTTATCTGCTATCCAGGTAAGCCTAGAGATTCATTAACAGAATCAATGAGACTAAATGGATATGGCTTTGTTTCTATTTCGTATAAAATATCTGAACGTTCTCAAAAGAAAAGCAAGTTGGCTATGATTTGCGGCGTTCCTGATGTTAGTGACGTCATTAATAGAGAAATAGTTTCCTTTATGAAGGAAAAAGTGTCTAATGTTAATTTTTTTGTTGTGGATAAGAAAGGTGACCCAATTTACATAAATTATGCTCTTGAAAAAATAGTCAAAGACAAACATAATGTAAAGGAAGTGGATCCAGAAGCATGGGACAATAGTATTTTGGTAATAAAGGAACAAAAGCAGATTATCTCGGAGGAAACATCACCTTCTGGGAATCGATACCTATCTGTAAAATCTCCACTGATAATAAACGATAAAGTAGAAGGAGTAATAGGGTTAGCTGTGGATATAACGGAAAAGAAGAGAGCAGAAGAATTGCAAAAGAAATTAGAGATTCAGGAAGAGGTTTATAAGATGGCCAAGGAGGTAGCAAGTGAAGTTGATTCGCCAGTAACTGCTTTAAAGATGATAGAGTATATGTCTAGGAGTAAATTATCAGAAAAAGAGTGGAAGATATTAAAGATGGCAATAGAAAGCATAGAAACAGTAGCAAATACTTTATCTGGATTGAAGATGGTCTCCTCACGTGGACCTGCAGGTTGTGAACTCCCTGAAGAAGAAAGAAGGCAATTAGATGCATCAATAGCCAATGTAAAAACAATAGCAAACACTTTGCTTCAAAAGTGTATAGAAGTTTCAAAAACTAATTAAGTATGTGTTTTTGGGAGGAAATTTTGCAGGATTTTGAAGAATGATGTCTAATACAATCGATAATTTTGTGAAATCTATGAGTGGCAAAATGCATATTAATTTCCAAGAAAATGTAGGTACTGAAATTGTTCTTACATTTCCTAAGTCAGACATTCAGAATTAGTTTGCGGACAAAATAGAGTTACACATAGGTAAAAACAAACAGCCAACGATTATTGACAAACAGAAATTTACCAAGTCTAAGAAAAGCAGCGATCGCCTGTTTCTCGTTTTATAATTCTTTACTATAATCTTCTAAATGACAATTTTTGAGCTTTTTAAATCCAAATTTTTAATGTAAATAAGTATATTTTGTACTGCTTTACGAACAATTTTTATCGTTCTGGCACTCCCATTTAATACTTGTTCTACAGCTTTTGGTCTTATCATCTACAAATATAAGCGCATTGTCACACTTGGAAGTGAAGGGTCTAAAAAATATGCTATAATCCCACCGATGTTAGTTAAAAGAATAGGAAATATCTGCGAAAACATAAAATTGATTAAAAATACCATAAATGCAGTCAAACGTGGTTCTGGTACCGTTGATGTTATGGCGGTAACAAAGTCTTTTTCTTGTCATGATGCTATTGAAGCCTTAAAATGTGGGATAGAACATATAGGGGAAAGTAAAATACAAGAAGCATTACCTAAATTCACTCAACTTGGGATATCGTTAAACAGCGTTACAAAACATTTTATTGGGCATTTGCAGTCAAATAAAATAAAAAAGGTAGTTGAAAATTTTGACTTGATACATTCTTTAGACAATATCAAGTATGCTTGTGATATAAATCGATATGCATCAAGCGTTGGCAAGGTTCAGGACTGTCTTATTGAGGTAAAGGTTTCCAAGGAGGCTACTAAAATCGGTGTCAATCCAGATAACGTAAAGGATTTTTACAGACAATGTCAATCGATTCCAAATATATTAATAAAAGGTTTGATGGTTATAACGCCTTATAGCGATAATTCTGAACATTCAAGGGTTCATTTTATGAAAGTACGTAGTTTATTTGAAGATATAAGGGCATCCGTTGGTAATTCTTGTTTTAATACTTTGTCTATGGGAATGTCTGGCGATTACAAAATTGCCGTACAAGAGGGCGCAACTGTTGTAAGGATTGGTTCTGCAATATTTGGAGAGAGAAACTATGAAGATAGATGAAAAGCTTTTTTTTATTGGTTCTGGAAATATAGCACAATCCATTATAGGCGGTCTTTTGGAAGCCAAGTTTGTTAAAGCGGAAAATATTATCTGCGACGATATAGTTAAAGAAAAAACATTAAATTTTCAACAAAAATTTGGCATATCCGTTGCAGATACTAAATGTAATGCAGCTGCTACTGCAGATATAATTTTTTTTTCTGTTAAACCTCAAGATGTGGTTAAAGTTTTTGGAGAAATAGTAAATTACATAAAAAAAGAAACTATTATTATTTCAGTAGTTGCAGGAACAACAACAAAGTTTATTGAAGACAATATCAAAAAAGATGTCGCTGTTATTCGGGCAATGCCAAACACTCCATCACTTGTACGGTTGGGGGCTACTGCTTTGTGTAAAGGTAGGTTTGCGTCTGATGAACAACTTAGTAAAGCAAAACTATTGTTTTCTTCTGTAGGAAAAACTGAAATTCTTCCCGAGGAAAGTTTTGATGTTATAACAGCTTTATCAGGATCCGGGCCTGCATATATATTTTATTTTTGTGAACTTATGCAAAACGCTGCTGAAAAACTTGGATTGTCCAAAGAAATTGCAAAAACATTTGCAGTTCAAACGGTTTATGGTGCTGGCAAAATGCTTGATGTAGCAAAAGAATCAGCAGAAGTGCTACAAAAGAATGTAAAATCTCCAAATGGAACAACAGAGGCGGCAGTAAAATATTTTGAATCCCAAAATCTTTCAAATATCGTGTATAAAGCAATGGAAAATGCAATGAAAAGGTCCAAGGAACTTAGCAAATAGAAGGAATGGGAGATATATAATGATAATTAAAGTAAGAGTGATACCTAACTCAAAGCGAAGTGAAGTTGTAAGTAGGGTTGGTTCCATTTTGAGAGTAAAAATTGCAGCACAAGCTGTTGAAGGGCAAGCAAATGAAGAATTATGCGATTTTTTGTCAGATTTTTTTGATGTAAAAAGATCAATGATTTTTTTGAGAAAGGGAGAACGAGGAAGAGAAAAAACAATTGAAATTGCTGGACGTTCAGAAGAAGAACTTAATGAAGTTTTGGAAACAATACCTTAAAGATTAATATTGAGAAAGAGGTTGAGATGTGTGAAGGAAAAAACTATTCAAGCACTGTAAATCTTCCAATAACAGATTTTCAAATGAAAGCCAATTTGCCACAGAAAGAACCATTTTTTGTCAAAGAGTGGGAAAGCGAACAGCTTTATGTACAAATTTGCCAGAAAAATAAAAACAGAGAAAAATTTATCCTTCATTCTGGCCCACCATACGCCAATGCGCACATACACGTTGGGACTGGACTTAACAAAATATTACAAGATTTCGTTATGAAATACTATTCTATGAGTGGAAAATATGTGCCATTTACTCCTGGTTGGGATTGTCATGGGCTTCCTATCGAGCTAATTGCTTTAAAGGAACTGAAAATCGATAAAAATAAAGTCGATAAACTAGTTTTTCGAAAACAGGCAGCTGATTTTGCAAAAAAGTTCGTAGAAGTCCAAAAAAGCGAATTTAAAAGGCTAGGCATCATAGCTGATTGGGAACACCCATATTTAACTCTAGACCCAAAATATGAAGCTTCCATTATAAAAACTTTTGGAGAATTGGTAAAAAAAGGGTTTTTGTATAGAAGGAAGAAGCCAGTTTATTGGTGTCCTACATGTGAAACAGCTATGGCAGATGCCGAAGTTGAATATGCGGACCACGTTTCAGATTCTATTTTTGTAAAATTTCGTGTAACATCACTTCCAGAAGTGTTTGAATCTAAAAAAATTATATTAAAAGATTTGTCTATATTGATATGGACAACAACTCCATGGACTCTTCCTGCAAATGTTGCACTAGCGTTTAACGGAAACGCTAGTTATGTTGCTGCTGTTTACAAATTTGAAAATTCTAAAGAAGAAAAGTTTATAGTTGCAAAAACATTAGTTGAAAGCGTCAAAAATAAAATAAAAGCTACAAGTTTTAAAATTATTTTGGAAGCTAAAGGCATTGATTTTGTAAATACAAAGTGCCTAAACCCATTAATTGCAAACAAAAAATCTCAATGTATTGTTGCTGAATTTGTTGATATGGAAAATGGGACAGGAATAGTACATATAGCTCCGGGGCATGGCCAAGAAGATTATCAAGTAGGTTTAGAATACGGACTGGAAGTTGTATCTCCAGTAAATGGTAAAGGTTTATATACAAAAGAAGTTTCTGGGTTTGAAAGTGTTCATATTTTTAAAGCGAATCCTTTGATAATAGATAAACTTGCTAAAGAAGGAAATGTTCTTGCCACATTAAAAATAAATCATTCGTATCCACACTGCTGGAGATGTAAAAAACCTATAATTTTCAGAGCCACACCTCAGTGGTTTTTATCAGTAGATTATGACGATTTAAGAAAAAAATTGTTGCATTCAGTTAAAGAGATTAATTGGATTCCTAAATACGGAGAAAAGAGAATATCAACAATGTTGCAAAATCGTCCTGATTGGTGCTTAAGTCGCCAACGTCTATGGGGTGTTCCTATTCCGATATTTTATTGCAAAAAATGTGGTGACCCTTTACTAGATTCTAAAGTTATAGATGGAATATCAGTGTTATTTAAAGAAAAAGGATCTGATTCGTGGTTTGAAATGAGTGAAGAAGAATTACTAAAAGGAACAAATGCAAAATGTTTGTCATGTGGTTCTACAAACTTTAAAAAAGAACAAGACATATTAGATGTGTGGTTTGAATCTGGGGTTTCTTTTGAAGCTGTTTTGTTAAGTGGCGATTATAAAGATTTGGCATGGCCTGCAGATCTATACCTTGAAGGTACTGATCAGCATCGTGGATGGTTTCAAACTTCTCTAATCACGTCTGTTGCGACGAAGGGGAAAGCTCCATATAAAAACGTCTTAACACATGGATTCGTTGTAGACGGGCAAGGGGAAAAAATGTCAAAATCGCTTGGAAATTTTATATCGAGCGAACAGACTGTAAATAAGTACGGAGCTGATGTAATTCGACTCTGGGTAGCTGCAAGTGATTATAAAGAAGATATAAGAATATCAGACGAAATTCTCAAAGGTATAAGTGATTCCTATAGAAAAATAAGAAATACTGTAAGATTTTTATTGGGGAATATCAGAGATTTGAACGTAAAAGACACTTTACCTTTCCAAGACATGCAGGAAATAGATAAATATGCTTTAAGCAGGCTTCAACAACTCATCACAAACGTAACATCTAATTACGAAAGTTATGAATTTCATAAAGCTGCAATGGCTATAAATAATTTTTGTACAGTATTTTTAAGCGGGTTTTACCTTGATGCTTTAAAAGATATTCTTTACTGTGATAAAAAAAACAGTAAAGAAAGAATAAGCACGCAATCCGCAATGTTTGAAATTTGTTCCGTTATAATAAGACTTGTCTGTCCAATACTTTCTTTTACTGCGGAAGAAGCTTGGAGAGAAATAAAAAAGATAATTTCTGATGGACCTCAATCTGTTTTTCTTGCAGATTTTCCTATACCAAACAGCAAGTATATTCTCAAGGCTGAAACGTTGGAGAAATGGAAAAATATACTTAATGTCCGCAGAGAGGCATTGTTAGCTTATGAAAAATTAAGGCAAAGTAAAATTGTTGGCTCAAGTCTTGAAGTATCATTAGATATAACATATGGACAAAAATATGACGAGTTGTTTAAAGATTTAAAACTTATTAATCTATCTCTTGGCAGTTGGGATATCCAATGCAAAGCTTCTAATAAGGAAGATGAATTACTTATAACGGCTTCTAAATCGAAATATAAAAAGTGTGCAAGATGTTGGAGACATATGAATGAGGTAAAAGATGATTTGTGTCCAAGGTGTATAGAGGTGATTAAATAGGTGAGAAATCGTTTGATTTTTTGCGCCGGTATCGTAATTTTGGATCAGTTCACAAAATTTTTTGCAGATAAATTTATAATGCGTGGGTCCCGTACAAGCATTATTTCTTTTTTGAATTTTTTTAATATCGTAAATTGCCGTAACACCGGAATAGAATTTGGGATGTTTCAAGGAAAGAATTTCATATTTTCTGTTGTTGTATTTCTGCTTTTATCAGGCTTATTGTTATGGTTGTATAAAAATTGGAACAAGATAAATAAAATTCAACAGTACGCATTTTGTCTTATCTTCTCAGGTGGATTGGGAAATTTTATAGATAGGTTGTTTCGCGGTGCTGTCGTAGATTTTCTTGATTTTGGTATTAATTCTAAAAGATGGCCTTCGTTCAATATCGCTGATTCTTGTATCTGTATAGCAATATGTCTTATTTTTACAAATTTGTTGATATCTAGAAAACGAAAGGTATAAATCCATTATGCATCCAGTTTTTTTTAGTTTTCGTGGTTTTTCGATTTATTCCTATGGTGTCTTTGTAAACCTAGCTTTCATTTTATCTGTTCTATATCTTTCTTATTCACAGAAAAGATCGAATGATGATGTAATTTCACAAGACAAACTACATTTTTTAGTTATCACGACAATGGTTTTTGGAATAATTGGCTCAAGGCTTCTTTTTGTTATCATGCATTTCAGAGAATTCATGTTGATGCCGCTAAGTATTTTCAACCTACGGCAAGGTGGTTTAGTTTACTATGGTGGATTCATTACAGCAGCAATTTTTATAATGTTGTATGCTAAACGAAATAAAATACAAATACTTAAATTAGGCGATTTTTTTGCTCCTGCTTTGGCCTTTGGTCATGCTGTAGGAAGGGTTGGTTGTTTTTTTTCAGGTTGTTGCTATGGAAAAGAAAGTACTTTTCCATGGGCTGTAGTATTTGGCAACGAACAAGGCGTACCTCTACACCCAACTCAAATTTACGAATGTCTCTGTAACCTTTTGTTGTTTGTAATTCTGTATTTTTATTCTAAAAAAAAACGTACACCAGGTAAATCTCTTGCTGTTTATTTGATATTTTATTCTGTCTCAAGATTTTTTATTGAATTTTTACGCGGAGATTTCAGGGGGGAACAGTACCTTGGTTTATCGACAACACAGATAATATCTATAGTTTTATTTATGATTGGGATTTGTATTATATGCAAACAAAAATTTATGAAAAATTCAAAAGAGAAAGAATTGACTCTTATTTAACTTCAATACATAGCGATTATTCTCGTTCTTATTTTCAAAAACTTATCGATAAACAAAAAGTTTTTGTAAATGATAAGGTTGTCATGTCCAGCTACATGTTAAAATATGGCGATGTTGTGGCATTTGAATTTGATGAAAAAGCAAAATCTCAGATACAACCAGAGAAAATTCAATTCGATATTATACATGAGGATGACGACATAATTGTTATAAACAAACGATCTGGCATTGTGGTTCATCCATCCTGTGGACATGCGTCTGGGACATTGCTTAATGCTTTAGTAGCATACTCAAATGGAACGTATAATCCTTATTTGGTACATAGGCTTGACAAAGATACTTCTGGGGTTATTGTTTTCGCAAAAAATGAAAAAGCGAAAATAAGTATTTCAAAACAATTTCAAAAAAGAGCTATAAAAAAAATTTACTACGCCGCTGTTAAAGGTACCCTTATTGAAAGTCGGGGAAGAATAGAAGCTCCTATCGGAAGGTCCCAGCAAAATAGAAAACTTATGTCTGTAAATCCTTTTGCAAAAAAGATGGCTATTACCGAATTTGATGTGATTGCAAGAAAAACAGAATATACTTTGCTTAAAATAAGAATTATCACGGGGAGAACGCATCAGATAAGAAGCCATATGAAATATATTAATCACCCAATCATAGGCGATCGACAGTATGGTGGTCCTGAGACAATTTGTGAAAATCATTATAATCGACAAATGTTACACTCACATAATATAACACTTACACATCCAAAAACTTCAAAAACCGTTAGTTTTTCTGCAGAGCTTCCAGATGATATGAAGGAAATATTTAAAATTTAAACAATAAAAAATTCCTGAGTACAATGACCTACCTGTACCCAGGAATCCTTTAAAGCTATACATCGTGAGGGTTTGTTACTATCTTTATTTAGCGCTTCTGTACAAAAGTGTCTAAATCACAATACTATATGACCCTCTAATTTTTGCTAACCGATGTCTAACTGTGCATATATGATAATAAAAATAGTTAAAATTTAAACACGAAAATGTGAAAATTTTGTGAAACCTATATGTTGCAATATGGTTATAATGGATTTTTTTTTGGTATTCCTGATTTTCGAGGAAACTGTGCAGCGGTATTTTTATATTTCTTAAAAACTAAAATACAATAATCTAAATCTTGATGAGGTAGTGTATAATGGATAATATTTTCGAATTTTGCTCCTAAATGTTTTAAGGCATTTTCTACCGATGGAAGTCCATCTTCTAAATTTTCAGCAGATTTTTTTGTCTTGTGAACCAGAAAATAACCTTCAATTTTTAGTAATGGAACAGAAATTTCAAGATTAGACGAAAGCTTGCTTACAGCCCTTGATAAAACAAAATCATACTGTTGTCTGTATGATAACATTTGCCCTACATCTTCAGCTCTTCTGTTTAGTATTTTCACATCAAAACCAAGCTTATTATTCATATTTTCTAAAAATTTACATTTTTTTGCTATTGACTCAATCAGCGTGAGCTTTACATCAGGAAACACAATTTTGACAGGTAATCCCGGCATTCCCGAACCTGTTCCAACATCACAAAGTTTCAGCTGCGCAGTAGAAGAATGGTTGTAATTTATTAAAATGCCATTTATTATTTTTGCACTATAAAGAGAGTCGCAAAAATGCCTGTATACCAAGTTACTCTCACTCTCAAATGAAATAAGATTAAACATCTTGTTCCATTTGTTAAGCTCACAAAAATATACCTCAAAACGCTCTCGCATCTCTTTTGAAAAATATGGTACGATGCTTTTCGTTGCATAATTTTGAAATTCGTCGAAAAGTATCTTATTGATCACGTATTTTGCTTTTATAAATTTTTGTTTTTTTATCATATTTAACTTCTGTGCATCGATATGGCAAGGACGATTACATTTGCGGTATAGAGTGTTATTTTACTGAATACTGCTCCATGGATTATCCTAAATGAAATGCTCATTGTATAAATGAAATGACAAACATTGACAAAGAAACGTTATTAGCCAATTTTATTTTCCATGTTTTGTAAACCTTGTGGAACAAAGGCCACAGCAGGCGAAATCCCAGCAGCAAAACCAAAACATTCTAAAGAAAGCATCTTTTTACCTCATCATCGGTTAGCCCTTTATAGGTTCTACCAACAAAAAAAGACTTTATTGCTTTCGTTGGGCAATAAGATATACATCTCATGCATACCTGGCACTTTTTCCCATTGAAGACAGGATAACATCCATCAAACGAAATATTTTTGACCGGGCATATTTTAACACATAAACAACATTTTGTACATTTACTTTTAGCTACATTAAACCTAACAATTTTCTGAAATAAATTACTACGCCATCTATCCATTATAAACCCAGATATAACAAAACAAATTCTAGAAAATAAATTTGGTTTTGCTAATTTTGACCTTTCATCTATAAGCTCTTTTGCAAAAATTTTCATTTTTTCATACGCTTTCTCTCTTTTTAGTATATTGTTCTCTTCTTTTTTTTGTACAGCTATAAAATTATTAGGCATTAAAAAATTACCTACCCCAATTATACAATAGCCCTTCTTTTTAAGAATATCACCAAAATTCAATGCAGCATTGAGTGAATTATTCCCCATAGTTGTGAAAATAAAAATTTTAGATTCCATTTCAGCTTTTGGAAAATTATTTATGAATTTTTTTACTACAGGAAAAGTGTTATAAACAGCTATTGGGAACCCTATCCCTATTACATTGGACAAATTTATTTTTTCGGGATCAGTTTTCGTAATATCGCTAATGCTCACGGTACAGCCACTATTTTTAAGTGTTTCTTCAATCTTTTTTGCGGCAAGATAAGTATTTCCAGTGCCTGTAAAGCAATAAATATCAACGGTTTTAATTTTTATTATTTTTTTGTCTCCTTTCTTTTTTTTGTTTTTCAATGTGAATAGTGAGTATTGCTATATCCGATGGCTTTATTGCATATATTCTTGCTGCTTGCCCTATAGTTTGCGGGCGTACTTCTAAAAATCTTTGTTTTGTTTCACAAGAGAATGAATCAATAGAATTATAATCAAAATCATCTGGAATCTTACAATCTTCACTTTTTTTTACTTTGCTTGCTGTTCTATTCTGAATTTCAATATAACCTCTATATTTTTTGTTGATATCAATTTCTTCTTTTACCTTTTCAATGGACCACGGATACATCTCCTCATCACTTGGGCAATCTTTTTTGCCTTCATACATAGCTGTTAATGCATTTTTGTACAACTCAAATTTTTTATATGTCATATCTGACACAAGCCCTAGAGAATGCCCTATACTCATGAGTCTTAAATCAGCATTGTCATTTCTTATTGAAAGCCTATACTCCGCTCGTGAAGTAAACATTCTATAGGGTTCATCCATACCCCTTGTAGTTATATCGTCTATAAGTATTCCTATATATGACTCATTTCTTTCTAGTATCAGTGGATCTTTCTCCAAGACTTTAAGTCCGGCATTCACCCCTGCAACAAATCCTTGAGCTGCTGCTTCTTCGTAACCTGTGGTTCCATTTATCTGTCCTGCTAAAAAAAGGTTTTCAACAGTTTTAGTTTCTAGAGATTTTTTAATTTGCAAAGGACTTGAATAATCATACTCTATAGCGTATCCGTACCTGATTACCCTTGCGTTTTCTAGTCCAGCTATTGAGTTTACCATTTGTTGCTGCAAATCAAATGGAAGTCCTGTATAAAGACCATTCAGATAAACCTCGTTAGTATTATATCCTTCAGGTTCCACAAATATATGATGACTCGTTTTTTCAGGATAGCGTTCTATTTTTTCTTCTATAGCGGGACAATATCTGGGACTTTTACTGTTTACTTCACCTATGCTAATGGAAGAAAAACCAATGTTATCACTAACTATTTTATGAGTTAACTGGTTTGTATAAGTAAGCCAACATGGAAGTTGTTTCAAATTTTTCCTCCATTTTTCTACATCTGTAAAATGGGAAAAAGATTTTGGTTTTTCATCACCAAGCTGAGTTGTCATTTTTGAATAATCTATTGAAAGCGTATTAACTCTTGGCGTAGTAGTTGTTTTAAATCTTCCTAATTTTAGTCCACAATCTTCAACAAGTGACTTTGAAAGGTAAGAAGCAGCTTTTTCATTAAATCTACCACCACTAAAATACATTTTGCCAAGATGTATGGTCCCATTTAAAAATGTGCCTGTTGTTACTACAACAGCATCTGCTTTTATTATTTCTCCTGTAAATATTTTTACACCACATACCTTTTTGTTTTCTACTACAAAAGATATAGCTTCAGATTGTAATATATCAAGATTTGGTTGATTTTGAAGAGATTTTGACATTAAAACTGAATAGAGTTCTTTATCGCATTGTGCCCTAGGTGACCATACGGCAGCTCCTCTTGAGCTATTTAGCATTTTGAATTGCAAACCTGCACAATCTGTGATCAAGCCCATTTCGCCACCCATAGCATCAATTTCTCTAACCATTTGACCTTTCGCAATTCCTCCAATCGCCGGATTGCAAGGCATTCTTGCTATAGAGTCAACATCAAGCGTAATCACCAGTGTTTTCAACCCCATCCTTGCACACGCCAAAGAAGCCTCACAACCTGCATGCCCAGCGCCAATAACTATTATTTGATATGTTCTTTCCATGCTCTATCATCCATCCAAAACGATTTAATTTATATGCTGTTAGTCATCTTTGACTATTAATCATTCTCACTTTGTTTTTGCGTATTTTTTAATCTTATCTACTAAACCAATGCATCTTCACATCTCTTAAATATCACCAAATTTGCAGATAATGATTCGTAATACACTTAAAATCTCATAACCATATCCGTTAATCCACGATAGGCTATGTTCCTATTACAACAAAGTGCAACGAACACGCAAGCGCACTGATGTTATCTTTTTAAACCTTCTTCACATCCATTTCTCCATTTTGATTAGCCACCTTTATTGTATTACTTAACGCCTTTAAATTGTAGCATATTTTAGATTTTACATAAGGAGAATGGAGGCGTGTGATTACATTGCAGCTAAAAGGATCATACGCCACACTGATCCTAACGCTGTTTAATAAAATAGATAAAGGTATAAAGAGCGATATGGTATAATATCTGCAGAGTCTACTTATCAATCAATGTTGTTGCGCAATCGTTATGAAGTTGAAAATTAGTAATTAACGAGGTGAGTGTATGAGTGAGATTAAGACCGTAGTGGCTAAGTTCAATAGTTTCTCCCTTCCCGCAGAAAAGGATGTACATACGCAAGGCTCTGTCATATGTTTTTGGGAATCGCATACCAAAAATCCTGAAGATAAAGAAAATATTCAAGCAACATCAAATTTATTGCATAGAACCAATCTGTTGGAATACGAAAAATATGAAATAACTACGGGATATCTCAGCCGTTGGAATTATATGCCTAAAAGATATTGATCAAATATCCTCTGAAGAAATAGAACAATCAATCAAAATGGGATATGAAGAACAAAGGGTTTGGTTAAAAAGATGCGATCCTGATTTGCCTAATTTTGTGGTTAAAGATTGGCAAGATTGTATTTCTGAAAAAAGTAATCCTCACTACTTACAATGTAAAGAATTAATGCAGAAAGAATTGGAAAAAAATAACGATTTTTATGATGCTTTTTTTAATAGCGTCGATTCTTATATTGAGAGACATGGAACAAGCCGTAAAAATGGCGAACAATACATTTTGGAAAAAATTTCTTGGATATATAATCTACCATTAGTGCATTTAAATAAACATATCTATTTATTGCATGTAGGAAAAATAAACCCTGTAATAAAAAAAATGTTTGAAGTTTTTCCGAATTTTAATAAAGCCGTAAAATGGTTATCCCCGCGCTTTAAAACATTTACTTTCAGAAATGAAGCCGAATTTTTGATGTATTACAATTCAAACGTCGATGTGGGCTGTTCATATATCGCAGAGAATAAAGGAATTATTAAAAAATTTAAATCATCTATGCAGGCTGTGGATCTGAAAAAAAAGGCATCGAATTTAGGGTTTGAAAATATGGAAACCGGAATGTTTCAATATATTATTGAGCAACTTCCCGCGCATATATATTGGCTAAATCGTGAGAATATATATTTGGGATGCAATAAAGTTCAAGCAAAAGCCCTCAGATTAAAGTCAGAAGATGAAATTATTGGGAAAACGAATTCTGATTTTCATGAAAAGAGTGTTGCTGATAATCTTAATACAGTTAATGAGTTTGTGATGTCAACAGGAAAGCCTTATGAAGGAGAAGAACCTGCATTTATTGGAGGAAAATTTGGAAATTGCTTTTCATCTAAAATTCCTATTTTAAACGTAAATGGCAAGTGTGTAGGTCTGTTAGGAATTTCTTTCGATATAACTCAAAAAAAGCAAATAGAAGAGTTAGAGAATAGATTGAAATTACAAAAAGAGCTCTATAATATTGCCAAGCAAATGGCAAATGAAGTTGATTCGCCAATAACTGCTTTAAAGATGATAGAGTATATGTCCATGAATAGATTATCAGAAAAAGAAATGAGGATATTAAAGATGGCAATAGAAAGTATAGAAACAGTAGCAAATACCTTATCTGGATTAAAGATGGTCTCCCGTACGCCTGTAGATTGTGAACTTCCCGAAGAAGAGAGAAAGGAATTAGATACGTCAATAGCAAATGTAAGAAGAATAGCAAACACTTTGCTTCAAAGGTATATAGAAGTTCAAGAGGCTAATTTTGAAAAAACAGCATCAATGTAGAGACACCAAGATAAAGTTTAATTACGTTCCAGATGAGGGCAGTAAGTATGCGCTTTTTGGGAAAATATTTTTCAAATTTTTGCCAAATGATGTCTAAATATAGTCAATAATTCTATAGAGGCTATAGAAAGAAGGACGGCATTACCACCAAGCTGGTTTGCAGAAAAGATAGAATTGTACAAAGGCAATATAGTTTATTGTATTAGATAGCGATACATCGATACGTGACTTATGGAAGAGTGGTAAAAGGTATTCTTCTTGCTTCTCTTTGTTCTCAATTTTTTTATTTATTTCAAAATCTTTCTCTGTTGTTTTATTCTTTAATGTATTCCATTCTTAACTACCTTTTTATTTTACCAAAAAGGGATACATCTATTATGACCTTAACGTGAATCGTTGATATTTTTTGCTAAATCTGTTACAATCCAGTGGCGTTTTTTGTATCTTAAATGGATCGGGGTTCCAAGTGGTGAAAGACTGCGTTTTTTGTGAGATAGTTAGGAATAAGATTCCCTGTTCTAAAGTTTATGAAGATGATAGTGTTCTTGCTTTTAATGATGTGAACCCTCAGGCACCGGTTCATGTTCTTATTATCACAAAAGAGCATATAAGCGGGTTGATTGTTGTCTCGGAAAAAGATGCTGCTGTGTTGGGACACATTCAAGTTGTAGCGTCAAAAATAGCTAAGCAATTCAGTGAGATGGAAGATGGGTTTCGTTTGGTTAACAACTGTGGAGCAAATTGTGGCCAAACAGTTTTTCATATACATTACCACCTTCTTGGAGGAAGGTCTTTTAGTTGGCCTCCAGGGTAGTTCTTTCTAATTTATTGTTGTTTAGCGGATGTGTGTTTTTAACGATTTGTACGTGGAATATCTAAATTAATCTTTTTTAAGGAAGGTGGTGTTTTTAAAATGGTCAATGTTAAAGTGCGTGAAGGGGAGTCTGTCGACGAAGCGATTAGACGTTTCAAGAGGGAGTGCGAGAGGAATGGAATAATGCAAGAAATAAAAAAACGCGAATTTTATAAATCTCCAAGCGTTTTGAAAAAGGAAAGACTTGCAGAAACGAAGAGAAAAATACGTCGAAAAATGCTCAAAGACAGCAGGTGGGCTAACAAGTGATTCTTGAAAAAAGTTACGTTTGGCATGTTGTTAACTTTTGATTTTGGTCGTAATGGGGGATGGGTGCAATGAAACTAAAAGACATTCAAGAACTGTTTACTCAGGAGGGGATTGAAGCCGATCCCAGGGGTAAAAAGGTTGTCGAACTGTGTATGTTAGAACGTAAAAAGCAGTATGACGACCTTTCTGCTAAAAAAAAAGAGAATTACGATATTGATAGTCTTAAGAACCCGTATTACGATTCAAGAATTTTGTATGGTGACGAAAATATTGAAGTTGGAACTATTATGGTCGGTATAGACATAGAAAGCTCAGAACTTTTGCTTGCAAAGCAGCTTATGAACGCAGGAACAAAAATTGATTTGGTTATAACCCATCATCCTGAAGGCCATGCCTATTCTACATTTTACGGTGTCATGGAAATGCATGTGGATACCTTAAATAAACAAGGTATCCCCATAAATATTACGGACAAAATTGTTTCTGAAAGAATAAAAGAAGTCCAAAGAAATGTTCTTCCTCAAAACACTGAAAGAGCTTATGATACAGCAAAGCTGTTGAATATTCCCTTTATGACAGCACATACAGTTGCTGACAATCATGTAACCTCTTTTTTACAAAAAAAGGTAGATGAGTTAAATCCTGTATATTTAAGAGAAATAATTGAGATGCTAAATGGATGTCCAGAGTATAAACATGCAACCAAAGTTGGGCATCCTCCATTGATTTTAAACGGAAGCGATAATTCCAGATGCGGCAAGGTTTTTGTAGACATGACTGGAGGAACAGAATTACCTATTGAAGCTTTCGAAAAACTTGAAGCAGCTGGAGTGGGTACAATGGTTGGTATGCACTTGAGTCCAAAATGTGTTAATGAAGCGGAAAAACATCACATAAACATCGTTGTGGCTGGACATATTTCGTCAGACAATTTGGGTCTAAATTTGCTTTTTGATAAATTAGAAAGTAAATGTTTAGAAAAACTTAAATTCATAGAATGTTCTGGGTTTAGAAGATATAAAAGATAGGAATGGCTATATCCGAAGATGTAATTGAAAAAATAAGACTTTCAATTAACATAGAGTCTATAGTAAGGGAATATTTGCCGGACTTGAAAAGGGCTGGCCGCAACTGGAAAGCCCATTGCCCGTTTCATAATGAAAAAACTCCGTCTTTTGTTGTAAGCTCAGAAAAGGGAATCTTTAGATGTTTTGGGTGTAATGTTGCTGGCGATGTTTTCAAATTTTTGATGCTTGCCGATAATGTATCCTGGATTGAAGCCGTAAGAAAACTTGCAAAAAAAGCAAATATAGAAATTTCGGAAACTAGACAAGATATAGTAAAAATATCAGAAAAAGCAAAACTGTTTAAAGTTTTGGAAAGTTCAGCAACGTTTTATCATAGGTATTTGTGTGAAAGTTCGAATGCTAAAAAGGCTAGAGAATACCTTAAAAAACGTGGCATTACGTGTGAAACAATAAATAAATTTAAGCTTGGGTTTGCTCCAAGAGGACAAATTTTAAGGTTAGCTTTAAAAAAAGGTTATGTAGCTAGTGACCTTTTAAAAGCTGGGATGATAACAAAAACTGAAAGAGGTGGTTTTTTTGAATACATGTCGGAAAGAATTGTTTTTCCGATTTTTGATGTCCAAGGAAGGATTGTAGCGTTTGGTGGGAGAGTTGTTACAAATCAAGAACCAAAATATCTAAATACCCCTGAAACCATTATTTATTCGAAATCATCGAATCTTTATGGTTTGTTCCAGGCTTTACCGGAGCTTCGTAAAAGAAGAAAAATAATCGTCCTTGAGGGGTATGTAGATGTTGTTGTCACACAGCAATTTGGGATATCAGGAACTGTTTCGATTCTAGGGACTGCTTTTACTCAAAATCATGCGAAACTAATCTCAAGATATTCAGATAGTGTGACATTGCTTCTTGATTCTGATAATGCAGGTAGGACTGCCACGCAAAGAGCCCTCGAAATTTTAGTTGAAAGTGGCACCGAAAGTAAAGTGTCTGTATTACCGGAAAATGTTGATGCTGATGAATATGTAAACCTGCACGGAAAGAGAAAGTTCTTAGAACTTCTTAAAGATAGTGCTAAAACCACTATAGATTTTATGATAGCAAGAATGTATGGAGAGCTGTCACTAAATGGCAAGGGCAGTTCTTCTGAGATAAAAGCAAGAGCTATATCCAATCTTTTGGATTTTGTATCTAAGAGTTCTAACGTTATAATTCAAAGGGAATGGATAAGGACTATTGCACAGTATGTAAATGTTCATGAAGAATCAGTTTGGAAAGAGTTTGAAAAGAGACAAAAAGTGAAATTTATAGGCTACCGAAGCGATAGTGTTAAAAACTTAACTTTAAACCTCATTAAAAACAAAAAAACTTTGATGTCTTTAGAAGAAAATCTTTTGAACCTGATTTTAAACAATAGATGTTATGTTCAAAAAATTCCTATTGATTGTTTTAATGATGCAAGATGTAGAAAAATTTTCGATCTAGTGGTTTCTAATTTGAGTGACGTAGAGATATTAAATATGCTGCCACAAGAAGATAAAATTTGGTTTTCTGAACTTACGCTAAATGCAATAAAGTACGGAGATACACAAGAAGCTTTCGATACTATTTTAAAAGATATTAAAATAGACTCTATTAAAAAACGGAGACAACAACTTAAAAAAGAAATTGCTTTGGCTACTAATGGCACAAAAGAAGAAAATAAAAAACTATTTGAAGAATATAAGAATCTAACAATTCTTTTAAAGGGATCAGGTAAATAGGATGGCAAAAAAAAACTTATTTCAAGATTTAATTAACGTTGGGAAAAAGCAAAAATATCTTACTTATGGTGAAATTAATGACAACTTACCTCAGCAATTTGTAAATCATGAAGAAATTGATAACTTTTTTGTAACTTTAGAAAATTTAGGTATTAAAATATTTGATGACAAGGAATACGTTTCTGATGACAGTACTAAAAAAAATGATGGTGAAGCCGTTATAGAACAACAAGTAAAAGCTATAAGTGAAAAAGAAGATATAAATTCTATGAGAATGTATTTGAGTGAGATGGCAAAAGTTCCTCTGCTTGAAAGATCCGTAGAGATAGAGCTTGCAAAAAATATAAGAGAAAATGAAAAAAAATTAAAATTTGTCGTTTTAGAATCGCCACTTATAATAAAAGAAATAAGGAATTGGGAAACTCTTATAGGGCAACAGGAAATGACAACTAAGGAGTTAATGCCAAGAGGGAAAAAATCCAAGGCTCAGTTGAGAGGAATGGGTGTAAAAATAAAAACAGCTGTAAAAAAAATAAATCATATTGAAAAATTGATAAAATCATACGAAAAAAAACTAAAACTCAAATCAATATCAGAGAAAAACAGAGAAATTTTTCAGCTGAAAATAAAAAAGCTACGCAGTGAAATTATAAACTTGATCATAGGGCTTAATTTAAATCAAGATAAAATTAAAAGACTTATTAATAAAATCAAAACTATAGCCCAAAAATTACATGAAATAAAATATGATTTGAAAAGATTTGAACGCAAGTATAAAAATCCGCTTTCAAAAGTCCAAACCTTGCTCAAAAATTATAAAAATGGCGAGATTTCCATAACTGAGTTAAAAAAGTATACCAGTGCGTCCATAAACGATATCGAAGAAGACATGAAAAATGCTCTTGCTCTCTCTGTCAAACAGATTGCTTTGCAGGAAGGTTTTGTTATCAGCACTGAAGAAATGATAGAAACCGATAGAAAAATCAGAGAACTTGAAGATATTATCCATAGAGATAAAATGAAGCTTATTGAAGCAAATTTTAGACTTGTCGTTTCAATTGCAAAAAAACATATCGCTGTCAGTAATTTAGAATTGTCAGATTTGATACAAGAAGGCAATCTTGGACTTTCAAAGGCGGTAGAAAAATTCGAATGGAAAAGGGGCTTTAAGTTTTCGACTTATGCTACATGGTGGATAAGACAATCTATTAACAGAGCTATAGCTGATCAAGCAAGAACTATAAGAATTCCTGTTCATATGAAAGAACTCATATCTAAGCTTACAAAAGTGAAAAAGAAATACCAGCAAGAGGTAGGCAGAGAACCTACAATTTTAGAATATTCTAAAACATTAGCACTTTCAACTGATAGAATAAGAAAAATATTAAAAATGATGCAGGAACCTGTTTCGCTTGCGACACCAGTAGGAGAAGAAGAAGATTCGCGTCTTGAAGATTTCATAGAAGATCATACCAATCCAAGTCCAGCATCTACGATACAGCAGTATAGACTCAAATTGGAATTGGAAAAAGTTTTGAACACTTTAACTCCTCGTGAAGCTGAAATTGTAAGTTTAAGGTACGGCATAGGAGTTGGATATCCTAGCACTCTTGAGGAAGTTGGTAGAAGATTTGGTGTTACAAGGGAAAGGGTTAGACAGATCGAAGCAAAAGCTATAAGAAAACTGAGACACCCAAGCAGAAGTAAGTCGTTGCGGGAATACTTAAATTAACTTAATCTTATTCTCAAACAATAGCTTAAATCGATACTTTAGTATTATGCTTATGCATTCAGCTGTGTCTTGTCTTTTATTACACCAAGAGGAAAAGATTTTAAAAAAACTTCTTCAATCCACTTCATAGAAGCTAGTGGCGTCATGCTCCAACCAATCGGGCAATTTGAAATAATTTCAATCAACGAAAAGCCTTTTTGATCAATTTGGCACTGAAAAGCTTTTCTTATTGCTCGTTTTGCGTTCATTATGTTTTGCGGATTATGCACTGAAACTCTTTCTAGATAAACCGTAGCTTCTAATTTTGAAAGGAGTTCACAGAGCTTTATCGGATACCCGTCATTTTTGGGATCTCTTCCAAAAGGTGTAGTTTCTGTAACTTGTCCAATCAAAGACGTAGGCGCCATTTGTCCACCCGTCATACCGTAATTTGCATTGTTTACAAATATGATGGTTATATTTTCTCCTCTGTTCGCCGCGTGTATAGTCTCAGCAATTCCTATTGCGGCTATATCTCCATCACCTTGATATGTAAACACAAATTTGTCTGGATTAGTCCTTTTTATTCCTGTAGCAACCGCTGGAGGCCTACCATGAGGGGCTTCAGTAACATCAAAATTAAAATAATCGTATGCAAACACAGCACACCCTACAGGAGCTACAGCAATTGTCTTTTCTCTTAAGTCAAGATCATCTATTGATTCAGCAACAATTCTTTGAATTATACCATGTCCACACCCAGGACAATATGAAAAAACGACGTCCTTTAAACTTTTTGGCCTCGATAATAGTTTTTTCATAAAATCCTGTAAAAACAAATAATAAATTTATAAGATATCACTTTTTTGATCCTTTTTAAGTTTTTCAAATATTTCATGTTCTGTAATGAGCCCACCACCTGCTTTACCAAAAAATCTAACGGCAGACTTTCCATTAACTGCAAGTTTAACATCTTCAACCATCTGCCCATGATTCATCTCAACAACCAAAAATTTTAAATTGGGTTTTGCAAGCGAATTTATGATTTTTGACGGAAATGGCCACAAGGTTTTTGGTCTTAAAAGACCAGCATTAACTCCATTTTTTCTTGCATATTTTACTGCAGATTTTGCTATTCTAGAAGAAATACCATATGCTACCACAACAATATCAACATTTTCCATCATGTATAACTCACACTCAACTTCATTTTCTGATATAGTTTGATACTTTTTCTGCAACTCAACATTGTGTTGCTCTAGCACTCCATCTTTCATAAGAAGCGATTTAATGGATCTTGGTTCTCTACCTTTAGCTCCATTTAACCACCAATCTTGATCCACAAAGTCTTTTTTCTCATACCTATTAAGGTCTACAGGTTCCATCATTTGGCCTATTATGCCATCCGCAAGAATTATGACAGGGGTTCTGTATTTTTCAGCTAAATCAAAAGCGTCATAGGCCATCTCATACATTTCTTGAGCAGAATTCGGAGAAAGTACAATTACTTTATAATCTCCATGACCTCCACCCTTCACAGCTTGAAAATAGTCCGACTGGGACCCAGAAATATTCCCTAGGCCAGGACCGCCCCTTTGAACATTTACTATAAGCGCTGGAACCTGCATTCCCGCCATATATGAGATAGCTTCTTGTTTCAATGATATTCCCGGGGAAGAAGAAGAAGTCATAGCCCTTACTCCAGTTACAGCTGCTCCCAAAACCATATTTGCTGCTGCAATCTCAGACTCAGCCTGGACAAAAACTTTTCCTAATTCAAGCATCCTGCGTGAAAGATACGATGGAATTTCATTTTGTGGCGTTATTGGATAACCAAAATAAGATCCGAGCCCAGCCGCAACCGCCCCTTCACAGAGAGCAACATTCCCCTTGAGAAGTTTTTTCATCCATAAACCTCAATACAAACGTCAGGACACATCGAATAACAACAACCACAACCCACACAAGTATTCTTCTTTTCTAGAACGGCTACGCGATGATACCCGACATTACTAAATTGTTCTGAAAACGATATACATTTTTTAGAACAGACGCTAATACACAAACCACACCCTTTACATCTTTCGGAATTAATCTTAATTGTAGACATGGCCGCATTCTATGTTTTTTTAAGATACAAAGTCAATGTCGTATACAGTCACTCTATCAATCTACTAAAACAATGTCTTTAACAAATAGTGTTTTGTTCGTGAATTTGAAAAATTTAATCTTTTCATTAAATTCCTTTACCTTTGATATGTACGTGTTTGTTACAAGAACGGACTGATTTTGCATTTTGCTTCTCTCTATTACCTCTATTCCATTTAT
>JAITTL010000010.1 GCA_031286985.1 Endomicrobium sp.
GCATTAGGATTAAGTTTAGACTTAGGGAAAGGGTTTGGAACGTCAGCGATGGTGAGATACGCTGGGGCCAAACACTTCCAGGATATAGGTGCAAACTTAGGGTTCAATTATAAGTTTTAAAGGGAAGTAGAAAATAGCAGAAGAGTTAAGCATAATAATGAGAAGTAGAACGGAGCCTATGCGAAATGTGTAGGCTCCATTTACGTTATGTAAAAACAGTTTTGAAAGAGAATGGCCCATAGCTCAACAGATGGGGCACCTCACTTCTCGTTTGGAGCGGTGTTACTGAGCATAAATGTGGAAAGCGACGTGTCAAACAATATATATAGCTAAACAAGCGGATTACAAATTGCAGTACAATGATTATAGAACGATAACGATAGGTAGTGAAGGAGTAGTGGAATGTTTAAATTTTCTATAAGGAGGGATTAACAAAAAGATCCCAATTGTTTTAGATAAGGTCCTGTCTACGTATAGTCCAAGTTTAAATCCAATAGAGCGATTATTGGAATTATTTAACGAATATATCAGGGATAATAGATATTGTGAGAGGTTCGCTGAATTTTAAATACTATTAATACTAATACTATTATTGGTGTATTTTAGGACGGAAGTAATGAGATTGTCCCAAGGAATGTGTGAAAAGATAGGATTTCGGAGCTGCAATTCAAAGGAGTAGGGATTTATATTCGGAGGTTTTTTGCCGTCAAGTTGCTGTTTGAGTTCGTGAGGCAATTTTTACACCGAACCTTTCCCTCGATGGTTGACACCATGAAGAAAATTTGATACCCTCACCGCCTGTATTCCGTACTTTTGGTAATATTTTCACATATCGGGCAGTTAGCTCAGCTGGAAGAGCATTTCCCTTACAAGGAAGAGGTCGCAGGTTCAAGTCCTGCACTGCCCATTGGTTTGCTGATTTGGCTTTTCGATGTTCTCCGGTATTTTATTGTATGAGTTTTTTCTTTGTATCAATTCTGGAAATCTTATGTGTCATAGGCTTTTACACTTCGTTGGAATTTTTAACAAAAAGTTATGCAGTACTTATAAGTCGCTGCTAGATTGGAAGTAATGCGATAGTTCTACATGGGGGTATCGTGTCGAAGTTAAAAATAACAAAATACGGTGAGCCCATCTTAAGAAAAAAAACAGATACTATTTTTGAAATTAATAGCGATATAGAAAAACTTGCCTATGACATGCTTGAGACAATGTACTTTGCTTCTGGAGTTGGGCTCGCTGCCACTCAAGTTGGAATTTCGTTGGATCTTTGCGTTATCGATATAGATCTTAATAAAAAATCTCCTCTCATTATGATAAATCCAAAAATTATCTTCTCAAGTGAAAACAATATATCAACCGAAGAAGGCTGTTTGTCTTTACCAAAATTTTATGAAATAGTAAGTCGTCCTGACGAAGTTATCGTTGAATACGTTGATGTAAAAGGTAAAAAAATGAAGATAAAAGCCACAGGGCTTCTTGCTAGGGTAATGCAACATGAGATAGACCATTTGAATGCAAAAATTTTTATAGATTATCTACCAAAGTGGAGAATAAAAGTTATTGAAAAAGAAATAAAGAGAAAAAAAAGAACAGGTGATTGGTGAAAATTTTATTTTTTGGTACAGCTGAAATTTCAAAAATTTATCTTGAAATTTTGCACAGAGATGGTTATGAGCTTTTTGTAATAACAGCATCAGATAAGCCTGCTTTAAGGGGACAACGGCTTACCCGTCCAGCAGTGAAGGTTTTTGCTGTAAAAAACAATATCAATTTTATTCAGCC
Organism: Endomicrobium sp.; assembly: GCA_031286985.1. Taxonomy (GTDB): domain Bacteria; phylum Elusimicrobiota; class Endomicrobiia; order Endomicrobiales; family Endomicrobiaceae; genus Endomicrobiellum. Next base: position 1,786 of record JAITTL010000010.1, read on the forward strand.
TGAAAAACTTGATTCTACTGTGATTAAAACTGTGAAGGATTTTAATCCGGATGTTGGTATCGCTGTAGCTTATGGAAAACTTATACCAAAAACTGTTTTTGATCTGCCAAAATATAAGACTTTTAATATACATTTTTCGCTCCTCCCCAAATACAGAGGAGCAGCTCCCGTTCAACGTGCCTTATACAACGGAGAGACTGAAACAGGAGTGTCGGCTTTTTACATTAAAGAGGGTTTCGATACCGGAGATACAATAATTCAAAAAAAACTTAAAATAGATATAAACGATAATGCTGAGACTTTGTTTGCTAAGCTCATCCCTTTAGGTGTAAATCTCATGAATGAAATTCTCAGTTTGTTTCGACATGGAAAAACAGATGCACTGCCTCAGATTGGCAAACCAAGCTATGCTCCAACCTTCAAAAAAAAGGATGGTTTAGTTGATTGGAAGAAAAGCGCAGATGTAATATATAATCAATTTAGGGGGTTGTATATCTGGCCTGGTTTATGTTCAGTAATTTCTCAAGGAAAGCTTCTTGGGAAAAAAATTAGATTTATAAATATAGAAGTATTTGAAAAAGATTCTGTAAATAAGAGTTTCGGTGTTGTATCTTCTAAAGAAAAAAACAAGGGATTTACGGTGTCGTGTGGTATAGGTAAAATGTTGATTACAAAAATTCAACCTGAAAGCAAGGCAGTTATGTCTGCTTGGGATTTTGTTCAGGGTAGGCAAATTTTAGTTGGTGATCGTTTTCAGAGTTAGCAGATATTTAAATGTTCGAAAATTATAATTTTTTATTTGGTATCATAAACTGGGTTGTTGTATTGACGTGTTTGGTCGTTGTAGAGCAGTTAGGTATATTACTAATTACTAAGGAGTTTTTATATGGCAATCGAAATCAGTGAAAAAAATTTTGAGCAAGAGGTGTTGTTATCAGATAAACCTGTATTAGTTGATTTTTGGGCGCCGTGGTGTGGCCCATGCAAAATGCTTTCCCCGATTGTTGAAGATCTCGTTATTGAATATGAAGGGAAGATGAAAATATGTAAAATCAATACAGATGAAAACATGCCCCTGTCATCGAAGTTTCAAATCACTTCGATTCCATGCCTAATCTTGTTTAAAGATGGTGAAATTATTGAAAAAATAATAGGATTTAAATCTAAACATGATATTAAAAAAATTATGGATGGGGTTTTATGAAATGTATGGTTACTTACACACATAAACTAAAAAGGATTTGTTATGGGATATGACGTCATTGTTGTTGGTGGTGGCCCTGCTGGGTTGTCAGCATCTATTTATACTTCAAGAGCAAAACTGAAAACATTGCTTATAGAAAGAAAGTGCTGTGGTGGACAAATGGCAATAACAGATTTGATTGAGAATTATCCTGGGTTTAGTAGCGCAATTAGCGGGTTTGATCTTGCTATTAAATTTAATGAACAATCAAAACTTTTTGGTACAGAAATAATTTATGATGAAGTTGCGAGTATTGAAGATGGCTCGACAAAAAAGATAATCACTATGCAATCGAGTTATGAAACCAAAGCTATTATTATTGCCACAGGAACAAATATAAGACAAATGAACATTCCAGGAGAGTCGAATTTTATAGGTAGAGGTGTGTCTTTCTGTGCCACGTGTGATGCTCCATTTTATAGAGATAAAAATGTTATAGTCATAGGGGGAGGGGATTCCGCAGTTCAAGAGGCTGTATATTTGTCAAAATTTGCAAAAACGGTAACCATTATCCATAGAAGAAATAAATTGAGGGCCTCAAAAATTTTACAGGAAAAGATAGCTCTACATCCTAATATCTCAGTGATATATAATTCCATATTAAAAGAAATTTATGGTAAAGATCTCGTTGAAAAAGTTGTTATAACAGATATTGAAACAAACAAAAATAAGGATTTAAAAGTTGATGGTGTTTTTGTTTTTATAGGATTAGTACCGAATACGCTAGCTTTGCCAAATATCAAACTAGATTCCATAGGGTATATTATGACAGATGAAAGCATGAATACCTCTGTTCCTGGAATTTTCGCATGTGGTGATATAAGAAAAAAGCAATTGAGACAAATTGTAACAGCCGTGGCCGATGGTGCTCAAGCGGCTATAAGTGCCCAACATTACATAGAAAGTTTATGAAAAGATTTTTTGTTATAGACGGAAACGCCTACGTTCATAGGGCGTACCACGCTTTTCCTCCTTTTTTTACTTCCGACAATCGACAAGTTAATGCAATTTATGGTTTTATGAAGTTGTTATTTAAGATAAAAAACAACTTTAAACCAGATTACATAGCGGTTTGTTTTGATTATCCATCAAAAAATTTTAGACACGAAATATTCAGTGAGTATAAAGCTAATAGAAAACCTATTGAAAAAGCTCTTATAGATCAAATGCCCATTGCAAGAGAGGCCGTAGAAGCCTTAGGTGTAGAACAAATAGAAATAGAAGGATATGAAGCTGACGATCTGATTGCTACAATAACTGAAAACAATAAAAAAAATAACGTGCAAACTGTGATTGTAACTGGCGACAAAGACATTTTGCAATTAATTGAAAATGGCATCGTTTCAGTTTGGGATGATTCTAAAGATGTTATGTACGACACAAATAAAGTTAAGGAAAAGTATAATGTTACACCCAAACAGCTTTCTGATGTTTTTGCTTTAATGGGGGATGTAGCTGATAATATCCCAGGTGTAAGAGGAATTGGTGAAAAAACTGCCATAAAACTTATAAAAGAATTTGAAACTCTAGGTAATGTTTTAGAAAACATAAATTCCACAAAAGGAAATATAAGGAAACTATTACAGAGTGGTAAAGATCAAGCTTTGCTAAGTAAAAAATTAATAGAGCTAAATAGATATGTTCCTTTAGATTATAAACTTGAAGCTTTTAAAAACAAAAATTTGGATAGAGTGAAAGCTGTTCCTTTTTTAAAAAAATACGAGTTCAAAAGTTTTTTATCAAAATATTTTGATAACAATTACGAAACTAAAGCTTCTGTCACGACAACTGATCCACAACAAAATGAAAAGCAAAAGACTCATTTTCACCATACAGATAACCTGACAACTATGATGCAAAACTTACAAATAGGAGATAAGTTTTGTAGATTTGAAATAATAAATACCTATGAAAAAGCTGTTGAAGTTGCAAAAATAATAGAAAAAGCCACAATAATTTCAATGAAAACCATAGGTTCTTTGGAAGATTCTTTAAAAGCTAAAATTGTGGGTGTGTCGTTTAGCATTGAAAATGAATTTTTTATAGAATCCTTCTATTTTCCACTGGGACATAATGATTTAACCCTAAAGCAAATGACTTTTACCGAATTTAAAAAGGTGTTTGCTGCACTACTTTCTTCGAATAAACTAAAAAAAATAGGACACGATTTAAAGCAAGAAAGAAATATATATAAAATGTCAAAAATAGATCTAACCAATATATATTTTGATACGATGATCGCTTCATATTGTCTAAATCCTACGGAATCGCACGATATGAGTCTCCTAGCAAAAAAACACTTAGATTTTACAATAGAAGATGAAAAAAAAGGGATTAAAATAAAAACCGCGGATTTATCAATACAAAATGCCGCGAAATATGCAAATTCAATTTCAGTTGCTGCTTTCATTATTTACAAAATATTTGACTTGCAAATAAAAACAAAAAAACTCGCTCCACTTTTTTTTAACATAGAAATGCCCTTAATAGAAGTTCTTTCTGAAATGGAAATTGCAGGGATAGAAATTGACTTGTCCTTTTTACATAATTTCAATGAAAAAATTGTTTCTGAATTTAAAAAAGCTGAAGGCAACATATATAAAATTGCAGATAAAGAATTCAATATCAACTCATCGAAACAGCTTGCATCAATCCTATTTGAAAAATTTAACCTTCCTGTAATTAAAAAAACAAAAACAGGTTATTCTACAGATGAAGCGGTATTAACTGAGCTATCATATCATGAGTTACCCAAAGAAGTATTAAATTATAGGGAACTCCAGAAATTAAAAAGCACTTATGTGGATCCTATAATAAATTATTGTGCATATTATGGAAACAGAATTCACACCATTTTTAATCAGGCTGTAACAGCTACTGGAAGATTATCATCAACAGAACCGAATTTACAAAATATTCCCATCCGGTCTGATTATGGAAAACAACTTAGAAAAATGTTTATACCTTCAAACAACAAAATTTTCGTATCTGCAGATTATTCTCAAATCGATTTAAGGGTTTTAGCTCATGTATCAAAAGACCAAAAACTTATAGAAGCTTTTAAGGATGGAGCTGATATCCATAGTGCAACTGCTAGAGAAATTTTCAACATACAAGAAAATGAACCATTATCCGATACCTTAAGAGGCGCGGCAAAGTCTATAAATTTTGGGATAGTTTACGGAATGTCTCCATTTGGCCTTTCAAAGCAACTGAATATTTCAGTTGCAGTAGCAAAAGAATATATTGACGGATATTTTAAAAGATATTGTGGGGTAAAATCTTGGATGGAACAAATTGTAGAACAAGCCTCAAGAGATGGGTATGTACGTACGATCACAAATAGGATGAGATACATTCCGGAGCTGTTATCAACAAATGCACAATTTAGAAATACTGGGGAGAGAATAGCTCTCAACACCCCAGTACAAGGGAGTTCTGCCGACATAATAAAAATCGCCATGATAAACATATACAATGAATTCAAATTTAAAAACTATAAATCTTTAATGCTTTTACAGGTTCATGATGATCTTCTCTTCGAAGTCCCAAGGGAAGAAACAGAAAATGCCATTTCATTTATAAAATATCAAATGGAAAATGCAATAACACTAAGTGTTCCATTGGTTGTCAATATTAAGATTGGTGGTAATTGGGGGGAAATGGAGCAAATATGATAATTGGTTTGACAGGAGGGATTGCTACTGGAAAAAGTGAAAGCGCGAAATATTTCAATGAACTTGGGATTTTTTCCATAGATGCTGATGCAATATCTAAAGAACTTACCACGAGTGGAATGCCAGCTTTTAATGAGCTTGTACAGGCTTTTGGACGTAGTGTTTTGTGCTCAAACGAATTCTTGAATAGAAAAAAATTAGCAAATATTATTTTCTCTAATAAACAGGCAAAATCTAAAGTTGAAAAAATTCTCCATAAACGTATAATATCATGCATCAATGAAATGATTTTGTATAACAGAAATAAGCATGACGTACTAATAAACGCTCCCCTTCTTTTTGAAGTAGGTTTGGACAAAATCTGTGATAAAATCATCGTTATATGGGTCCCTTATGACATACAGGTAAAACGCCTTATGTTGCGTGATAACCTAGACAACGCCGCCGCTAAAAAAAGAATTCATTCCCAAATGCCACTAAAAGAAAAAATTAAATTCGCAAATTTTGTAATAGATAATACTGGGTCTAAAGAAGACTTAAAAAAAAACATAAATAACTTATATAAAACATGTATTAACATATCTGAACAAGATTTATGCAACAAATAATAACAACTAAGACCATGGACTACACAATAAAACAGATCCAGAAAAACATGAGCAGTTTGTAGAATAAGAACGATAAACAGCGATTTAGTGATTGATTGGTTAAGTTTTCAAAAGAAGAAATGTGGTAGTAAAAGATGCACATTATTCTAGATAATAGTCTATACAATTCAGGACAAAAGCCAAGGCAAGTAGTGAAAGAAAAAGGTACAGGGTTATATTTTCTGCATTTTCAACTTAGCTGGGTATTAAGTTTTGTAAACAAAGAAGCTTCTTTAAGTGCAGTAGCCCCTTTTAAGAGGATATTGTGGATTTGTGAGAAAAGATTTATAAGGAATTGTATTGAAAAAGGCGTGAGTGATAT
>JAITTL010000017.1 GCA_031286985.1 Endomicrobium sp.
TAAATAAGTATGGGCTTGATTTTTATCAGGAAATACTTGAAGGTGTGAAGGGACGTTTGAACGAAAAAGAAGATCTCGAGATCTTAGAAATAGCTACGTTAGAATTTCAGTTAGAAGAAGGAAATATTCGAAACAGTGATGATGCGGAAGGTGTTTTTGTATATGGAGTTCCAAAAAAACACGGACCGGTAGACAACAAGCACGATAGATACAGTAGGTTATATGGCAAGCTGATGGAAGAAGCCCTAGAGCGAGTGGGAGAAGAAGGGCTAGCCCCAGCAGCTGATCAAGACCAAGCAGGAGAAGAAGGAGAAGGAGCAGCGATACAAGCATCAATAGTAGACCAAGGTAATGGAAATGGACAAGCAGCAGTAGAAACACCAATACAATCAGATTCCATAACAAGACAAGCAGCAATAGCATCACCAGCAACAGGAGAAGGAGCAGAAGAAGCACCAACAGCACCAGCAACACCAACACCAACACCAACACCAACACCAACAGAAGCAGGAGAAGAAGGAGCAGGAGGAGCACTAGCACCAGAAAGAGCAGATCCACGAGCAGAAGCGGAGAGCGAAGGTGAAGCAATGGCAAAATCAGGACAAGAATTGTCAATATTAGGAGAAGTGGCAAAAAAAGCAGCAGCAAGAGAAAAAGTAGGTCGAGAATTTGGAGAAGCTCAAGCAGAAATACCAGAAGCAAGTCCAGCAGGACCAGTATTAAACTCAGGTGATGGAAATGTACAAGCACCAGCAGCGCTAGCAGGATCAGCACCACCAAACCTAGACCCAGATTCAACAAGAGAAGTAGAAGATGGTTTAGGATTTGTGGGGAACATGATAAGAAGTGTAGGAAGTGTAAGTTATAGGGAGGAAGTATTTAGAGAGATGGTGAGGTTAGTAAAAGATGAAGAAGAGAAGGGAGAGAAGTGGAAGGTATATGGGAAAGGGAAGTATAAGCAGATAACATTAGAAGGGACAGAGAAGTCGCCCGGTGAATATAAGGACAGTCAGGTAGGAGGAGTAATAGGAGTAACGAGATGGTTGGGGGAAGAGGATAGAGGATTTGTGATAGGGGCGTTTGTAGGGTTTGATAGTCATAGTATGACACAAAAGGGAAAGGAAGAGAAGAAAGGAACAGGAGCCCCAGTAGCAGGAGCAGCAGGAGATGGAAAAGCAGTTTTAGACTTAGGAGAAGAAAACAAAGGTAGAGCAACGAGTGGAGTGTTAGGATTGTGTGGAGGGTATATAGATCCGAATTTTGAGGTAAGGATGTTGATAAGAGGAAGATTGAATAAGTACAAAGTGGAGAAATTACCTAGGATATTAGATTCTGATAAGGAAGGAATGAAGTTTGACGGAAGAGGATTTGGAGTGGAGTTAGAGGGGAAGTATAAGATAAGAGTGAGCAAGAGAGTGGTTATGGGTCCATGGATAGGAATGGAAGCATCGATAGAGAGTTATGATGAAGATAAGGGAAAGACAATAAAGAAGGGAGATTACAGCAGGGCGTTATTAGGAGTAGGTTGGGAAGTAAGAACGAAGGTAGGAGATGTAGGAGTAGTGAACCTGAAAGCAGGATACAGGAGATTATTGAGTGGAGAGATACCGAAGATAAAGATAGGAGAGGAATTGAAGAAGGAAAAGGGAGTGGGGAACGTAGAAGGAAAGGGAACAGAAGAAGGAAAAGATATAGGAGAAGTAGCATTAGGGTTAAGTTTAGACTTAGGGAAAGGGTTTGGGACATCAGTGATGGTGAAATACGCGGTAGCCAAACACTTTCATGACATAGGAGCAAACTTAGGATTTAGTTATAAGTTTTAGAGGTAAGTAGAAAAGAGCAGAAGAGTTAAGTATGATGTATAATGAGAAGTAGAACGGAGCCTAGGCGAAGTGTGTGGGCTCCGTTTGCATGCATGTAAAAACAGTTTTGACTGGTTTGTTTTAGATGAAGTATGTCCACAACTATGGGCAACGAAGATTAGATACTGGTGGACAAAGAAAGGATCTGACAAAACCATTTTTACACAGAATTTAGTTTCAATTTTTTTATTAACAACAACCTGCATAATATATTTTAAAGCACCAAGGACCTGTTTGGTTTTATCAACAGGATTATCCATCACTAAATCAATATGTATGCAATTATTTATTTTTTAAAAAGATACATTGTCCCATCAAACTCAACATTAGCAGATATTTGATTGTAATAACTTATCGCTAGGCGATACCAACACAACAGCCGGTTTAGCACCCATGAGCCCAAAAAGACCACTTGATCCTTCACTAAGGATTTTTATTACAGTATCGCCCCTATTGCACTTGAGATGATCTAATCCACTGGTTATTGCCTCTTTTATGGTTTTGTTTCTAAATTCCATTTCCAACTCCTGTATTTTTACGTATCATACGTATATCGTGGCAGATTTTTTGCCGTTTTATGAGTGTATTGGAACAACAGAATCTTTTTTTATTACCATATATTGTTCTATTATTGAAAATATACTGCTAGTGATCCAATATATAACCAATCCTGATGAAAATGACCAAAACATACACGTAAATACCACAGGCATTATATACATTATTTTTCTTTGCGTAGGATCTGATGTTGCAGCAGTCATTTTTTGTTGCAAAAACATTCCAAGACCCATTATTATTGGCAAAAGGTTCAAGCTAAAAGATCCTAAATGCATAAATTGGTCAGGAGCAGATAAATCTTTTATCCATAAAATCCAACCCTCATTTCTAAGCTCGTAAGCATTCCTCAACATTGTGAAAAATGCCCAAAAAATCGGCAATTGCAAAAACATCGGCAAACATCCACCTAAAGGGTTAACTTTCTGTGTCCTGTAGACGTTTAACATTTCTGCTTTAAGTCTCTGAGGATTGTCTTTATATTTTGTTTGGATATCTTTTACAATAGGTTGTACTCGTTTCATTGCAGCAGCAGATTTAAGGCTTTTTAAAGTTAAAGGCAAAATAACAACCTGTATGGCAGCCGTAATCATGATAATGGACCAGCCGTAATTACGTGTGAGTTTATGAAAAAATGTCAAAACTGCAAAGGCAATTTTACCTAAAAATCCAAAAAAACCAAAATCGACAGTTTTTTCAAGATCCAATTTATAAGTTTTTAAATGCGTATAATGTTTGGGGCCCAAATAAAAATCAACAGAATACTCTTTTTTGATTACATTTTCTGGGAACGTTGCTGTTAAAGCAACAGAATATGGATGTTTTTTATCGAATCTAGATGGGATAATTTTATCAAAATCCATAGGGGTTTTTGGAATAAAAGCAACGAGAAAATATCTGTTATCCAAAGCAGCCCACTGGTGAATTGGGGCAAGAGCAAAATCATTTTTCAATTTTTTAAGCGTGTGCGGTTTTTCTGCAGAACAAGCCAAAACTCTCGTGAGTGCAATATTTTCTTTCAATTCATTATTGTCAGTACCAAGCCCTGGGCCCCATTTAACGTCTATTTGGGGAACAATCACATTCACTGTTTTTTCAATGATAATACTTAAATTATGCATGTACGTATCTGATAAATTATAAATTTTTGTAATTTTCCAACCGTCTTTTGAAACATATTCAAAAACTATTTTGTTATTGGATTTAGAAACAATTTTGTAAAACAAATTGGGAAAATTTATCAAGACTGGCGATGATTCAGAAATCACTAAATTTATCCATTGTCCGTTTTTATCTTTAATCAACCAGCTCGATATAGCAGCTCCTCTGTTTGTAAAAACTGCTTTATATTGATTGGTTTCAACATTGAGATGCTCTTCTTTAGTATATTTTTCGCTATTTGTAGTTGACACGTAATTCTCATTTTGAGTCTGAGAACATTGAACATTTGCACTAACCACGCTATCTTGATAGGCTTGTCTTGGTTGCTGTGAAAAGAACGAAAACCAAACAAAAATAGTAACAGTTGACAAAATTATAAATAAAACAAATTCTTTCTGCATAATGGTTTCCTCTATAATTAATTTTTTTTGTCTGGTACAGGATCAAAGCCACCACTACAAAAAGGATGACAACGAATAATTCTTTTAAAAGCCATCCAGGAACCTCTTAAAAAACCATACATTTCTATTGTCTGATAAGCATAAACTGAACACGTCGGTAGGAAACGACACTTTGGAGAAAAGGTTTGAAACACGAATCTATAACATCTGATCATAAAAAGAGCCAAAGACTTCACATGTTACTCCAAATTTGTACATAAATTAAATTTTCTAAGTAAATCTAAAATATCCTTTTTTAGATCACTATAACACAATAAGACGGTTTCTGGTTTAGAGATAAAAATTAAATCAAGCCCCGGCACAAACAAATGTTTACTGGTTCTAAAAATTTCTCTCAATTTTCGTTTGATCCTATTTCTCACAACCGACGCACCCACTCGCTTTGGAGTAACAAGTCCCAACCTTTTTACAGTACGTTCATCATTTCTCTTGTAGGCCAAAATTCTTATATTTTTACTCTCAAGCCTTAAGCCATCTTTAAACACCACGCCAAAATCACTTCGGGTATGCAATCGCTCAAAATACGCAAACGAGAATACCCTTTTAACAGGACTAACATCTGCAAGCAAACTATTTAACGAATTTTTTTTGTTTCTCGTTTGCATGAGATGTTTTTACGCACTGATTGTTCTACGACCTTTTCTTCTACGTGCACTAAGAACATTTCTTCCACCTGGCGTTGCCATCCTAGCCATAAAGCCTATTTTCTTTTTTCTTCTATTGTTATTTGGCTGAAACGTCCTCTTCATTGAACAACCCCCATGCTACAATTTCATAACAGTTTATCATTATCACATTTCAACACAAACCATTCTCCGACGGCTGGACTCGAACCAGCAACCGATCGGTTAACAGCCGATTGCTCCACCATTGAGCTACGTCGGAACTCAAACCAAATAATCACAATCTATCTTACGTTTACACCGATATACCGAGCAACAATGGGCCAGGTCATTATACTTATTTTTCTAAAATAATCAAAAACCACGCTCCATTCAATTTGTTATGTTTCTGTCAAAAAACTCCTCCCGCCGACATTTCACCATTTTTTTATCTAAAATGCAACTCTCTTCTTTCCATCTACGATGTGTGTAACGTCCAAAAGACACATAAAAGTTTTATTACTACACCATTAAACCAGGTCAAATTATTTCATTCACAAACTCAAAATATGTTATGGATCCTTACATTTGATTGACAAAAAAACGAAAAATAGATACAATTCTCTCCGTCGGATAGAGGATGGGGGCGTGTTGTGTGTTCTAGGTTTTTTGCGGTTTTTGTCATAGGATGAGGGGTAAGTTATGGTTTTTTCTTTGTTGTTTGCTCTTGTCAAGTTTGTTCATTGTGTAATGTGTGTAGGGTTGGTGTTTGTTGTTCTTTTACAAGCTGGGAAGAGCGGTGGAATGGCAGGAATTTTTAGTGGTGGTGGGGGATCGGACCAAATTTTTAGTGCCCCATCTGGCATGGCTTTTATAAAAAAAGTAACAATAGTGATGGGTTGTATATTTTTGATCACGGCCTTAACGCTTACAAAACTGGCTACAATTTTAAATAACACTTCAATTATTGGTTAGTTTTAAAATAAATTTTCAAGTTTGATACCAGCGCTTGAAGTAAGGTGTGTTCGCTGGGGTGGCGGAATTGGCATACGCGCACGTTTGAGGGGCGTGTCCTTAGTCGGATGCGGGTTCGAGTCCCGCCCTCAGCATTTTTTCAGTTACTTTGCGGGTGTAGTTCAGCGGTAGAACGTCTCGTTGCCAACGAGAAGGTCGTGGGTTCAAGTCCCATCGCCCGCTTTTAATCTCGGGTTTGATAGCCAGTCTTGCGACTGGTTTTTTTATTGTATTTACTACAAAATTCACGATTTCAGTTAAAAAGGATTATGTGATGTTAACAAAGGTTGCTATAGTAGGTAGACCCAATGTAGGAAAATCCACTCTTTTCAATAGGTTTATAGGCAAGAGAAAGGCAATCGTTCATGAGACTCCAGGTACAACAAGAGATAGAAATGATTATGAAATTATGTGGAAAGATAAAAAATTTATTGTCACAGATACTGCCGGTTGGAGCGCAGATATTTCTATTTTTTCAAAAGAAATGTTACATCAGCTTGAAATCGCTGTTAAAAATGCCGATATAGTGTTATTCGTTGTCGATGGAAAAATAGGCGTTCATCCAATGGATCCTAAAATTGCTCAACAAATAAGGCTCAGTCAAAAAAAAACAATTCTTGTTGTAAATAAAATAGACACGCAAGCGGAAGAAATTAGAGGATACGAATTTTATAAACTCGGGTTTAATGATACAATCTTTGTGTCCGCAAATCATGGAAGAAATATGCATGATTTATTAGATAAAATTTGGGCGGGGATTAAATATGAAAGAAAGACGAAGAATACCCAAGAGCCTTTAAAGATTATTTTTGTCGGAAAACCAAATGTTGGAAAATCTTCGTTTATAAACGCAGTGGCTAAAGAAGAAAGAAGTATGGTTCATAATATTTCTGGTACCACAAGAGATTCTCTTGCTGTGCGTGTGCAAGTCGATACCAAAGAATACATTGTTATAGATACATCTGGATTACACAGAGGTAGCAAAATTAAAGATGATATGGAGTATCTTTCAACTTTAAGCACCAATCATGCTATCGAAGATGCAGAGGTTGCAGTTTTAGTTGCAGATGCTTCCCAAGGTATAGGTGATACAGAGGTTAAAATTGCAAGGGTATTGCTTGAAAACAAAAAGCCAGTAATTATAGCTGTAAACAAATGGGACTTGATAGAAGAAAAAGAAAGAGCAGTAAAGTATTTTGAAGGAGAAATTAAAAATAGAATAAAATTTATGAGTTGGGTGGATACAATTTTTATATCTGCAAAAACGGGTCAACGATTAGAAAAAATATTTTGTGAAGCAGAATCTGTTTTTAAACAATATTCTAAAGAACTAACGCAGGAAGAACTTGATGAAGTTATAAGGGATGCTACTGCAAGAAAACCTTATACAAGTAAAGGTAAAATCTTAAAATTTAAAGAATGTACGCAGGTTTCCTCAAAACCGCCAGTATTTGTTTTTTCAGTAAATGACATTGAGCTTGTACATTTTTCATATAAAAGGTTTATAGAGAATTGTTTAAGAACAAGATTTGGGTTTTACGGCACACCTATAGTTTTGAAATTTAGGCAATATTATAAGAGAAAACTGAAAAATAGGTGAAAAATGTTGATAAAAATTTTATATATAATTTTTGCATATCTATGTGGATCGATTCCTTTTTCGTACATTGTTGCAAAAATGATCGGGAAGATTGACATACGTACCGTTGGATCAGGTAATTCTGGAACTACTAATGTTTTTAGGTCGGTAGGCAGTGTAGCAGGAATAATTGTGTTTGTGGCAGATGTTTCAAAGGGTTTTATTCCGGTGCATTTCATGACGTTAATGAACGGTTCTTTTTTTTATTTCACTATTGTTGCCCTTGCTGTAATATTAGGACATGTTTTTACAATTTTTCTAAATTTTAAAGGCGGAAAGGGCATTGCTACAGGATTTGGTGTTTCTTTGGCGCTTATGCCATTGCCAACATTGGTGGCCTTCGCAGTTTTTGGTTTGATTTTTATATTTTCTGGCTACGTTTCTTTAGGATCAATCTGTGCAGCTATAAGTTTCCCTTTGATATCTTATTTTTTAAAATGCGATGCAGTTGCTACAATTTTTGCTTGTACTGTAGCAATATTAATAATTTACAAACATAAAGGAAACATAAAGAGATTAAAAAATGGTTCTGAAAACAGATTTAGAGTGTTTAAGGGAAGATAATGTGAAAATTACTGTTCTTGGTTCTGGTTCGTGGGGAGCTACTTTAGCAATTCTTCTGTTTGAAAATGGCCATGATGTTACAGTTTGGGAGTTTGATGCAACGAGAGCAAAATATTTGCAGGCAGGAAAAATAAAGCCATTCAAAGCGGGAACTGTTTTACCAAAAGGTTTAATTGTGACTGATAGTTTTGAAATGTTCAAGGATAGTGATGTTGTGCTATTTGCTGTTCCTTCACAATATGTTAGGTCAACATGTGAAATATTAAAAAACAAGGGAATATCGTTTGATGAAAAAATTGTGATAAGTGCTACAAAAGGCGTAGAAGCCAATCCTGTTATGAGAATGTCAGAAGTAATAGAAGATGTTTTTGGCGGGATTTACAAAAATATTGTGGTTCTTTCAGGACCAAGTCATGCGGAGGAAGTGTGTAAAAAAAAACCTACGGCAATTGTATCTGCTGCAGTAAATATCGATCTTGCTGAAAAATGTAGAAGTCTTTTCATGAGTGATTATTTTATGGTCCATACGCAAACTGATGTTATAGGTGTCGAAATTGGAGCAGCGTTAAAGAATGTTTTTGCGGTGGCTTCAGGGATAATTGATGGATTAAAGTGTGGAGATAACACAAAAGCTGCGATAATTTCAAGAGGCTTTAATGAACTTGTAAAAATCGGAATTGCTTTAGGTGGAAAGGAGCAAACTTTTTATGGATTGTCAGGTTTAGGAGATTTAATATGTACATGTTTTTCAAAACATTCAAGGAATCGTGCTGTTGGTCAGGCTATTGGTGAGGGGATGTCGCTGGAAGAAGCCGAGAGAAATCTTGGGATGGTTGCAGAAGGTGTTAAAAATACAATAAGCGCCTATAGAATTGGTAAAGAACTGAAACTTGAGATTCCGATAATAAATGGGATTCATGCGGTTTTGTTTGAAGGGATAAATCCTCTAAAAGTTATAAATGACTTGATGACTAGAGCAACAAATTTATAGTAATGAAAAAATGAAAAATAAAGAGGGATAAAAATATGACGAAAAATGATATAGCGATAATGTTGACAAAAATGTTAAGTTCAAAAAAAGAAGCCGCTTCTGTTGTAGACAGAATTTTTAAAGAAATATCAGATGCTTTAAAAAACGGTGAAAAAGTTGTTGTGACTGGTTTTGGGAGTTTTAATATGTTTGAGACAAAAACAAAAAAAGGAAGAAATCCTAAAACTGGCGAAAAGCTTCTTATTGCTCCAATAAAAAAGATAAGATTTAAACAATCAAAAGATTTTTTTAAATAATCAAAAGAGAGACAAAAAATGTTTAAAATTCCCCCAATACCTGATAAAAAATATTTTACTATAGGGGAAGTTTCTCAAATAACGCTTGTTCCGAAATATACTTTAAGATATTGGGAAAATGAGTTTAAACTCTTACGACCTATAAGAAAAAGTTCAGGGCAAAGAAGATACGTTAAAGAAGAAGTAGAAATAGTTTTTAAGATCAAGGATTTATTGTACAATAAACGCTACACGATTGGTGGTGTTAAAAAATATTTAATAGGTGATAAACGTAGAAAAATTACAGATTTGCAACCAAATTTAAATTTAGAGCATATGCCCAACTCTAAATTCTTAAAAAACATTAAATGTGAACTGCAACACATTTTAACACTGTTAAAAAAATAATATAATACTGCTGCTTATACGCTTATGAAAGAAAAACGCATTTCTCTCTATCTGTTTTTCATGTCGGGGCGTGGCGCAGTTGGCTAGCGCACTCCCTTGGGGTGGGAGAGGTCGCTGGTTCAAGTCCAGTCGCCCCGATTTTTAAGTTATATGCTGTTTTGGACGGATCGTTAACTAAATGAATAAAATAGGCATATGGTTGTTTTTTAAGTGTTGGGAGTTTTACTACAAATTGAAGATAGTAATTTGATGGGGGAATTTTATTTTAGGTGCTAGGTGTTTTATCGATGAACAGTAAGTATATGCAACTTGCGATAGATTTAGCTAAAAAAGGGAATGGAAGAGTATATACTAATCCACTTGTAGGATGTGTTGTTGTAAAAGAGAATGAAGTTGTAGGCAGAGGTTGGCATAAGTACTTTGGAGGAGAGCATGCAGAAATAAATGCGCTTACAGATGCAGGAAAGAGTGCTAAAAATGCAGATCTGTATGTTACTCTTGAACCTTGCAACAGCTATGGAAAGAGACCGCCATGTACTCTTGCAATCGTGAAAGCTGGGATAAAGAGAGTTTGCTACGCATTACGCGATAAAAATGCTTTTGGTAGTAGTAAAATGCTAAAGATGAACGGCGTTAAAGTTTATGGTGGGTTGTTAAAAAAACAAGTTCAAATTTTAACAAAAGATTTTTTGAATAATTTGAGTAGTAAGCCTAAAGTTTCAGTTAAAGTGGCAATGACGTTAGATGGTAAAATTGCAACTTATAACTATGACTCAAAATGGATAACCTCAGCCAAATCTAGGCGTTTAGTACACAAAATGAGGTCTCAATATGATGCAGTTCTTGTTGGCTCAAATACGGTTTTTAGAGATAATCCGTTTCTTACTACGCATTC
This sequence comes from Endomicrobium sp., assembly GCA_031286985.1. Classification (GTDB taxonomy): domain Bacteria; phylum Elusimicrobiota; class Endomicrobiia; order Endomicrobiales; family Endomicrobiaceae; genus Endomicrobiellum. The sequence goes on from JAITTL010000017.1 coordinate 10,428, forward strand.
AAAGAGTTTAAAAAATCCAATAAGAGTTGTTATAGATTCAAAATTGAAGCTTAGAGATTCTTATAATTTGTTTGACGGAAGTGTTCCTACGATAATTATCTATGATTCAAACATCGTAGATGTGCCAAAGTATTTGATCAAAGAAGGAATAATTTTGGCCCCAGTTGATATTGTTGCGGCCAAAAAAGATTTTGGCATAATAATTAAAAAACTAAACTCATTTTCGATAAAAAGTGTTTTAATAGAAGGAGGAAGTGAAATAATTGCATCAGCTCTATTTTCCAATATAGTAGACGATATATATATATTCATTGCTCCAAAAATAATAGGTGGTAGAACTGCAATTTCTGTTGTTTGTGGAGATGGAGTTGAGAAAATTTCAAAAGCGTTGCGTATCAAGAATATGAAAGTAAAAAAAATAGATTCTGATTTACTTGTGACAGGTCAAATTGATACAAAACGTTGTTTGCAAATATCGTAGGCTTGATTTGTTGATTTTTTAATGTAAAGCAAATTTTACATTGTGATATGTCAGATAAGGGGTTGGACGATATAGAGTATGTAAAATTTAGTGATTTGAATGTTGTTTCTAAAAAAGGAATGATGAATGTTTACGGGGTTGATAGAGGATGTAGGTATAGTCGATAGTATTTCGTTATCACAAATTAGAATTACAACAAAATTAGATGAAATTGCTAAAGGTGACAGTGTTTCTGTTAATGGGGTATGTTTGACGATTGTGACTGCAAATAAAGGTGATTTTGTTGCCGATTATAGCCCAAATACCGGTGCAGTTACGACGCTTTCAAAACTAAAGCAAAATTCAAGGGTTAATCTAGAGCGCGCTCTTAAGCTATCTTCGCGTCTCGGTGGGCATATAGTTAGTGGTCATGTTGACTGTACAGCTAAGATAGAGAAAATGGAAAAACTAAAAAAATTTTATCGAATAATATTTGCATGTGGTAGAGATGCACCTCTATATTGCGTTGATAAAGGTTCTATTGCAATCGATGGAATAAGTTTAACGGTTTCAGATTTATCAAATTCAAAATTTGAAATTTTTGTTATACCGGAAACTTTCAACAATACGATTGTGCAATTTTGGAAAATTGGTAGTGAAGTAAATGTTGAGTCGGATATTTTGGCCAAATATGTAAAGAAGTTTACAGACAAAAAAATAACTGGCATTTCAATGGAAATGTTGAAAGGGAATGGTTTTATTTGAGATGGAAAGGACAGATAAGAAAAACAAAATTTTTACATCTATCGAAAACGCGGTCAAAGATATTAAGGCTGGAAAAATGGTAATCGTTGTTGATGATCCTGGTAGAGAAAATGAAGGTGATTTGGTTTGCGCAGCTGAAAAAATTTCACATGAAACTATAAATTTCATGACAAAGCATGCAAGAGGTCTTGTTTGTGTTCCTATGAAAGATAAGAGGCTTGAGGAGCTTGGAATAGAAAACATGCTTGTAAATCATACAGAAAAAAAAGGGTGTTGCTTTACCATATCTGTCGATTATAAGATAGGTACCACAACGGGGATATCTGCTTATGACAGATCTGTTACCATTAAAAAATTGATCGATAAAACTGCAAGATCAGAAGATTTTGCAAAGCCTGGACATGTATTCCCGTTAAGGTATAAAGCAGGTGGTGTTTTAGTTAGAACAGGTCACACTGAAGCTGCTGTGGATTTAGCGGAACTTGCCGGACTTTATCCCGCTGGAGTTATATGTGAGATAATGAATAGTGATGGAACAATGTCAAGAGTTCCAGATTTGATAAAATTTGCAAAGAAACACAAATTGCAGATGATAACGGTAGAGGACCTTATTAATTATAGACGTCGTACGGAAAAACTTATAAGGACAGTTGTAAACGTTGATTTTCCCTCGAAATTTGGAGAATTTAAACTTATTTTATTTGAAGATACAATAACAAAAGATTCTCATATTGCAATTGTAAAAGGTGATGTAAAGTATAAAAATAACGTCTTGGTAAGAGTCCATTCTTCCTGTGAAACTGGGGACATATTTCATTCTTTAAGATGTGATTGCGGCGAACAATTAGAAATATCATTGAAAGCCATTGAGAAAAATAATCAAGGTGTTGTCTTATATATGCATCAAGAAGGGAGAGGTATAGGCCTTGTAAATAAATTAAAAGCTTATCACCTGCAGGAAAAAGGTATGGATACTGTTGAAGCCAATGTTGCGTTGGGATTTCCATCAGATTTGAGAGATTACGGAATAGGTGCTCAGATATTGTTTGATCTTGGTGTAAAAAGTATTAAGCTTATGACCAATAATCCTAGAAAAATAGTAGGACTTGAGGGATATGGTTTAAAAATAGCAGAAAGAGTTCCTGTGGAGATTTGTCCTACTAAATCTAATAAAAAATATTTAAAAACCAAGAAGAAAAAGTTAGGGCACATGTTGAAAGTGGTATAGTTTTTATTTTTTGTTGAAAAATCCACTATTTGTGTCACTATCTGCAACTGTTAAAAAAGGAGATAAAAATGAAAATCGTTAGTGGAAAGTTAAGTGCAGATGGGAAAAAATTTGCATTAATTGCTTCGAGATTTAATGAATTTATCACAAGTAAACTTATAAGTGGTGCAGAAGATATGCTTAAGAGGCACGGGGTTGCTGATGAAAATATTTCTGTTTATTTAGTTCCAGGAGCATTTGAAATTCCTGTAATTGCAAAAAAACTTGTTGAAAGTGAAAAATTTGATGGAATAATTTGTTTGGGTTGTATTATAAGGGGAGCTACTTCCGATTTTGATTACGTTGCTTCTGAAGTCGCAAAAGGTGTCGCTATGGTTGGGCTAAATGGAAAAATTCCTGTAATTTTTGGCATATTAACTACCGATTCCATAGAACAGGCCATAGAAAGGGCTGGCACTAAAGCAGGAAATAAAGGAGCCAATGCTGCAATGAGTGCTATAGAAATGGTGAATTTATATCCAGCAATCAAATGATTGATTCTAAATGTACTGAAATAGGTTTGCGCGTAAAGTTTAGTAGGCGGTGTTGTAGAGAATTTAATTAACATACTAGATATTGTCGAAAAGATATAAAAAATAATGGAAAGGATCTTCCTTAGGAAGTTAGGGCAAATGTCGCTTAAAATTAAAGACATCGTATTTTCTTCGATTTAAAAAGAGACGAGCGCCGTTGGCTGGAGCGGCGTTTGAGCTTTCTTTTGTTTTTTAGTAGAATCCATGGGGTGTGTCTCGTAAAATCTTTTGTTATAGGAGAGTTTGGTGAGGAATCGTCTAATTTTAATATTTTTTACAGTGTTGTGTTTTGGTGTTTTAGCTTGGGCAGGTGATGAAGGGATGAGTGGTGACAAAGGTGTAAGCAATGATAGTGGACATGAAGTTAGTGAGAGCGAGTCGGTTGCTTCAAAAAAGGTGCAGCAAGATGTAAAATCTGATAGTGATACCAATCTTAAAACTGATGTTTCACCTGTGATTTCGAAAATTGAAGTTAAAGGACTTCGTACTATAAAACCAAATAAAGTTTTGGCAGTTATTGGATCTAAAAGGAATAGGCGTTGTTCAAACGACATTATTAGAGAAGACGTTCGTTCGATATTAGCTCTTGAATATTTTGATAGCGTTGTCCCTAATTTTGATAATCACAGTAGAATTCTCACTTTTGTTGTGGTAGAAAAACCTTACGTAAAGCGTATTGTTTTTAAAGGTAATTTTGAATTTTCAGCAGGAAAACTTAAGAGAACAAGCGTATTAAAGGAAAAAAAATATTATAACGTTTCCGATTTAGGTGAAACCAATAGAAAGATATTTACTTTGTACAGAAATAGAGGTTATGCAGATTGCCAAATTGAGGTTCATCCTACAGTTGATGCAGAAACAAATGAGATGACAGTAACTTTCCTTATAACAGAAAATAACAAGATTGTTGTTGGTGGGATTAAAGTTGCTGGTGATGTTTCGGTTAAAACAAAAAAAATTCTTAAACTTATGAAAACAAAACCGAAAAAGGCATTCAAAGAAGAATTTTTCGAAGCGGATTTGGAGGCAGTGCAGGTATTCTACAAAAATAATGGTTTTATGGATTATCAATTTGTATCTTTTGGTAAAACGTACAATGAAGCTAGAACGGAAATGTTTTTGACATTAAATATAGTGGAAGGTGTTAGATATAAAATTGGAAAAATAATTTGGACGGGGAATTCTGTACTTAATGGTAAGCAGATTAGAAAATTGATTAAATTTAAGCGAGGCCAACTTTTTTGTCTGAGTAAAATTGATGATACCAAAAGAGGTATTTGTGCTGCTTATGGTGATAAGGGGTATCTAGATGTTGTTGTTAATTGTGAATTTAGCAAGGACCGCGATGATGTTGTAGATGTTAATTTGTCAATAGAGGAAAATGATATTTCTTATGTAGGGAATGTAAATATTGACGGACTTGTTTACGCAAAAGACAAAATTATAAGAAGAGAAATTCTTCTAAAACCTGGAGATGTGTTGGCTCTTAATAAAGTTCATAGAAGTATCGAAAAAATTTACAATCTGGGTTTTATAGAAGGCGTCGAAAAAAATATATTGCCAACAAATGCATCTAGTGTTAAAGATTTGTCCTTTTCTGTTACTGATGCGAAACCTAGTATTGTTAGTTTGGGTATATCCTATTCAATAGCACATGACGCTACGGGATCTGCAAGTTTTCGAGGATTAAATGTTTTTGGAACGGGGTTGCAAGCAAAAGTGTCGGGAGAATATGGTAAAAAAAGAAAAAATTTAGAATTGGAAGTGGCGGATCCGTGGATTTTTGGCAAAAATGCAAGTTTGTCACTTAATTGGTCTATAAATAAAACTAGCAAAAGTTATGTGTATAACGAGGAAAAGGAAAATAAAGAAGGCAGTAAAAAAAACAGAAAAAAAGAAGATGAAGGATATGCTATAAACAAAAATGGATTTTGTTTAGAGTTATCTCCAAGAATCAGTGATACTGTTAGTTTTCTTTTGGGGTATCGCTTTGAGAAAGTTACGCTTAACGATGTAGACAAAGGCGCAGAGGAAAAAGCTGAAAAAGATGAAAGTTTTTCAAAACATAAAAATTGTTGTGTGACGAGTATTATAGCTCAAATTATGTATGATTCCACAGATTATAATTTCGATCCTTCAAGTGGAACTAAAGACTTTTTGCGTTTGCAGTTAGCAAGTAAATTGTTTGGAGGTTGTGAGAATTTTATCAAAGGAACTGTTGGATCTGCATGGTATTTTCCGACATTTTGGAGATTTGTATTGGGAGTTAATTTGCGTTTTGGTGTGATAGGGGCTGTAGTTGGAGATAAATGGAATTCCATACCTGTTTATGAAAGATTTTGCGTAGGTGGAGTTGATACGATAAGGGGATACAAGCAAGAAACAGAAATTGGGCCAAAAAATGGAGGAACAGTTGAGGCAATAGCGAATGTGGAATATAAATTTCCGATAGTTTCGTATAGAGGTAAAACAATTCTCCAAGGACTCTTGTTTTATGATGTAGGTGGAGCTTGGAAGGATTTAGAGCATGTGCGTTTAGATTTCAGTCCGGGAAGAAAAAATTTACATCACAGCGTAGGTCTTGGCATAAGGATTGTTTCACCTATGCTTGTTCCATTATCAATCTACTGTGCCCATGGTTTTAACAGTTCAAGAGGCGAATCGCTTGATCAATTTCAATTTAACATAGGTTTTGGTTTTTAAAAATAGATTTCGTACGTTTTGTAATACATGAAATATCGATGAAGGGGTTATTTGTTTGAAGCGAAGTTGTAAAAAAGGATATGCAAAGTGAAGCTTACCGCATTAGAGCTTGCAGCAGTCGTTTTTGGGGAACTTGTTGGGGATAAAGATATTGTTTTAAGTGGTGTTAATGATCTTGCTCTTGCAAAAAAAAGTGAAATTGCTTTTTTAGAAGATTTGAGATATTTTTCGGATGCTTTAAAAACGGAAGCGGGTGTGATTTTTGTTGCAGCGGATATGGATCTTTCGGAATTTAAAAATAAGAATATTATAAAAGTTGCAAATCCGAGATACGCTTATAGTATAGTTCTTTCCATTATAGAAAAAGAAAAGCTGTGTTCCATAGAGAAAAGTGTACATGTGTCTGCTTCTATATCTGACAATGCAAAAATAGGAAAAGATGCGTATGTGGGTCAGAATGTTGTTGTTGAAGCAGGTTCTGATATCGGCGATGGTGCGATGATATTTCCCAATGTTTACATAGGGAGGGATGTAAAGATTGGAAATAACTGTCTTATATATCCCAATGTTGTTATAAGGGAAGGGGCTGTCATTGGGGATAGGGTTATTATCCATCCAGGAGCTGTTATTGGTGGGGATGGTTTTGGCTTTGTTTCTGTTGAAGGAAAAATGCATAAAATTTCTCAAATAGGTAGAGTGGAAATAGGAGATGATGTTGAAATAGGGGCAAATGTTGCGATTGACAGGGCTGTTGTTAATGCCACAAAAATAGGTAACGGGACAAAAATAGATAATCTTGTTCAAATAGCTCATAATGTTGAGATTGGACAGAATTGTATAATAGTTGCTCAGGTTGGAATATCTGGCTCTACTAGTTTAGGTAATAATGTAATTGTGGGGGGACAGACGGGGTTGGTAGGTCATATCAAAATAGGGAACAATGTAATGATAGCAGCTCAATCTGGTATTTCTGGTAATCTTGAGGATGGGCAACAAGTTGGTGGTAATCCTATGACTTCTCTTAAGCAAAGCATAAAAATGAGGGCTTTAATGAGAAGATTACCAGAGATATATAATGATTTAAAGAAAATAAAAAAAGAAATGGGATTGTAGAAAGGTCAAACATGGCAAATCGGACAACTATTTCGAAGGAAGTTTGTGTTGAAGGGATAGGTCTTCATACAGGTATTAAAAGCGTTGTGGTTTTTAAGCCGGCACCGTATGCTGGATATGGTATTAGGTTTGTAAGAGTAGATTTGGATAATAGACCTGAAATTGAGGCTGTTTTGGCAAATGTTGTAGTAGGTTTGTCTGTAAGAGGGAGCGTTATAGGGAAAAATGATGTAAAAATCTATACGATTGAACATATAATGTCGGCATGTTTTGCCCTTGGAATTGATAACTTGGTAATAGAGATAGATAATAATGAACCTCCAATTCTGGATGGTAGTGCAAAGATATTTGCAGAAACTCTTTTGCGTGCTGGAATTAAGAATTTTAAAGATCCGAAAGAGTTTTATGTCCTTAAGGAACCTGTTTTTTTTGAGTTCGAGAAGACAAAAATAGCAGCATATCCATCTGATCACCTTGAGATAGAATGTACTATAGGATATGATCATCCGTTTTTGAAATTTCAACAAATGTCTTTAAATGATTTAAATAAAGATAGTTATTTAAACTGTCTTGCTTGGGCAAAAACATTCTGTTTTGATTATGAAATAGAAGCTCTGCAAAGCAAGGGATTTGCGTTGGGGGGATCTCTAGATAATGCAATAGTCATAGGTTTGGATGGAGTGCATAATAAAGAGGCATTACGTGTAGATGATGAATTTGTAAGACATAAAATTTTGGATTTAATAGGTGATCTATATTTGGCTGGTAAACCGATCAAGGCGAGAATAGTTGCCGAAAAACCTGGACATCGAAACAATATGAATTTTGTTGCTGAGTTGATAAAGAAAGCTGTTGTCGAAAAAGATGAGAATTTGGATGAGACTGCAAACAATGTGAACAATGGTATGGAGTTAAAGGCAACAGAAAAAATACTGAGTTTTGGAGAAATTTTAAAATGTATACCACATAGATCTCCATTTTTAATGATAGATAGAGTTAAACTAAATACTGCGGAACCTACAAAAGCTGTAGGATATAAATGTGTAAGTGGTAATGAGAATTTTTTCCAGGGACATTTTCCTGGGGAGGCGATAATGCCTGGAGTTTTGATTGTTGAAGCAATGGCGCAGACATCTTGTGTCATGTTTCTTTCTAAACCTGAGATGAAAGGGTGCCTTGCGTACTTTATGTCTATTGATAAAGTAAAATTTCGTAAACCAATAAAGCCAGGGGATGTTCTTGAATTGCGCGTGGAGATATTAAAAGACGGTGGAAAACGCGGTAAAATGAGAGGTGAAGCTTATGTTGATGGGAAGTTGACATCGGAAGCCGAGTTTATGTTTGCTATTGTTGATAAAAGACAGTAATTACAGCGGAGTTTTGTTTGAGAATGACCATGAGAAACAATCAAAAAACGAGGATTTTAACGATAGTAGCAGCATGTATTTTGTTTATTACAAATTTTATTGTGTTAGGACATGGAGAGAAGCCTTTTAAAATGAAATCTGTAGAAATTGGCCATGAAGGCGAAGATAGAGGTAAAGGTGAAGGGAAGAGCTATCTTATTTCTAGCTGGGGGTTTGATGCATGTGATCCTAGGTATGATGTATTGTGTATTCGGCGCGGTAGCATTAAAATTGTGGATATATATAGAGATACATGGAGTATTAAACCGCCAGATAAAGGCCCAGATTTAGTAAAAGTAATAGAGAATTCTGATGCATCTCTTCCATACGAGGATTGGGAATCATATGATTTTGTGATAACTTTACCAGGGCACATGAAAATGGGAGTTAGGCAACATGTACATGTAATGGTGAAATGCTCTAAGGAGACTGGACATATTTTAAGAAACGTAGTTACAAATGAGGAAGCTGAAGTCTATTGTTCAGAACCATCTAAAGAAGCTAAAGGCCATCGTCCAGAACTACCAGAACCACCTATTTGTTATGCAGAAAGAATAACCCGCAATCCGAGATTTTACAAAACAGAGGAAATCTTCCACAAAATGAGATTTTTAGCACCTTTTCAGGAATTAGCCCCTGGCACTGAAGCTGTGTATGATGGTAAAGAGAAATTTGTGATAGATTCAGCAAATAATGAAGAAGTGAGTGCGGGTCGTTTTTATTCTCTTACCAAGAGGGAGCTAAGAGAGAAAATAAAAGAAGTTCCACGTTCAAAGGAGAAAGGGGAGTTCAGAATTATAGAAGGACCGTTCAAGGATATTAAAGAGATGGTGTCTGAAGAGCGTTATAATGGAGCAACTTTTCAGGTGGTTTGCGGTTTGAATGGTACGGAATTACCTTGTATGCCATATTGTGTAAGAGGAAGGCCTGCTGAGAATTTAGCGTATGATGTAATAAGAAAGCGTAATGTAAGAGGAAGGCTAGCTGAGAATTTAGAATATTATAATACACAGGGTTCAAGTATTTCTATGATGACAGCGCCAACATTTTTGGTCAGAGAAAAAGCGGCAGAGGCAGGTAGACAAAACCCTCTACACAGATTGGGGATACGTTTAAAAGATGGAGCTCCGTTTGAACATCCTGAGATTTGTTTGTCAAAACTGAAAGATGGAGATCTAATTGAAGTTGCTTATATCAGTGGTGCCACGGTGGTTTTCGAAAAAGTTGATGAAGAGAATTTAAAAAAATTAAAAAGAGATCAAAAAATAAATTTGGTTTTAACCCCAACCGTAAATGCGTCTGATCTAGAAACAATGTGGCGATGGTGGGACGCATATGGAGGTAATACTAAGGAAACATGTAAAGAATTTGCTCAAAGGATGCTTAAAAGTGCGTATAATTCAGTTTTTTTGAGTGCAGCAGAACTAATAAAGAGTGTAGTAGATGATGCAAAAGCAAATCGCAAGGTTGTATTAGCTTTAATGAACGCGAGGGATCTATTTTATGACGGCAAGGCTGATGTTATAGCTGATATAGTGGGGGCGATATGTACGGAAGAGAATAGAAAATTGATACGTGATTATGGATTGGAAGTTGAATTTATGGGTGATTTGGACGCTCTTATAGAAGAATTAAAAAAACCTGCTATTGTTTTTACTGTTAAATCGAAAGAATTAAAAGAACCTGCTGCTCAAGAGGAAAGATTAAAAGAGTCTGCTGCTCAAGAAGAAAGATTAAAAGAGCTTGTTGCTCAAAAAGCAAGATTAGATGAGTTTGCTGCTGGCATCAATAACCTAAACCCAGTAGAAGAAGGTTCAGAAGAAGAGGAAGAATCCCAGTCTCAAGCAGGTATTATTGCGCCGTTGGAGGAAACCGAATCGTTTGAAAGGATAGGGAGAACAAGCAACCAAAAGAGGATGGGGAAAGTATTAGATACGATAATGAAGGATGGAGAAACGGGAGAAGACAAAGAAGAAATAGAGGAATCAAAAGGTATATGCAAATCATTAGGAGGGATATATGGAATGGGAGAGGAAGAGAGCAAGGGAATAATGACAAGGGTGAGTGGATATTTTTTAGCGAATGTAGTAAGGAGCGGAGTAAGCGGGAATGAAAAGAAGAAGG
>JAITTL010000022.1 GCA_031286985.1 Endomicrobium sp.
CCTCCCATTAAATATATACCGCAACCCACGCCACACCTCATAACCTGGTACCATATCCTACATCCCTCGGCACTCTTAATTCTTTAAAAGCCACTTAGTTATCTACGCACCATAAATCACGAAAAATCAAACACTCACTAAAGATAAATTGCGTCCGTCATAACACCTTTGTTTAATTTTCTTTCTATTTTCACACTATTTACTGTATTAACTAACTCTTTAAATCCTTCACCTATTTGGCTGGCACAAGCATGGGGTATGACTAGATCCAAAACTATAGCGTTATCCTCTTGCTTTTCAAAGAACTGAGCCGATTCTTCGCTCCACTTCACTAGTCCATCTGTTGGTATTGCCGCCCCCTCATTTTATCTAATTCTATAAAATACGATGAATTTTTTATTTTTTAGGCGTATCGATTCTAGCAAAATACTGTTAAATTTAAAATGGATGGGTAGGATCAGCCCGGTTTTGATTAAATTCCTTGCTTTGTTTGTTAAGTTTTTAGTATCATATACAATGGTCGGGTGCTTGTGATTTTAGTGATGCGAAGAATGTAAAAATACCAGAGCCGGTGTTTTTTTGTATGAATAAAATTTTTAAGATAATATTAACGTGCTCATATGTTCTGTTGCATATAGGGGCTGCAGTTGGTAAAGTTAAGGTCATAAAAGGTTATGATGATTTTTATCCAAATAACTCATCGATCGTTGGATTGAGTCATGGTGATGATCATGAATCAGGCATTGAGGAAAGCCTGAAATGTTATGAATTGAGAAACCATCACAAAATGATTCATGAATCCACACAGCCTATGGAGTTGGATCCAGAAAATTTGGAAACGTTTTTCGGTAGAGGTTTTTCATATTTGAAATTTGGTAAATCTAACGATTTCACCTTCTTTTCGCTGAATCCCTTCTGTCTTACCTTGAGACGTACTAAAAACAAATTTATCATATATTTTTTTTCGTGTGGACCTTTGACGTACTTGCAAATATCTTCTAATTTTACATAAATTCCTTGTTTTCGCTTGAAGTCCTTAGGAATTGTTGGTTTTCACCGTTTTTTTTAAAAGAGCCATTTATTTTGGTTTTGCTAAAACCACTTGCTTATTTTTGTTAAATTTTTGGTATCATATACTCCTAAAATGGCTATGTGTTTTTGACTCTAACGATTACGAAAAATGTAAAGATACCAGAGAATGTGTTGAGTTCGTTTTTTAGTGTTTAGAGATGGTAAATGTCTTTTTGTTGTTTAGATGTTTGAAGTGTTCCTTTGTTTGGCTGAAACAATATTTTGAGAAGGTGTTTTGTATGAATAAAATTTTTAAAATAATATTAACGTGCTCATATGTTCTGTTGCATATAGGGGCTGCGGTCGGTGGAGTTGACGTTGTGGAAGGTCATGATGAGTTTTGTACTATAGATAACGCACCGATCTTTGAGTTTGGTTATGGTAGTGATCATGAGTCATATATTGAGGAAAACCTGGACTGTTATGGATTGAGAGACCCTCACAAAATGATTCGTAAACTCACGAAGTCCGTGAAATTAGATCCAAAAAATTGCACAGCGCTTTACACTAGAGGTCTTACATATTTGGGACTTAAGAAATTTAAAGAAGCAATAAATGATTTCACCACAGTGGTTGACCTAAACAATAGTCATTGGGATTCACTTTGCCACAGAGGTATTGCATATTTTAGATCTGGAAAATTAAAGGAAGCGATGAGCGATCTTACCTTGGTGGTTAAGCAAGCCCCCTATTACAGTATAGCATTTTCGAGTAGAGGCTGTATGTATCATGCATTAAAAGAGTACGACAAAGCCGTTGCTGATTATACATCTGCAATTAAAATAAATCCTTATCTGGAAAAAGTGTTCGCCTGGAGAGGTAAGGCTTACTATGAGTTGCAGGATTACGATAAGGCGATTAACGATTATACATCAGCGATTGAATTATGTCATCTTCAAGATGAAGCATCATACTACTTCGATAGGAGTTTGGCATATCACGCATTAAAAGAGTATGACAAAGCATTTGTTGATTTTACATCAGCTATGAAGTTGATGTGTTATTATGATCAAGAAGATCTTGACAAATTAACAAAAATTCTGAAATCTGTAGAAAATTATTGCTTGCAAGATGAAAATGCTGAGCGGCGTAAGGATATAATTAACTCAATGTATGAGATTATCATGGGAGTTGCAGAAAATAAGGGAGAGATAATGTAAGATACAAATGATACAATGAATTTACTGATAATGTGCGGTTTTGTGTAGTGTTTTTGGAGGTACGGGGTGGATTTTGCAGCTTTGTCGTTTCATCATATTGGCATTCCGGTTGAAAAATCAAAAATGGGTGAGAACGCTAGATATTCGCCATTATATAGAATGTACACAGTAGACGGGAAGAACAATTTAGGGATACATATACAGTTCCATGCTTTTGATAGAGGCTCAAGTTTGGATAAAAGAGTTCAAACCAATATCCATGTAGCGTTCAAGACAGCCGATATAACTAAGACATTAAAAGGGCAGGAATTGGTGTTTCCCGTATATGAGCCATTTGAGGGATATAGGTGTGCGATGATAATTGTAAACAACATGTTGCTAGAGATAATAGAAACAAATTTATCTGAAGAAAGGATATGGAATAGTGATGAAACATTAAGAAAGGGCGTTTTATATAAAAGTAACGATTGATGAAATAAAATATAAATATACATGAGGAAAAAACGTCTTTTTATTACTATTGAAGGTGGAGATGGTTCGGGAAAGACAACACAGTCTTTGCTTTTAAAGGAATATTTCGAACAAAAGGGTCATAGTGTGTTGCTCACAAGAGAGCCGGGTGGAACTGTTGTAGCTGAGGCCATAAGGCGCATACTTTTAGATCCGAAATTGCGTCCTGTCCCGTTGAGTGAGCTTTTTTTGTACGAAGCAGCAAGGGCTCAGCATGTAGAAGAGTTTATTTTACCTGCTTTAAAATCAGGAAAGGTTGTTATTTGCGATAGATTTATAGATGCAACTGTTGCGTATCAAGGATATGGAAGAAAATTGAGCTTACCGTTTATACAGAGGCTTAATTTAGTTGCTTCGCATGGACTAATTCCAATTTTAACAATATACCTTGACATAGTTCCACATAAAGGTTTAAGCAAATCAAGACGATTAAATAAAGAGTGTTACGGTCGAAATGGTGATAGAATTGAAGGGGAAATTATACAATTTCATGATAATGTCAGGAGTGGATATTTAGGCCAAGCAGAAAAGTATCCAGAAAGAATAAAAATCGTCAAAACTCAAAGAACATCTAAAAAAACGCAGATGCTTATAAGAAAACTTACGGATGTGATATTGTAAATGTTTGAAAACGTATATGGTCAGGAGAAGGTAAAAGAAATTCTTTCAAGTCAAATAAAAAGCGATAAGGTTGCTCATGCTTATATTTTTATGGGACAGGATGGCGTCGGTAAGCGTTTTACGGCCATTGAATTTGCAAAAATTTTAAATTGCACCACGAATGATTTCACTAAAACAGTTGATGGAGCCTGTGGAAGGTGTGTATCATGTGAGAAAATAGCAAAAAACGTTCATCCGGATGTGCATTTTACTGATTTTGCAAAACAAGCTAAACTTAAAGAAGAAGATTTGGAAAGGCAGAAAATATTAAAAATTGATACAATAAGACATATGCAGAAAGAAATTGCAACAAGAATATATGAAGGAAAGAGGAAATTTTTCATCGTAGAACCTGCCGAAAAAATGAGTGGTGCCGCTGCAAATTCTTTGCTTAAAACACTGGAAGAACCACCTGAAAATACTGTTATGATTTTAATTGGAACGCACAAAGAAACAATACCAAAAACAGTGGTTTCACGTTCGCAGGTTTTGTTTTTTCAGCCTATGAGACAGGATGAAGTATCGTCCTGGTTGATGTCAAATTGTTCTTTGAGTTATAAAGAGGCGCAAGAGATAGCTGTGCTGAGTGAAGGTTCCTTAGGAATTGCAAAAAAACTTGTAGATGAAAAAGTAGAAAAAGAATTTTCTTTATGGAAAGAATTAAAGACACAAAAATTTTGCATTTCAGAGATTTTAGAGCTTTCAAAGAATGTGGCTAAAAATGGTGCTTTGGAATGTGTTGAAGTTATGATAATAGAGGCAAAAAAAGATTTTAGAATAGATCCACAAAAAACCGCAATTGCGCTCGATTGGTTAAAAATCTCGAGGGATCTACTTCTTAAAAATATCAATGCACAGGTAGTGTTAGACCGTTTATTTTTTGATTTATCAAATTTTAGAAACATGAATCAAAAATACTAGAATATGTGTGTGTGAGTGTAATGTTAGTTGGTCATAGCATCAAGAGTGCTACATGGGAGATACGTATGCCGATGGTTGTAGGAGTAATGCTTAGAAAGATTAAAGATAAAGTATATGCTGATGCTCAACGGTTTAGATTAAGATTAAATGACAAAATCATACTTGTAACTGAACATGGCATTGAATGTGGAATGGTATGTGAAAGAGAAAAAAATATACAAAAAGAAAAAATTTCTATAAGTAAAGTATTGAGAAAAATAACAGAAGAAGATAAAAGAAAACTTGTGGAAAATGAAAAAAGAAATTTGAAAGCGTATGGAATAGTGGGACAAAAAGTATGTGAGCATGAGCTTGATATGAAGTTGGCATGCGTTCAGTACACCTTTGATCGTTCAAAACTTTTTGTATATTATACTTCTGAAACAAGAGTTGACTTTAGAAAGCTTATCAAAGATTTAGGGCATGTTCTAAAAACAAGAATACAAATGGTTCAAATAGGTGCAAGGGACGAATCAAAAATGGTTGGTGGAATAGGGATATGCGGACGGACTTTATGTTGCCAAAGTTTTTTAAAATGTTTCAATTCCGTAACTATAGATATGGCTAGGGATCAAGATTTGTCGTTAAACACCGCAAAACTTTCAGGACTTTGCGATAGGTTAAGATGTTGCATATCTTATGAAAACGATACATACAGGACTATAAAAAAAGAGTTACCCAAAATAGGGACAATGATTACGATGCTTGAAGGCAAAGCGAAACTCGTAGCCATTGACTGTGTCAGAGAAATGGTAACTGTTGATTTTGGTAACAGGTTGTTTAAATTGGTTTCAATAAAACAAATTAAGGATAGTAAATGAAGTTTTACATAACGACACCGATTTATTATGTAAATGATGTTGCACATATAGGCCACTCGTACACGACTATAGCTTCTGATGTTATTGCCAGATGGAAGAGATTAAATAATTATGATGTTTTTTTTCTTACGGGGACGGATGAACATGGAGCAAAAATTGATGCTGCTTCGAAGGCAAAATGCAAAACTCCGCAAAAATTTTGTGATGAAATGAGCGCAAAGTTTAAAGAAGCGTGGAAGCTTCTTGATATTTCATATACGGATTTTATACGAACTACAGAGCATAGGCATCTCGTTTCTGTTGAAAAAGTGATTCAAATTTTGTCTGATAAAGGCCTTATATTTAAGAAAAAATATGAAAGTCTTTATTGTGTCGGTTGTGAGAGATTTTATGCACAAAAAGATTTGGATGAAAATGGTTGTTGTCATCTTCACCAAACAAAGCCTACGTTGCAATCTGAGGAGAATTATTTTTTTAAATTATCCTCTTTCCAGAACGCTATTTTGGAAAGAATAACTAACCCAAATCATGAAGAGTACTTAGAAATACAGCCAGAAGAAAGAAGAAATGAAATTATAGGTAAATTGAAACTTGGTCTTGAGGACATAAGTTTTTCAAGAATTGCAGTTGAATGGGGCATACCTTTACCTTTTGATAAAAGGCAAACAGTATATGTTTGGGTGGATGCTTTGATAAACTATATGACAGGGGTAGGTTATATAGAAAATGAAAATAGGTTTAAAAAATATTGGCCTGTCGATGCACATTTAATGGCAAAAGATATTTTATGGTTTCATTCTGTAATTTTTCCAGCTATTTTAATGGGTCTGGGATTACCTCTTTCTAGAAAAATATATTCCCATGGATTTTTTACTTTAAATGGGTCTAAAATGTCAAAATCTTTAGGAAATGTTATATCTCCACAGGAGCTTGTTGATAAATATGGTGTTGATGCTGCAAGATATCTTACAGTTACTCTCATTCCATTTGGTTCTGATGGCGATATTTCATGGGAAGGATTAACTTTAAAATATAATGAAGATCTCGCAAATAATCTTGGTAATTTAGTATCAAGAATTATAAAAATAGCAGAAAAATGTTTCGATCTTCATGTGCCTTATGTAGAGCAAAATTTAGAGCTTGCTAAAAACACGTCAGCAATCCTTAAAGAGAATTTTATAGTAAATATGGACAATGGACAATTGCACAAAGCTGCCCAAGATTTACAAAGTGTAATTACTTTTGTAAATAGGCAAATAGAAACGGATGCTCCGTGGAAACTCATAAAAACAGATATGAATAAACTTGCAGCATGTATTTATTCTTATCTGCAGGCAGTGGATATTATTGCCATGTATCTGATTCCTTTTATGCCTACGATTTCTAAAAAAATATGGCAAATAACAGGGGCGAGGGGTGATATGGATGAAGTTGCAAAGAAATATTTTCTAGATAGTATCATTCCCGAAAATGGATTTTCACCGTCAAATGCTCAATTACAAGTTTTTGGAATTCTTTTTCCTCGTATTTGTTAAATAGTTATCTTATTAATTTTATTGAAAAATATTCTTTGTATTTGTTTTTGGAAAAATAAAAAAATGATTATTGACACACATGCCCATATATCAGATTTAAAGTTTGATACTGATAGAGAGATTGTTCTACAAAGAGCTTCCGATGTTGGTGTGGGAACAATTTTTGAAATAGCTTGCGAAATACGTTATTGGGATATAGCTCTAAAACTTTCTCAAAGAGATAATGTTTTTGTATCATTTGGTGTCCATCCAATTGATGTCGTTAGGGTTGGTGATGAAGATTATGGTAAGCTTGAGATTCTAATCCAAAATAAAAAATGTATTGCCGTGGGTGAATTTGGTTTGGATTATCATTATGATTCCTCTATGCAAAATATCAATATTCAAAAAAAAGCTCTTGTAAGGCAATTTGATATTGCGGTTAAATACAATAAGCCAATTATTATTCATTGTAGAGATGCTTATGATGATATGATTGATTTTTTGAAACAATATAAAAATATTCCTAAAGGTGTTATACATTGTTTTTCTGGTAATTCGAAACAGGCAAAAATATTTGTTGAAATGGGATTTTTACTTGGGATCGATGGGCCAATAACATATAAAAAATCAGAAAAATTAAAACAGGTTGTTTTAGATATTGATATTAGTAACTTGCTGGTTGAGACTGATTGCCCATATCTTACACCCCGAAAATATGGAAAGCAAAGGAATGAACCATCTTATGTGGTTGAAATAGTTGAAGAAATTGCGTCAATAAAAAACATGTCAACTGAGGAAACGGCAAAAATAACCACCCAAAATGCATTGACATTATTTAATGTGGAGTATGCTTCTTAACGAAATAGCAGCTCTTTAGGGTCAATTTTTGAATTTTGATTCTTACATGGTTTGGTGCGGATATTTGTATTTTTGAACTTAATCCCTGGTTGTGATGATGAGAATTTGGGCATTGCTGGGCAGATTATGGCTGGGTCAAGATGTTTTCTTCAAAAATCTAATATTATGCTATGGAATCTTACGGGGTGTTGCGGAATTGTTGGGAGATATTGTATAATAGGGCGGTGTATATCTGGTGTGATTTTCATCACTTGTTGTTAAAAGAACGTGTATGTGTGTGGTAATATGATGCAAGTGCAAGATAAGAATTGGAGAGCTAAACAAAATGGCAGAAAGAGTTATCATAACTATGGCGTGTAGTGTGTGCAAGAATCGAAACTATTATTTTGATAGAGGCAAGAAACAAGAAGGAAAGCTTGTGTTGAACAAGTTTTGTAAAAATTGTGGGGGTCGTACTGAGCATAGAGAAACAAAATAATTTAGCTTGGCATTTTTTAGGGGGCATAAGCTAACGGTAAACTGTTGGTCTCCAAAACCAACCTTGGAGGTTCGAGTCCTTCTGCCCCCGTATTAAGCGATGTTGGATAAGGGTATAACGATGAATTTAGTTAAAAATATTGGACAGTTTTTTAGGGATGCTTATTACGAGCTTAAAAAGGTCACGTGGCTTGGCGGAAAAGAGGTGGTTGGTGTTACGATAGTGGTAATTGCCTTTGTTATTAGCATGTCCATTTTTGTAAGTGTTGTTGATTTGTTTTTGGGTATGGGTGTGGGCACTATATTGTGAGTTGGAGTGAAAAATGGCAAATCAGTGGTATGTTGTTCATACTTATTCAGGGTATGAAGACAAAGTGAAAAATAGTTTAGAGATGGCTGTTGCTAACTTAAACATGAAGGACATTGTTTCTAATGTGCTTGTTCCAACTGAAGAAGTAGTAGAGATAAAGCAGAACAAAAAGAGAATAAAGAAAAGAAAATTTTATCCAGGTTATGTGTTTGTTGAGATGACAATAAACAATACGACTTATTGGCTTGTTAGAAATACTGCGGGAATTACTGGATTTCTTGGGGGTGCAAAGCCCGTCCCGATGGCACAAGATGAGGTTGCAAACCTTCTTAATATTATCGACAATCCGGAATCTTCTAAACCGAGGCCAGCGGTGTTGTTTGATAGGGAGGAAAGTGTTCGTATTATTGAAGGGCCTTTTAAGCATTTTATTGGAGTTGTGGAAGAAATCAATCAAGAAAAAGGTAAGCTTAGGGTTATGGTAACAATATTTGGAAGGCCTACCCCTGTAGAGCTTGATTTTTTGCAGGTTGAGAAAATTTAAAAATATTATAATTGTGACGTGTGCACTTTGAGGTTTAAGTTAATGAATTGGTCGAACATTTTTTTTGTGGTTTGTGAATGTTTAGGAAATGAAATAGTACAGGAGTAGTGTAATGGCGCCAAAGAAAGTGAAAGCTATGATTAAGTTGCAAATTCCAGCAGGTGGAGCAAATCCTGCACCGCCGGTTGGTCCGGCGCTGGGGCAGCAGGGTGTAAATATTATGGATTTTTGTAAGCAGTTTAATGAGAAGACGAAGAAGATGGAACAAGGGATGACGATTCCTGTCATTATAACGGTGTTTGAAGATAGATCGTTTGCTTTTGTGACTAAAGTGCCTCCTGTTTCGGCTTTGGTAAAAAAAGCAGTTGGTATTGCTAAAGCTTCAGGTGTTCCAAATAGGAATAAAGTAGGTAAGATTACAGCAGAGCAAGTGATGGAAATAGTAAAACAAAAAATGCCGGATTTAAATGCAAATGGAGATCTAGAAGCTGCAAAACTTATGGTGGAAGGAACGGCAAGAAGTATGGGTATTGATGTCGTTAAATAGGTGAAGTGAATTAGAAGGTGTTGGTATTTTGTAATAATAAAATGGTGGGAGTTGGTTTTGTGTCAACGTTTACCACAGGAGAGAAAAGATGGGTAGAAAATTAGAGGAAGTATCTAAGTTAGTTGATAAAAGAAAAGTTTACACAATCGCCGAAGCGGCAGATCTTGTAAAGAAAACAGCGAAATCGAAATTTGATGAAACAATTGAACTTCATGTTAGACTTGGGATTGATTCTAGGCAAAGTGATCAGGTAGTGAGGGGTACAGTGGCTTTACCTCATGGTATTGGCAGGACAAGGAGAATTGCAGTTTTGGCAAAAGGTGAAAAGCAAAATGAAGCTAAAACAGCAGGTGCTGATACTGTAGGGTGTGAAGATTTAATCGAAGATATATCGAAGGAAAAGTTTGATTTTGATATTTTGATTTCAACACCGGACGTTATGAAAGATTTGAGTAAAGTTGCCAAAATTCTTGGACCTAAGGGGCTTATGCCAAATCCAAAATCTGGGACAGTAACGTTTGATGTAGCTGTTGCGGTTTCAGAATTTAAAAAAGGGAAAATTGAGTATAAGAACGATTCTTTTGGGATAGTTCATGTTCCTGTTGGAAAAGCATCTTTTGATAAGGAAAAACTTGCAGATAACATAAAAGTTTTCATGGAAGCTATTATGAGAGCAAAACCTTCAAGCGCGAAAGGTCAATATGTGAAAAGTATTTCAATCTCGTCAACTATGGGTCCTGGTATATTTATTGAACAGAAGATATAGGTTGCTTTTTAATAATTTTTTATGATCAAAAGGTGGCTGTGGAGGCTGCCTTTTGTTTTTGTGGAGATAAATTATAAATGACTAAAGCACAAGAAATAGAGAAATTACTAGAACCTATTGCATTAAAAGAAAGGATTGAAATAGTTGATGTGCAATATGTTAAAGAGAATGATAAATGGGTTGTTAGGATTTTTATTGATAAAGATGGTGGGGTAAAAATAAGTGATTGTGAAAATATGAGTGGTGTTTTTAGTGAGATTTTGGATGAAAGTGATGTTTTGAAAGATTCTTATGTATTAGAAATTTCGTCTCCAGGGCTAAATAGAATTTTAAAAAAAGAAGAGAGTTTTAAACGTTTTGCAGGTAGCAGGATAAGGGTTCGAACCAACAATCTTATAAATAATCAGCAAAATTTTTTAGGGAAACTTTTGAGTTGTGAGACGGGGAAAATAAAAATGGATGATGTAACGAGTGGTATTGTGGAAATAAAATTGTTGGATATAAAAAAAGCTAACGTAGAAACAGATATTTAGGAGGAAGAAATGACGGAAAAGGGCAAACTTTTAATGGCTCTTGAACAGATTGAAAAGGACAAAAAAATTAAGAAACAAGACATTTTGACAGTGGTAGAAAATGCTCTTGTGTCAGCATACAAAAAGCACGTAGGAAGAAGCGCCAATGTTGAAGCCAAAGTTGATCCTGAGACGGGAGAAATGGCTGCAAATGTAATAAAAATTGTTGTTAAGGACGTAGAAAATCCACTTCTAGAGATTAGCGTTCAAGAATCAAAAAGGCTCGGCAAAAGTTCAATAATTGGTGCTGAAGTGAAAATACCCCTTGATACTCAGGATTTTTCACGTATCGCTGCCCAGACAGCTAAGCAGGTTATAGTGCAAAAGATTAGAGAGTCTGAAAGAGAGGCTTTGTTCGAAGAAATGAGAGAAAAGGTTGGGCAGATTATAACTGGCGTAGTGTATCGTATAGCAAACAAAAATATTATAATAGATTTAGGTAAAACGGAAGCCATTCTTCCTAGAAGTGAGCAAATTTTCAAAGAAAAGTTTGATATTGGACAACATATAAGGATGGTTATTGTAAAGGTTGAAAAAAATGTTAAAGGTTCAGGCATTGTTTTATCACGAGCAAGTGTTGAGTTTATAAAGAGGCTTTTTGAACTTGAAGTTCCTGAAATTTATGAAAAAATTGTAGAAATTGTAAACGTTGTAAGAGAACCTGGAATGAGGACAAAAATAGCAGTATTGTCGCATAATCCAAAGGTTGATCCCGTTGGTGCATGCGTTGGTGTAAAAGGAGCGAGGGTTAAACCTATTATCGATGAACTAAAAGGAGAAAGAATAGATTTGGTATCTTATTCTGTAGATCCTGAAAGATACATAACAGGAGCGTTATCACCGGCCAAAGTAGTTTCGGTGCGTATAGATTGTCAGGAAGAGAGAAAAGCCAAAGTATTAGTAAAAGATGATATGTTGTCTTTGGCCATTGGTAAAAGTGGACACAACGTAAGACTTGCGGCAAAACTTACAGGTTGGCATATTGATGTGAAGTCTGAGTTACAAGAGAAATATGAAATTGAAAAAAAACTTGAATATGAAAAACAGTATGACAGTTTAGAAAAATTAGAAAATGTCAGTGAAAAAATAAAAGCAGTACTTGTCAAAGCAGAATTTGGAAATGTAAAAAAATTGGCATCGCTTAAGGTTGAGGATCTTATAGATTTGCCGAGTATAGGTCTTAAAACAGCAGAAAAAATTATTAAGTCAGCCAAAAAAGCCTGCGATGCTAGTTAAAAATTTGATTGAAATGCTGGTTAATAAGTAAGGGGGTTTTTGTATGACATTAAAACAGAAAGATAAATTAAAAAAAACTCTAACTTTAGAAAAAACCATAAAGAAGAAAGTGATATCGGCAACTAAAGAAAAAAAAATTGCAACGAAAAAAGCTGCAAAAAAAACTGATGTTTCAGCGATTGGGAAAACAATTAAAAGCAAGGTTCCATCAAAAAAAATAAAAACGGATGATGAAGTGAAGATGGTAAAAACAACAAAAATTAGTTCCGTTAAAAAAAATACCATTAAAAAAATTGATCCTGAAAAAAAGAAGCCTAGGACAAAATTGAAAACCGCAAGAAAAACTATTGTAAAAAAAGAGAAAGATAGAAAAAATGAAGAAAATCTAGAAAATGAAGTAGCTAAAGAACAACAAGTTGTTGATTTGGAACCTATTAACATCGTACCTGAGAAACATCAAGAGAAAGTAAATGATGTTGCTCAGGTTCCCAGAAAAGATGTTGTTGAAGAGAAAAAGCCACAACAAAGTGAACGCGAACCATCAAAACATGAAGAACCAATTCGAAGTGTTAAGTCTAATGAAAAAGAGAATGTTAAAGATATAGAAAAATCAAAAACTGAAGTAACCAAAGATATAATTTCAATAAATGAATTGATAACAATAAGAGAACTTGCAGAAAAAATGCGACTTAAAGTGGGAGATATTTTGAAAAAACTTCTTTCCATGGGTAGTCTTGCCACAATTAATCAGAGACTCGATATAGACACGGCTGTTCTTTTGGTTAATGAGTTTGGGTATGATTCTAAAATAGAGTTAATTTATTCTGGAGAAAATATAAGTGTTTCCAAGGAAGATAACGATCCATCAAAATTAAAACAACGTTCACCTATAGTTACTATTATGGGGCATGTCGATCACGGAAAGACTTCTCTTTTAGATTCTATAAGAAGTAGCAATGTTGTTGCTGATGAACATGGAGGAATTACTCAACACATTGGTGCATATAAAATAAAGACTTCAAAAGGGCAATATATATCGTTTCTGGATACTCCTGGACATGAAGCTTTTACAGCTATGCGTGCCAGAGGATCTCAGGCTACAGATATAGTTATCTTGGTTGTTTCTGCAGCTGAAGGTGTGATGCCTCAAACTGTTGAAGCTATAAATCATGCCAAAGCCGCAAATGTGCCTATTGTTGTTGCAATAAATAAAGTAGATTTACCATCTGCAGATCCACAAAAAACAAGACAGGAGTTGAGTAATTATAATCTTGTCCCTGAAGAGTGGGGTGGTGATACGATAATGGTTGATATTTCTGTAAAACAGAAAATCAATATTGATTTATTGCTTGAAATGATTTTACTTAAGTCTGAAATGATGGAACTTAAAGCAAATCCTGATAAAAATGCTGAAGGTACAGTTATAGAGGCAAGACTTGATGCACGTAAGGGGCCTATTGCAACGCTTTTAGTTAAAAGTGGGACTTTGAAAGTTGGGGATAATTTGGTTGTAGGAACAACGTATGGAAAAATAAGAGCTTTGGCGGACGAGTACGGGAAAAAACTTAGCGCGGCAATTCCAAGTACCCCTGTTGAAGTTTTGGGAATTAACGAACCTCCTCAATCGGGTGATGTATTTATTGTAGTTGATAGTGAATCGCGAGCCAAAACGGTTGCCAAATCTAGAAAAGAAAAAGTCAAAGAGGCTTCTTTAAGACCAAGACACCATTTGTCTCTTGCAGATATTAACATGGGGCAATCAAAAGATTTAAAAATAATATTGAAAGCCGATGTGCAAGGGTCTTTAGGTGCATTGAGTGATGCTTTAGAAAGACTTTCAACCGCTGAAATAAGTTTGAAGATAATACATAGAGGGGCTGGTGCAATTACGGAGTCTGATGTTGCTTTAGCGGTTGCTTCAGATGCTTTAATAGTTGGTTTTAATTTACGTCCAGACACCGTGGTTGAAAGGCTTGCAGAAGTTGAAAAAGTAAGTATAAACGTATATAGAGTTATTTACGATTTGATAGCAGATGTTAGGGCTGCTATGGAGGGGTTGCTTGCACCAGAAGTAAAAGAAAAAATACTTGGTAAAGCTACCATAAGACAAGTATTTAAACTTTCAAGCTACGGCACTATTTCAGGATGTTCTGTTATTGATGGTAAAATACAAAGAGGAACAAAAGCAAGGCTTTTGAGAGACAATGTTATTGTTTTTGAAGGAAACATTTCTTCACTAAGAAGATTTAAAGATGACGTTAAAGAAGTTGAAAAAGGGTATGAATGTGGAATTGGCCTTGAAAATTTTTCAGATGTGAAAATAGGTGATATAGTGGAAATTTTTGTAACAGAACACGTTGCCAGAAAATTAGATAGTTAAATGAAAACGATAATATTGTTGTTTTGGTGACTCCAAAAAGCAATTTTATTTAAGATGGTTCTTAAATGTTGTGTATGTAAATGTGATTTTGTTTTCAAATCAAATTTAAAGCGGAAGTGTGTATGCCATTATCGTATAAAAGGTCTGTTAGAGTAGGACAACTCATACAGCAAACAGTGTCAAAAATCATAAGAGAAATTCCGGATTTAAATACTGGGCTTGTTACGATTACGCATGTAAGACTTACTGAAGATTTGTTAAGTTGTAGAATTTATTATTCACTTTTTGGATTGCAAGTAGACAAAAAAAGAACAGATGAAATTTTAAGGAAAAATGTTGGAAAAGTTCGACATCAATTGGCGTTACATTTAAATTTAAGAAGGACTCCCACAATATCTTTTGTTTATGATAATACCAATGAAAATGCGACAAAGGTGTTTGATATATTGGAAAAAATAGGAGAAAAGAAATAGTGTTGTTGTAAGAATTTGTGTATCCAATTTACATATTTTGTTTAAATTTAGAATATTAGAAGGGATTCCATATGGTGGCTGTGCATGGCTCTGATACCAAAAAAATTTCAGAAATTTTGAAAATTATAAAACAATCAAAAACGTTTTTTATAGCTGGTCATGTAAACCCTGATGGGGATAGTCTTGGTTCGGCCTTGGCGTTATCTTCTATTTTGAATCGTAGTGGTAAAAAGGCTAGTGTTTATTGTGCTGATGAAGTGCCCGATTTTTTTAAATTTCTTGAAGGGATAGATAAGATAAAAAAACTCGCCGATAAAAATGACACTTTTGATTGTGCAATAATCTTAGAGTCTCTTGATTTTTCTAGAATGGGTAATATAATCTGTAAAAACCAATCAAAAAAAATTATCAACATAGATCATCATTTGGCTTCCACAAATTTTGGAACAGTAAATTATATTGTTCCATCTTCATCTTCAACAGCTGAATTGATAATGAATATTTTAGAACATATGAAAATTAAGCTTATAAAAAGTGAAGCAGAGAGTCTTTATACGGGGATATTGACAGACACTGGAAGTTTTCAGCAAACAAATACAACTGTTAATTCGCATATTATGGCTGCAAAACTTATGGAATATGGAATAGATGTAAATGAAATTTATAATAAAATTTACGAAAAATGTTCTATTTCTGCGTTAAAACTACGAGGACTTGCACTTTGTGGTATAAAAACAATGGTTAACAATCGTGTAGCTTATGTTGTTTTAACAAAGGATATGTTTAGAAAAAGCGGTGCTAGTGACAGTGATTCTGAAGGTATAGTGAGTTATACATTAAAAATTAAAAACATAAAAATTGGATGCGTTTTTAAAGAAATTGATGAAAAAATGACAAAAATTAGTTGTCGTTCTGTGAGGGATTTTGATTTGTTAGACGTTGTTCGTAAATTTGATGGTGGTGGGCATAAGAATGCGGCTGGGTGCACAATAGATGATTGTGTGAGTGTTTCAATCAAAAAATTTACAGATGTCTTAAAAGAGAAATTTGATGGCTGAAGTTTATAATGATATTTCTGGATTATTGCTTTTAGATAAACCTGTAGGTATTACTTCGTTTAAAGTTGTACACGGTATAAGAAAAATATTAAATGTTAAAAAGACAGGACATTGTGGTACTTTGGATCCTGCTGCTACGGGGCTTTTGCTCGTTTTGGTAGGGAAAGCTACTCAATTACAGGATAAGTTTATTAAAAAAGATAAAGTTTATACCAGTTCTTTTCTCATGGGCACTGTTACCGATAGCGGGGATTTAGAAGGAAATGTAATTGTAAAGAATAGTATTGCAAATGTTGATCTTGAAAAAATAAAGAAAGCTGCCAAAATGCTTGAAGGAGAAATTTTACAAGTACCACCAATGTATTCAGCTTTAAAATATGGTGGTAAAAGATTGTATGAACTTGCAAGGCAAGGAATTGTTGTTGAAAGACAGCCGAGAAAAATAACAATAAAGAAGTTCGAGGTGTTTTCTTATGACGAAGAAGGTATAGTTAACGTAGGAATAGTTTGTTCTAGTGGTACTTATGTACGAGTGTTGGCCCAGGACTTAGGGAATATTCTAAAATGTGGTGCAACGGTTCAGACTTTAAGAAGAGAAAAAATCGGTATTTTCAACGTTAAAGATGCATTAAAATTTGAGGGTTTAGGTGATGTGGCTGAAATAATGAAAAATCTAGTACCTGTGAAGAACTTAGTTTGATGCAACAATATCTAAGTATATGTTGAATAGTAAAATTTGACACGAGAATTTAAAAATCTGTTGGTGTACAATGAAAAAATCAGTAATAGCTATAGGAACTTTTGATGGCGTGCATAAGGGACATAGACTGATCATAAATAGAGTTTTATCTGTTGCAAGAGAAAACAATTTAAAAAGTATAGTGATCATGCTGCAAAATCCCATTAAAAAAGTTACTGGTTTGCTTACAACGTATGAAGAAAAATTTAATGAAATCAAGACTTTTGGTGTAGATGAAATTTTTACGATAGATGCTGCATCGCATGTTTTGTCTTGTGCACCTGAAGAATTTTTTGATTGTTTTTTATGTAAAATTTTAAAAGTTTCAGAAATAGTGTGCGGTCCAGATTTTGCTTTTGGGAAAAATAGAGAAGGTGATATAAAATGGATTAATAAAAAAGTGAAAGAAACAAATGTAATGATACACATTGAAAGACCTTTGGTGATTGGGTCAAAACGAATATCGTCATCATATATAAGGATGTTGATTGAAAAAGGTGACTTAAAAAATGCGTCAAAATTGTTAGGGAGGGATTATTCTTTTACAGGAATACCTTCAAAAGGTTTTGGTGTAGGTAGAAAACTTGGATTTCCTACGATAAATCTTTCGATTGACAGTGACAAACTTCTTCCTAAAGGTGTCTACATAAGCCTTATATCACAAAATGAAAAAATATACCCTTCAGTTACGAATGTAGGGTTTCGCATTACTTTTAATAGGGGTGGTGAGATTGTTCCAGAAACCCATGTTTTAAATTTTAACGGTATATGGAAGAAGCTCAAAACTGAGGTCATAGTGTTAAGAAAAATAAGAGATGAAAAGAAGTTTGCGAATGTGGAAGAACTTAAAACTCAAATTTCCAGAGATGTTTCGATTGCTTTACGATTTTTCAAATTCGAAATATGAGCAGATATGTTTATCTTCATATGATATATAAGTTTAATTGTTGCTTAAGTTTTGGCATGAAAAATAATTAAAAAATAAAAAGAATGAAAAGAGGGGAAAAATGAAAGTATTAGTGGTTAATTGTGGTTCATCATCTGTAAAATATGCACTATTTGAAATGGATGGTGAAAAAAAACTTGCTTGGGGAATAGTTGAATGTATAGGGCTTCCATCAGCATACTATAAGATGCAAACAATGAATACAGAAGAAAAAAAAGAAGTAGTAGAAATTACAAATCATACGGAAGCTGTTGATCTTATAATAAAGGAATTATTGGATAAAAATGTCGGAATTATTGCAGACATAAATGAAATTGCTGTTGTTGGCCATAGAATAGTTCACGGTGGTGATAAGTTTTCCAGATCTGTTTTGGTTACAGAAAATGTGAAGAAGGATCTAGAAGGGTGTTTTTCCATAGCACCTTTGCACACGCATGCGCATTATGCTGGGATTCTTGCTGTGGAAAGAAAACTTCCTAATATCCCATCTGTTTTGGTATTTGATACAGCTTTTTACCAAACAATGCCTGATTATGCATATATGTACGCTCTCCCTTATGAGTTTTATGAAAAAGATCATATAAGAAAGTATGGTTTTCATGGGACTTCACACAACTATGTTGCACAAAGATCTGCTGCAATGCTTGAAAAATCTTTAATGGAACTTAATCTGGTTACATCACATTTAGGTAATGGTAGTAGTATAACTGCAATCGAAAAAGGTAAAGTCATAGATACTTCTATGGGTTTTACACCACTTCAGGGGGTTGTTATGGGAACAAGATGTGGTGACATAGATCCGGCAATCATAGCCTATCTTTTAGACGAATATCCACAATATAGGAATGGGGCTGCTCTAAATGATTTGATGAACAAAAAAAGTGGGTTGGCTGGCATATCTGGACTTTCGGGTGATATGAGAACCATTATTAAATCAGCCAATGAGGGGGTTAAGAAGGCAATTTTAGCTTTTGAAATGCTCGTATATAGCATAAAAAAATATATAAGTGCCTATTATGGTATACTAAACGGCATCGATGGGTTGGTTTTTACAGCTGGTATTGGCGAAAACTCTGCTCCCGTGAGGGAAGCCGTGTGTAAGAATTTAAATATCTTAGGAATCGAAATTGATGAAAAAAAGAACAATGAAGACTCAAATAAGGAAAGGTTTATTTCGACCGATAATTCTAAAGTAAAAGTTATGGTTATTCCAACGAACGAAGAATTGATGATAGCTAGGGAGTCCAAAATGGTGTTGACAAGCATGAGTTAATATCTTACAATCCCCGGTGCTGTTATGATAAAAATTTTATTTTAGATTTATTTGATGCTTTTGTTGATGTTAAAATTGCGCAAGGATAGTGGATACCTGTTGCAACATTGTCCAAATCTGTTTGTAGTTTGAAAATGTATGTGTAAGCTATGGATGGATGGAAGATAAAAACTGTTCAACGGAAGAACCAATGAACCGATATCGGAGGAAGTAAAAATGCCAAATCCAAAAAGAAAGCATACCCCTCATCGAAGGGATTGCAGGAGGTCTGCAAATTCTAAACTTAGTTTGCCAAATTCAAGTAAATGTTCGAATTGTGGTTTGGCAAAGATGTCTCATAGGGTGTGTCCTGAATGTGGTTTTTACAATGGTAAGCTTGTTGTTCCCCAAAAAAGTAAAAATTATGAAAACACAGAACAAAATGCGGTAGAAGGCTGATAAACAATGATAATTGCACTTGATGCAATGGGTGGTGATTTTGCACCTACTTCAACTGTTGAGGGTGCTATTTTTGCCGCCAAAAGCTCTGAGCATAAAATTTTACTCGTGGGTCGCCAAGAACTTATAGAAAATGAAATGGCACGATATAGTAAAAAGCATGATATTGCATCGCTTAACATAGAGATATTTAATGCAACTGAAGTGATTTCTATGAATGAGCACCCTGCAATGGCTGTTCGTAGTAAAAAAGATTCTTCTTTGTCAGTTTGTGCAAAACTTGTGGCTGAAGGCAAAGCAGATGCTTTTGTTTCTATGGGAAATTCAGGGGCTGTTATGGCAGCATCGCTTTTTTATTTGAAAAGAATTGAAGGTGTTCTAAGACCCGCGATTTCTACAACTTTTCCAACCATTGATGGCCATTGCATAATTGCGGATGTTGGTGCAAATGTTGATTGTAAACCTGAAAATCTTGTTCAATTCGGAATAATGGCAAGCTTGTTTTGTGAGAAAGTTACAGATGTAAAGCACCCTAAAGTAGGGTTGGTTTCGATAGGAGAAGAGTCTACAAAAGGGAATGATCTTACCTTAGCGGCTTTTGATATTTTTAAGAAAACTGATATCAATTTTATAGGAAATATTGAAGGCAGAGATATTCCAAGAGCTAAAGTGGACGTTGTTATATGTGACGGTTTCGTTGGTAATGTAATATTAAAATTTGGCGAAGGTATTTCCGAAATGATGCTTAAGCTTGTAAAAAAAGAGTTAAAGCGCCATCCTATAGCATGGGCTTCACTCCCTTTTTTATGGCTTGCAATAAAGGACTTAAGGAAAAAAGTTGATTATAACGAAGCAGGAGGAGCACCTCTTTTAGGTGTCAATGGTGTTTGCATAATAGGGCATGGAAGTTCAAACAGTGAAGCTGTAAAGAATGCAATTTTTGTTGGGGCAAGATCTGCAAAGCATAATCTTACGTTTGAAATTAAAGAGGCGATAGCTAGATATACGTGATCATAAAAACATACAAATGATGAATAAAAAACTTGGTGCAAAAATTTTGGGTACTGGTGCATATTTTCCGAAAAAAATTCTCACGAATTCAGATTTGGAAAAAGTGATTGAAACTTCAGATGAATGGATAAGTTCAAGAACTGGTATTAAAGAAAGAAGATTGTCTGAAAAAAACGAATATACATCGGATCTTGCGTATAAAGCGTCTCTTGAGGCATTAAAAGCTGCAAATATTACGCCAGAAGAGATAGATTTGATACTTGTTGCAACTATTACACCTGATATGTTTTTCCCGTCAACAGCTTGTTTCCTACAAAAAAAATTAAACCTTCGCTCGATTCCCGTTTTTGATCTATCTGCCGCGTGCAGTGGATTTATATACGGCATTGCAACCGCAAGAGCTTTTATTGAATCAGGGTTATATGAAAAAATTTTATTAATTGGTGCCGATGAACTTTCTAAAATTACAGATTGGACTGACAGAAATACATGTGTTTTGTTCGGTGATGGGGCAGGTGCAATGATTTTGACTGCTTCTGAAGAAGATAATAATATTTTATCTACGTATATAGGTGCTGATGGATCGTACTCAGATTTGCTTTTTATTCCAGCTGGCGGAACAGCAAATCCGGCCAACATAGATACTGTAAACGAAAAACTGCATACGATAAAGATGAAGGGAAGGGATGTTTTCAAAGCTGCTGTTCCAAAAATGGCTCTTGCTGCCCAAAAAGCTATTGAGCTTTCAGGACAAAAAATTGAGAACATACGGCTTTTTATTCCACATCAAGCGAATATTAGAATAATTGAAGCAGTTGCTAAAAAAATAGGTGTTTCTATGGATAGAGTTTTTATCAATATTCATAAAACAGGCAATATTTCATCGGCAACAACCATTACAGCATTGGATGAGGCCATTAAAACAGGTAAAATTCAAAAAGGTGATCTTGTAGAATTAGTTGCATTTGGTGGAGGTTTTACTTGGGGTGCGACCGTCATAAGAATTTAACACCTCCTGTATCTTAGATTTTTAAATAGTAACATAGAGATTGTAGTTGGTTTGTGTAGAAAAAATAGATGTTAAAAAAAGAGGGGACAGTATTGAAGATAGCATTGATGTTTCCAGGACAGGGATCCCAAATAGTTGGGATGGGAAAAGATTTTTACGATAGGTATCCTGTAGCAAAAGAAATAATGGATTTGGCTGGTGAAGGGCTTAAAAAAATTATTTTTGAAGGGCCAGATGAAGTTTTAAAACTTACACAACATGCCCAAGCTGCAATATTTACTGTAAGTATGATAATTTGGGAAGTTTTTAAAAAATCGTTTGATTGTTCGAAGGTTGAATTTGTAGCGGCAGGACATTCGTTAGGAGAATATTCTGCTTTGTGCGCTGCTGGTTTTTTTGGATTCCAAGATGGTTTGTCTATGGTCAAAGCCAGAGGTAAGTTTATTCAAAAATCATCTGAAAAAACACCAGGATTAATGGTTGCAATTCTTGGCTTAGAAAGAACTATTGTCGAAAACATATGTCAACAGGCATCAGTTGTTGGTGTTTGTGAAGCGGTAAACTTTAATTCACCAGAGCAAATTGTTATAGCTGGTACTACACCGGCTATAAATATGGCGATTGAACTTGCAGAGGTAGCAGGAGCTACAAAAATCGTAATATTGAATGTTTCTGGGCCATTTCATTCTTCTCTTATGGTACCTGCTTCTAATGATATGGATAGAGAACTTACAAAATATAATTTCAGCACTCCACTTTTTGGAGTATATACAAACTGCGATGCGTTGTTAACTGTTGACTCAT
Organism: Endomicrobium sp.; assembly: GCA_031286985.1. Classification (GTDB taxonomy): domain Bacteria; phylum Elusimicrobiota; class Endomicrobiia; order Endomicrobiales; family Endomicrobiaceae; genus Endomicrobiellum. The sequence goes on from JAITTL010000022.1 coordinate 22,141, forward strand.
CTACAATTAAGGAAAAACTTGTAAAGCAAATAAGAAGTCCTGTAAAATGGAATGAAAGTATACAGAACGTCATTTTAGCAGATTTCGATAAATTTATAGAAATTGGTCCTGGAAGAGTCTTATCAGGACTTTTAAGAAGAATAGATAGATCAAAAAGAGCGTTGAATATAGAAAATTTTGCAAGTCTGCAAAAAACGTTGGAGGAATTAAATAGATGAAACTTAAAGACAAAACAGCAATTGTTACAGGTGCGGCGCAGGGTATAGGCAAAGCGATAGCTGAAGTTTTTGCATGTGAGGGAGCTCAGATTGTGATTGCTGATATTGATGAAAGGTCATCACAAAAAACAGCTGATGAAATAAAAGCAAAATATGGTTTTGAAACTGCAGCTGTTGCCGTCAATGTGGCGGAATTGAAAGACTGCGAAGTTTTGGTGAAAAATTCTCTTGACAAATTTCACAAAATAGATATACTAGTCAATAATGCTGGTATAACAAGAGATAATCTCGTTTTGAGAATGAGAGAGGTTGAATGGGATGCGGTTATAGCTGTTAATTTGAAGGGCGTGTTCAATTGCATAAAGGCTGTAAGTAAGTCAATGATTAAACAAAGAGAAGGTAGAATTATAAATATATCTTCTGTGATAGGACAAGTTGGAAATGCTGGACAAATAAATTATTCTGCATCAAAAGGTGGGGTAATAGCGATAACAAAGACGTGTGCGAGGGAATTTGCTTCAAGGAATGTTTTGGTAAATGCCATCGCTCCTGGGTTTATTCGCACTGCAATGACAGATAAATTAACAGAAAATCAAAAACAGGATATGGCTTCGACAATACCATTGGGCAGACTTGGAGAAGCTTGTGATGTAGCAAAGGCAGCATTGTTTTTTGCATGTGATGATTCGTCTTATGTCACAGGGCATGTTTTGGCTGTTAATGGTGGAATGTACATGTAGTGCGGCGAAATACGTAAAAAAACGGCAGGTTTTTTTGGATTTAAGTTTTAAAAATATGTAATGTTTGTGTTGTGAGGTAGGAAAGGCAGTTTTATATCATGATCATGTAAAGATATTAACATTTGTATTGAAAAATTAAAAGGGGGAAGTACAAAATGGCAGATTTTGAAGGGAGGGTTAAGGAGATTATTGTTGAACAGTTGGGTGTAGATCCTGCTGAAGTGGTGGCAAGCGCATCATTTGTCAATGATTTGGGTGCAGATTCTTTGGATACAGTGGAACTTGTTATGGCTTTTGAGGAAGAGTTTGGGATTGAAATACCGGATGAAGAAGCAGAAAAGATTCAAACAGTGGGAAATGCGATAGAGTATGTCAAAATGCATGTGGTGAAATAAGGTATTATAAAATGAACAAGAAAATAGTTATAACTGGGATAGGTGTTGTTACCCCAATAGGTATAGGGAATGTTGAATTTACAAAAGCTCTAAAAGACGGAAAATCAGGCGTTTCTCCTATTAAATCGTTCGATACGACTGCGTACTCTACAAAATTTGCGGCTATCGTAAAAGATTTTCATCCGGAAGATTTTATTGAAAAGAAGAAAGTGAAAAAAATGGCGCGATTTACACAATTTGGTGTTGCAGCTGCCAAAATGGCGATTGAGGATTCGAGACTTGATCTTTCCAGGGAAAATTTGTCGAGAATTGGTGTTATAACCGGAACTGGAATCGGTGGCTTAGACATAATTGAAGAAGAGGAACAAACTCTTTTGGAACGTGGACCAAAGAGGGTTAGCCCTTTTCTTATTCCAATGATAATCACCAATATGCTCCCCGGGGAAATAGCTATTAAGTATGGTTTTACTGGACCAAATTATGCAGTTACAAGTGCTTGCTCTTCTTCTAATCATGCCATTGGGGATGCTTTTAAGTCGCTTCGCAGTGGTGATGTGGACATAATGATTTCCGGTGGTGCTGAAGGTGCGATTGTTCCTTTAGGGCTTGCCGGTTTTTGTTCCATCAAAGCTCTTTCTCAGAGAAACGACGAACCTCAAAGAGCATCGAGACCTTTTGATAAAAATCGTGATGGTTTCGTCATGGGAGAAGGGGCTGGCATAGTCGTTCTTGAAACTTTAGAACATGCTTTGAGTAGAGGCGCAAAGATATATGCTGAATTGGCAGGGTATGGAGCATCAGATGATGCGTACCATATAACGGCTCCGGATCCTGAAGGAAAATCTTCTATTATGGCTATGGAGAAAGCTATGGTTAATGCTGGTGTATCTAAAGAAGAGGTTGACTATATAAATGCTCATGGAACTTCAACAGAATTAAATGATAAAATGGAGACTCTTGTAATAAAAAATGTTTTTGGCGAAAGAGCGTATAAAATACCAGTTTCGTCAACGAAGTCAATGATAGGCCATCTTTTGGGAGGAGCTGCTGGTGTTGAACTTGCAGCCACCGTTCTTGCAATGCAGGGAAATTTTATGCCTCCTACCATAAACTACGAGACACCTGATCCGGATTGTGATTTGGATTATGTTCCTAATACAGCAAGAATTCAAAAAATTAACTGTGCTCTTTCAAATTCCATGGGATTTGGTGGACACAATGCAGTCATCGTAATAAAAAGATATGTTTGATGAAAAACACCTCCAATTTCAAAAAGTTATTGAGTACAAATTCAATGACACCATGATCCTAAAGATAGCCTTGACTCATAAATCTTATACCAATGAAACAGATGTGATGATGTCTAATGAACGCATGGAGTTTTTAGGGGATAGTATTTTGTCCGCTATTGTTGCAGAGGAGATGTATGTTAGGTATCCTTATGAAAATGAGGGTAAATTGTCGCAATTTAAGGCACAAATTGTTTCGGCACCTAATTTGAGTGCTTGGGCAGAAAAAATAAGTTTAGGTAATTATATTTTTTTAGGTAAAAGTGAAAATACCAAAATAGCAAAACGAAGAGAAAATTTGCTCTGCGATGTGTTTGAAGCTGTTGTAGGTGCTGTTTATTTGGATGGTGGTTTTGAAAATGCAAAAAAAATTGTTTTGAATTTTTTAAATGATCTCAGGGAAATAATAATCAAAGATTATAAAAGCAAATTGCAAGAGGTTGTTCAATCAGTGTGCAAATGTCTGCCAGAGTATAAGGTTATAAAAGAGTTTGGTCCAGATCATATTAAAAAATTTGAAATTGGAGTGTACATAAATGGTAAGTTTTTTGGCTCAGGAATTGGAAATTCTAAAAAAGAGGCTCAACAGTTAGCCGCCCAACAGGCGATGACAAATGTTGACAATTTGCCGATTTAGGTAATGTTGAACTGTTGAGATAATGTGAAAACTTGCGTTGACGAATTCTTATTCTTAAAAGGGGTTTAATATGGCAATGAATTATATGTTATCAGAAGAAGAGCAAATGATGGTTGAGACTGCCAGGGCAGTTGCAGTTGAAAAAATGAAGCCTATGAGAGAACATTGCGATGAAAATGAAGAATTTCCTCGTGATATTGTAAAAGAATTTGCGCAGGCTGACCTGTGTGGTGTGTATATTCCTGAAGAATATGGAGGTATCGGCAAGGGTATTATGGGCCTTGTTCTTGTTGTTGAAGAGTTGTGTAAAATTGATGGAGCAATTGCATTGTCTCTTGCAGCAACAGCTTTAGGAACTCTTCCGATTCTTATAGCTGGGACAGAGGAACAAAAGAAAAAATATCTGCCCGATATTGCTTCAGGTACAAAACTTGCAGCTTTTGGTTTAACAGAGGCTAGCGCGGGGTCGGATGCCACAGGAATGACAACTACCGCAGTTAGAGATGGTGATTATTACATATTGAACGGAACAAAGTGTTTTATTACCAATGCTGGAGAAGCACAAACCTATACAATTTTTGCAAAAACCAATCTTGCAAGAGGAGCAAGAGGGATATCTTGTTTCATATTAGAGAAAGGTGCTGTAGGTTTTGAATTTGGAAAAAAAGAAAAGAAAATGGGTATAAGGGCATCTTCAACTAGGGATCTTATATTTAGAAATTGTAAGGTGCATAAAGATCAACTTCTTGGGAAAGAGGGTCATGGGTTGATGATAGCTCAGGCGACGTTGGATACTTCTCGACCAGGAGTAGCGGCGCAGGCACTTGGCATTGCGGCAGGAGCTTTGGAAGAAGCGGTTGCTTATGCAAGGAAGAGAGTGCAATTTGGGCAGGCAATAGCTTCTTTTCAAGGGATACAACACATGCTTGCAGATATGGCAACGGAAGTTGAAGCAGCAAGAGCATTACTTTATGCCACAGCAAGAATGATAGATGCTGGGACAGAAAAACGTACAAGCAAAGAGTCTGCAATGGCAAAGCTTTTTTGTTCTGAGGTTGCAATGAAAGTCACTACAAATGCTGTTCAAATATTTGGAGGTTATGGATATTGTAGGGAATATCCGGTTGAAAAAATGATGAGAGACGCAAAAATAACAACGCTTTATGAGGGAACAAGTCAGATTCAAAAAAACGAGATTGCGTTAAACTTGATCAAAGAATCTGTTGCAAAAGCAAAATAAATTTTCATTGTGAGCTAAAAAAACTGAAGAAAAAAAGATTTGCAATAGAAGAGTGTGTAATTAATGAGTTAGAAATTTTGGAAGACCAAAAGGGGCCTAATGAAACGATTTAAGCGTCAGTGATGGTTGGTATACATTAGTCAAAGATGATAGAAGGAAAGAGGATGAGGAGTAAACGGATTGAAATTAAATTAAGAACGTTGTGGAATGAGAGAGGGAGTAATTTTTAGATAACGGATTGTAGAATGGATTATTAAGCATAGTAGGGTGAGCAAGAGAGAGATTAGAGGGAGAAGAGATATCAAGAGTTGAAAATATGGAAGAACACAACAGCAAGAAAAGATGTTGAAAGAAAGAGGTAATGCAAGACATGGATTGAGCGGAAGAATGATAGAGAGTTGTTAAGAGGGAAGAGAAAGAAGGTTTTGTGAATATGGGAAGAAGAAAAAATGAAAAAGAAGAGGAAAGAAAAAGGAGCCAATGTGAGAATAAATATGAATTTAGCAAACAGTAAGATGAGGATGTTTGCGATATTGAGTATAGTGTGTATGATAGGATTTGGTCTATCGAAGACGGCGATATCGATTCATCATTTGGCAGATCAGCAGGTAGATAGGGAAATGGTGAAAGAAGCAAGAAGCGTCGTTGGAGAGTCGCTTATTTTTATGAAAAAATGGCCTATTGAACGAGTAGAGGCTATTGAGTCGGTTCTGAAAAGATTTGAAGAAGCAGGAGAAATAATGACCTTTGCCGATACCGGGCTTCATATTATTAGTCAGAAACAGGCTCAATTATACAATGATATATTTTTTGCCGTTGCCGCCGTAGGCGCCACCGGCGCCGACCTCGGCAACATACCTCTTCACACCATCGTCAACGCCGACAAGTATTTCGACACATTCCACGACGCTGGCGTACAATTAATAAAAGCTACTGGCATCGCCAACGGTATCAGAGCGGCTTGCAAGGGCAGAAGCCTTATGCCCATCGACACCATCGACGACTTTATCTACTCCATCAACAGCGTCACAAACGACCACACTTCAATCGTCGTTGTTCTCGACGCCGACACCACCATTGGCGAAACTGATATCGTCGTCAACATCGACGGCGGCAACACCATCGCCGATGCCATCGTCAATGCTGCCACCAACCTCGCCACCGCCCGCACCCGCATCGCTGCCACCTACGAAAAAAGATTGACTGAAAAATCCATCTTCGCCGGGATCAACGCCGCCATCGCCGATGCCACCAGCCTCGCCATCGATGCCGACGCCATCGCCGATGCCATCGTCAGTGCTGCCACCAACCCCGCCACCACACCTTACAAAGATTCCGACGTCCGCGTCAATGAATCCCGGATCGCTGCTGTCACAAACGTCCGCGACGCCATCGTCGACGCCTACAAAACCGGCTTAACAGAAGCAGTTAGCGCCACTTCCCTACAAACACTGCCTGAAGTCGTCATCAAAGGTATCGCCGCCGCCGTCCAAAAGGCAGTTGATGCCCCAAGAAGCAGCAACAAACTCTACCTTCTTTTTTACAGTTCCGCCGTTGCCGCCTTTACTAACGCTGCCATGACCTGCGCCAATAGCGTCCACGCCGACATCACCGACGATGTCATCAGCCTCGCCACCGATGCCGACGCCATCGCCGATGCCATCGTCAGTGCTGCCACCAACCCCGCCACCACACCTTACAAAGATTCCAACGTCCGCGTCAATAAATCCTGGATCAATGCTGTCGCAAACGTCCGCGCCGACATCGCCGCCGCCTACAAAACCGGCTTACTCGCCGCCACACAAACACTGCCTGAAGCCGTCATCAAAGGTATCGCCGCCGCCGTCAAAAAGGCACAGGGTACCAGTACCTGCTACACCTCCCGCGACTACTCCGCCGTTGACGCCTTTACTGGCGCTGCCACGACCTACGCCAATAGCGTCCACGCCGCCATCTTCGCCGCAGGTAACAGCGTCTACGATGCCATCCTCGCCATCAAAAACTACGCCAAACCAATCATCGTCAAATTCACCCCCGTCTTCGAAAATCAAATTTTCATAGAAAATCAGGTCAAAGCTTACAATAATCTGAAACAAGTATTAGAGGCGCTGAAGCTGGAGGCGGAGGCGGAAGCGGAAGAAACTAGACTAAGAGGAGAGCTTAGGACCACCACAGAAGCAGAAGAAGATCTAGTAAAAAAGGTAGGATGCGAATATTCTGCAGTGCTAGAGTTTCAGAAAATTGAAGATAAAATAAATGGGTCAGGAAGGTTAAAAGCCAATTGGATCGCTGCGAAACTAGATTTGAGAGAAAAGAGAAGAGGTAGTACTGATGCTAATACCACACAGGAGGATGTGAAGGCGCTGGAGGCGCTGGAGGCGGAAGTAACTAGACGAAGAAAAGAGCTTGTGCCCATGGAAGAGGATTTAGGATTTGCATCAAGAAAACTAATAACAGCTCGAAATGTGAGCATCGGAAAGAAAAAGGTTGAATGGACAAAAAGAAGATCAATAGTGCTAAATGCAAAATTGTCTGCTTTATCAGAAACCGATTTATCAGAAACCGGCAAGTTGTATCTAAAGCTAAAAGAAGATGCAACAAAAGCGCAAGAGGAAGTTGAGCTTGAGAAATTGAAGTTAAAAGCAAGAGAACGATTTTTGGAAGCATTGAAAGCTTTGGAAGAAGAAAAAAAGGAAGTTGCTCCGACCGCTGCGGATTGGAAAAGAAATGCAATAGTGATAATGAAACTAGATATAGTAGATGTTTTATCAGTATTAGAATTCAGAAATATGTACTATGGGCAAGCGGAGAGAGAATTGGCTCTCAAGCAGGCAAGGGTGGCAGTTGAAACCTCATTCAAAGTGGTAGAAGCTTTAGAAACTGGGATTATAGATATAGAAAGCTTTAATGGAAATGGAATAGAAAAAGGCATGTTATTGTTGGATTTAATGGAGAAAGGAACAGAAGCAGATAGATTAGTAATATCTATGGATGTAGAAGTACAAGACAAAGAGATTGCTTCAAATAGAGGAAAAAAGGAAAAATTGGAAGCATTGAAAAACATGAATAACTTAAACACCGACAATGTGAGTCTAGAAAAAGAAATAGCCGAGCTAGAAGAAGTAGTTAATTATATGATAGAAAGTCAAAATATAAGAAAAATGGCATTGAAAGTTCTTGATAATTTTGAAGCAGCAGTAAAGGAAGCGAAAGCTAGTAGGAAAAAGTTTAGTGAGCTACCTGAAGAAGTAGACGAAGCCAAACTGCAAGAAGAATGTGAAGCAGTGATGAAAATGAGGAAAAGGGTAGAAGCAGAAAAAGGATTCCTGGGCGCTTTAAAAGAGATGATGTTGATAGATGAGGAGATTAATTACATAACAGCAATAATTGTCGAAAAACAGGCAAGGTTAAAGATTGATGCCGACGGCCCTAACGATGATGAGCGAAATAGACTGATAAAAGAAATAAATGAACTGAAGCAAGACTGTATAGACTTGAGGAGAGACTTGAGAGAAAAACGTGAATTGCAAAGATTAAAAATAGATGAATTGATTAAAGAAGAAGGACAAGGAAAAGCTGTAGCTTCAAGAGATGTTGGAAATACATTAGCAGGTTTATTAAAAGGTTCAGGAAGTAACTCAAACCTAGACTTGTTGAAAGTGAAAGAAGTAATAGAAGGATATAGAGTTAAAGAAGGGACAGTGAATGCAGCCCTCAAAGCTATGGAAATGACATCAACAGAAGAGAACAGAAAGGATTTGAAAAAATGGGAGAGCGAATTAGAAAAGCTTAAAGCGAAGGTAGCAGCTGGAGAAGCAACAGAGGAAGAAGTAAAAGAGTTGTGTAAAAAATTAACAGGGCTCAACGAAAGGAATAAGATATTGATGAAAGAACTTGTGAAGAGTATTGAAGATGAGATGAAAGAATTTGCAATAAACAATAAAGAATATACTGATCTTCAAGAACAAATTGAGAAGAATGAAAAAGAAGAAAACCCACAAACATCAGGAGTTGATGTAGGTTCTTTAAGAGCTAAACAAGAAAGGATAGTGATAGCATACAGAGAAAAGATTAAACTTAAGTTAAGTATGGATGTAAGTTTATCAACAGATGCAGATTCAAGAGGTCAAGCAGAAGGGAGTTTAGGATTTGTAGGGAACATGATAAGGGGAGTAGGAAGTGTAAGTTATGGGGAGGAAGTATTTAGAGAGATGGGAAGGTTAGCCAAAGAGGAAGAAGAGAGAGGTGAAAAGTGGAAGGTATATGGGAAAGGGAAATACAAGCAGACAACATTAGAAGGGACAAGGAAGTCGCCAGGAGAGTATAAGGATAGCCAAGTAGGAGGAATAATAGGAGTAACGAGATGGTTGGGGGAAGAAGATAGAGGATTTGTGATAGGAGCGTTTGTAGGGGTTGATGGTCATAGTATGACACAGAAGAATAA
>JAITTL010000006.1 GCA_031286985.1 Endomicrobium sp.
TAGTTTTGTTTTTGCAGAAAAAATTAATAAACAAATGGTTGAAGAGCAAACTTTAAAAAATAATCCGTCAGTTATGTTGGCAAAGTTAGAGTTAGACAATGTAAAGCAGGAATACAAAAGTTCTTTCAGCGATTTTTTTCCTAAAATAAGCTTTACAGGAGGTACAGGACAGGATAAATCAGAAAGATTGTTTACGCGCAATTATTCTTACGGGTTAAAGGGCTCTCTGTCTCTTTTTTCAGGATTTAGTGCTTATCATGATGTAAAAAGTAAGGCGACTAAAGTTAAATGCCAAGAGGCACACTATAGAAGAGCTGTTGCAGATGCAATATATAAATCTAATATGCAATATATACATCTTATGTGGGCTTACGAAAGAGTTGAATTGTTAAAGAAAATAAGAAAAACACAGATTGAAAATAAAGATCTTGTAGAACTTAAATATCATTCTGGCAATAATGTGGATATTGGCTCATTGAAAAGGGGAGAAGTCGATGTCTCGATAGTTGAGTGTGATTTGAGAAGTGCGCAAAGATATGTAGAAACTGCTTCGGCAGCTTTGCTTGTTGCAATAGGCAGAGATGGCGATGCAACAATTTTAGAAACAGATGAGCGGATAGTCCCTTCTAATAAAGTAATACAAAAACCCGATTATAATAACCTTATAGCAACAATACCGGAATTTTTAATTGCGCGATATGGAGTCGAAACATGTAAATTTCAAAAGGCAGCAACAAACAGTCAGTGGCTGCCGTCAGTAGACGTTACTGGTAATATTTCAAAAGTTGGCGATAAATGGGCACCTAAACATGATCATTGGGATGCAGGGATATCGCTTTCGTATCCGATCTTTACCGGAGGTAAAAGATATTATGATTCAAAAATTGCTTCAAATAAATTGCAAGAAGCTTCTTTAAATTTGACAAACACAACCAATTCTTTAAAAGCGCAAGCGATAAAATATTACAATGAGTTAATTGATGCACATGAAATTATAGAGGTAAGAAGCAATTGTTTAAGTGTGTCAAAACTTCAATCTGAAATTGCAACAAGAAAATATGTTAGCGGTCTTTCGAACTATTATGATTGGTATGCAATGGAGAGTGAGTATATACGTACTCAAAACGAGTGGTTAGAGAGTAAAAAGAACGCCGCTTTGGCAACAGCTGCGTGGCATAATTTTATTGGCGATGATTTTGTGAAAACTAAAGAGGAACAAAAATGAAGAAAATATTAATTGTATTTACAGTTTTAGTTATTGCAGGAGTTGGTGTTTTCATTGCGTTGATTCCGTCAAAACAAGTCATAGAGCAGCAAACGACTCTTCAGCAAAGAGAATTGCATATTGAATTTAGAGAAACTGGACAGGTGTGGCCAAGAAACAGACTTGAAATTAAGAATTCTTTTGCAGGGAGAATAGAAAAGATTCTTGTAAATGAGGGAGATGTAATAAAAAAAGGACAAATAATTATTTGGATGAGTTCAAATGAAAGAGCAACTATGGTAGATGCAGCAAGAGCGATGGATAAACAAGAACAAGAAAAATGGCAAAATATTTATAAACCTACGCCTGTAGTAGCTCCTTTAGACGGGTTTATTATTTATAGGCAGAAAGAACCTGGACAAACTGTTTCTACCACAGATTCAATCTTGGTAATGGCCGATGATTTGATAATTGATGCAAATATAGATGAAACAGATTTGAGGTATATTAAGATTGGCAATAAACTTAAGATGTATTTAGACGCATATCCTGATGAGAAGTTTGAAGGCGAGATAGAACACATATCTTACGAGGCAAGAACTTCAAACAATGTAACTGTCTATAATATAAAAATAAACCCCATAAAAAAACCTAAGGTGTTTAGATCAGGTATGACGGCAACCATAACTGTAACAGTAGCATCAAAAAAAGATGCTTGGTCGATCTCAAATATCTTTATTACGGAAAAAGATCATAAAAAAACGATTATCGTTAAGACAGGTACTGAGCAAAAACCTGTATTTGAAACAAGAGAGATACAAACCGGTGTAACAAACGGAGAATTTACTGAAATATTGTCTGGTTTAAAACAAGATGAAGTTGTTGTTATATTTAAACAAAAACCCAAAGAGAAAACAAAATAAAGTCTCTGAAGTTGCGTCAAAAAACAAAACAAAAATGAAAGTAATAGAACTAAAAAATCTCAAGAAGACATACCATTTGGAAAAACTGGATGTTCCTGTACTGCATGGCATAAATTTAGAAATCATGCAAGGTGAATTTGTTGCTGTTATGGGGCATTCCGGCAGCGGTAAATCCACACTTTTAAATATACTTGGACTATTGGATAAGCCTTCAGAAGGTTCATATAAACTTGCTGGTATAGAAGTTTCAAAATATTCTGACAACGAGCTTGCGGCACTAAGAAATCATTATTTGGGTTTTGTTTTTCAGCAGTTTAATCTTTTGCCAAAATTAACAATTTTAGAAAATGTTGCTATTCCTGCAATGTACTCAAATTCAAAATACGAAAAAGAGCATGAAGATCCTTTAAAATTGTTAGATATGGTAGGTTTGACGGAACGCATAAACCACAGGCCAAGCGAAATATCTGGAGGACAACAACAGAGAGTAGCAATTGCCAGATCTCTTATAAACAAGCCTCTTATAATTTTTGCGGACGAACCTACCGGAAACTTAGATACAAAGTCCGCAAAAGAAATAATAAAAATATTAAAGGATTTAAATACAGCTGGAATAACAATAGTGATGGTGACACACGAGCCTGAACTTACGGCATATGCGACAAGGACAATAAAAGTTCAAGACGGAGTTATAGTATCAGATGAAAGAACGTCAGATAAATATAATGACAGCGCAGATCAATCTAAACAAGAGTTTCAACATAAATCCTTTTCATTATCAAGAATTAAAGATTATTTTGTGCAAGCTTTAAGATCTCTTATCGGAAATAAGGTAAGGTCA
>JAITTL010000023.1 GCA_031286985.1 Endomicrobium sp.
TTAAACGGTGGAAAAGTAGATCTTTCCTCTGATGACGCTGAAGCAGTGGATATCATTGTTGATTTATTTAAGCAAAAATTTGATGAACGGGTAAAGTTTGGACAAATTTTTGTTAGCTGTCATAAAAATGCAACACCTGTGCAGGTGAAAAAAGCGCAAGAAAAAGTTGCCACAATAGAGAAGGAACTTCAGAAGAGCCCTTTTGTTGAAATCGCTGGACAATATTCCGAATCTTCTTCCGAAGAAAATATTGTGGAAGACATAAAAGATAATCTCTCGCCTATCAAGGCTAAGGTTATTTTTGCTATGCAAGTTGGCGCTCAGACAAAAGAGTCTTTCAGAGATGATGATGGGTTTTATTTTGTGAAACTTTTTGGAAAATTTGCGAAACAAGAAATCAGATATGATGATGTGAAGCAACTTATAGCTTCATGCTTAGAATCCATACAAAAGAATAGGATTTTAAACAGTTTCATCGAAGAGATTTTACAAAATAAAGACATTAAATTGTTTGTGTTTTAATGATAATGTCAGTCCGCGTCTGGCAATTACGTTAGGCGACCCTGCTGGCATAGGTTGTGAGGTGGTGTGCGGGGCTATAAATTCTTTAGTTGTGAGAAGAATTTGTAGTCCTGTTGTTTTTGGTGACGCATATTTTGCCAATTATTTTAAGAATGTAAGATTTATAGCTTCTTCTAATATCAGCAAAGTTCCCAAAGTAGGGATCCCTTCAAAAAAAGCAGGAATAATTGCGGTTGCCGCTATAAGGGAAGCTGTAAAGTGTTGCTTAAGCGGTATTGCGTCTGGGATCGTTACTGCTCCAGTGTCAAAAGAATCGTTTAAAATGGCAGAAGTAGGATGTTGTGGGCATACAGAATTGCTCTCTGTTCTCACCAAAAGTAAAAAAGTGGCAATGTTGATGGTGTGCGATAACATACATAGTGTTATGGTAACAAGACATATCCCCATTTCAAAGATTTCAAAAAAAATAACAACTAAAAACATCGTTGAAACTGTAAGTTTAGTAGTAAATTTCATGAAAAAGATAGGCAAAAAGAATATAAGAATTGCTCTATGTGGATTAAATCCGCATGCAGGAGATAACTCAATTTTAGGTTTTGAAGAGAAAAAAATTATAATGCCAGCATATAAAATACTCAAAAAATCTGGAATTGGTATAACAAAACCACTATCAGTAGATTCAGTTTGGTCGAAAACAAAGAATGGGCAATTCGATTTAGTATGTGCTATGTACCACGATCAGGTGATGATAGCTTTAAAATGCATTAATGCTTCCAAAATAGTAAATGTTACCGTAGGACTTCCCTTTTTACGAACATCTCCAGGACACGGAACAGCCTTTGATATCGCGGGTAAAAACAAAGCAGATGCAACCGCAATGATAGAAGCAATAATTTATGCGGTACAACATATAAAGAGAGAAAGATTGGAAAACAGTATTAATAAAAATGACTGAAGAAAATGAATAAATAACAAAAAATGGAAATAATAGATTTTGCTGAAAAATTTCTAGACGAAGTAATCAAAATAGAAAAAAAGTCATTTGAACATCCTTGGACCAAAGATATGTTCTTAGATTCTGCCAAAAACAATACTGTAAGATTTAGAATTTTGACCGAAAATGGAACAATAGGAGGATACTATATAGTCAGCACAGTTATAGATGAGGCTGAAATACTCAATATAGCGGTTAATCCGGAATTTAGAGGATTAAAATTCGGGAGAGCTATGCTTATACAAATAAAAAAAGAAGCTATTAATGGAGGGGTTAAGTTTGTTTTTCTTGAAGTGCGTAAAACAAATATCGTAGCCTTAAGCCTATATAAGTCTCTCGGTTTTGAAGAAGTGGGTATTAGGAAAAAGTATTATAAAGGTGAAGACGCTTTACTATTACGATTAATCAACTAAAAAAGAGAACATGCAATGGGGAAAGTATTAATTTTTATAATACATATTCTGTGTGGGTTTTTTTTATTATTTAGTAACGTTTCAGCCGATAGTATTAACACTGAGGATCCTCTTATTTACGATCATTTAGGGGATGTTTTCCTCACCAAAGCTTGGGTAGAATATTCGTCATCATACGATATTAAACCAAGTAAAACAGTTAGGGAAAAATTGAACGCTATAGAGAAAAAAATTTCACAAAAAGAATTGCATAAACAAATGATTTTAAGGAGTGCTAATAATTATGCTAAAGCTCTTTCATTTAAAACTGGATTTATATTAAATTTGAGTTCAAAAAAAATTTACATCAAATTCTCTTATGTTAAAAATGATAATATCAAAATAGATCTTCTCTCTTCTTTTCTTGCAGGAGGAATATCTGTTTTCATAAAAAATGGCAAAATAGAATTTTTGCCCCAAGGAGTTGAAGGAGAAATTCAACAAATTTTCTCAGATATTATATTGCAGATATGTGATATTTTCAGCGGTAATTTTTATGAGCAGTTTATGGATGCTAAAATAACAAAAAGAGGCAAACATCTTATATATTCTAAAAACGATGTTAAACTAACTTTAAATACTGATACTGCTTTGGTGGAAAGTTTTTCAAAAAATAAATTAACGGTTCATGTTTTAAAATATCGAAATTTTTGTGTTTCAAAAATTCCATCAAAAATCAAATTCAAATTTTCAGATCTAAAAATTAATGGTAAATTGGAAGCAGTAAAGATTTTGCCGATATAAAATAATAGAACAAAGATGAAGATAAATATTAAAGCTCCAGCGAAGATAAACCTTTTCTTGGAAATTGTAAATAAAAGATCTGATGGATATCATAATTTGAAAAGTATTATGCAAACTATTAGTTTGTATGATGAACTTTCTTTTGAGTCTGTGAATCATATGGATCATCGAAAAATTTTTCTTAAATGTAACGATAATTCTATTGGGACAAATGAAACAAATATTGTTTACAAGACCGCTTTGGCAGTTAAAACCTATTTTAATATAACAAAGGGTGCAGAAATATGCGTAAGAAAAAAAATTCCAATAGGGGCTGGTCTCGGTGGTGGATCATCTGATGCTGCAGCCACATTAAAAGCTTTAGTTAAATTGTGGAATATAAAAACAACAAAAACCGAATTAGAACAAATTGCGGTAAAACTTGGCGCAGATATTCCTTTTTTTCTTACAGGAGGAACAGCATTATGTGAAGGTGTGGGAGAAATCGTAACGCAGCTAAAAAGCATAAAAAAATTAAATTTGGTTCTTGTAAATCCTGGATACGGTATTTCCACTGCTAAAGTATACAAAAAAATAAAATTCCCGTTGACAAATCAAAAGAGAATTCATACAATCCGGTACCTTGTTTGTAGTGGTTTTTTTAGTACACAGGATGCTTTTCATAGTTGTTTTAATAGATTGGAAGAATTTGTTTTTCCTGACTATCCTGAAATATCGAAGATCAAAAACATCTTAA
This sequence comes from Endomicrobium sp., assembly GCA_031286985.1. Taxonomy (GTDB): domain Bacteria; phylum Elusimicrobiota; class Endomicrobiia; order Endomicrobiales; family Endomicrobiaceae; genus Endomicrobiellum. Next base: position 3,449 of record JAITTL010000023.1, read on the forward strand.
ATGGATTGGGGTGCGTGAGTTTTATGTCAGGTTCAGGTGCAACAGTTTTTGGAATAGTTGGGCATAATTCTAAAATTGAGGCAATCCAACACAATTTGAAAAAGTACAACTGGAAAACTTGGTTTGTTACTACGACGAGATCTTAGGTATTCCGGGGTTGTGTAACGGTAGCACAAGGGATTTTGGATCCCTTTGTCCAGGTTCGAATCCTGGCCCCGGAGTTTTCGAGGTCTCGAGCCGATTACATCAAGATCAGAAAGCAATATATCGTAGCCAGTTTGGAGACTAAAAAGATTTTTTGATAAGGCTAACGGAAATTTATGCGGCAGTAAGGCAGTAAATCTAAAATAAAGTCGTATTTTTTTGATTTTTGCAATGTGGGTACTCAGTTATCTTGTCTTTGCAGAAGCGGCTATTAAATCTTTTGCATGTTCCAGAGCACCTTTTGTTATTGTTTCACCTGATATCATTCTTGCAATTTCCTCAATGCGTTCAGTCTTAGTAAGGATTTTTATCTTTGTGTATGTCCTTGCATTTTTAGTCTCTTTATGAATCTTTATATGTGTTTTGGCAAAAGCTGCAACTTGTGCTAGATGCGTTATAGAAAGCACTTGTTTTCTTTGAGCAAGTTCAGCAAGTTTTTCGCCAATTCTTTTGCCTGTTTTTCCTCCTGTACCGACATCGATTTCATCAAATATGGATGTTCTATCATTTTTCTTTTTTGATGACAATTCTATAGCAAGAAGAACTCTTGAAAGTTCACCTCCTGAGGCTACAGTTTTTAAGGGAAGAGTTTTTTCTCCTTTATTTGCACAAAACATAAATTCTATCACGTCATGTCCATTCCCAGACGGATCTTTTTGTTTAAACACGATTTCAAATGTAGCGTTTTTAATTTCTAGATCAAAAAGTTTTTTTTGTACAGATTGTGCAAAAATTTGTGCCGCTTTTTTCCTTTTTTGACTTACAGCTTCACAAACTATTTGTAAATGCGTCACTTGTGATTCCAATTCTTTTTTGAGTTTTTCAAAATCGCTTTTATAATTGCTTAATTTTTTTAATTCTTCAACAATATTGTTTCTATATCCAATAACAGTTTCTAAAGTGTTTCCATATTTTTTCTTAAGTTTTTTTATAAGTTCAAGTCTCTCAATACAAGTGTTCAATTTTTCTGGATTTATCTCAGTTCTTGAAAAAATGACTTTGATCTCTCTGTAAGCTTCCTCAGTTTGATAATAAGCCTGTTCTATCAGGGACATCGAATCAGAAGTATCCACTCCATAAGAATTTAGTATCTCTATATTTTTTTTCGCTTCTAAAATACTGTTTAAAACAGCATTTTCAGAAAAATATAGTGTTGAAATAATTCTTTGCGCCAAATCAGCAATTTTTTCTGCATTTTTTAATTTTAGTAATTCAGTTTCAAGTTTTACATCTTCATTGATTTCAATTCTTGCATCTTCGATTTCTTTTATTTGAAAAGAATATAAATCTATTTTTTTCTCTCTATCAGATTCAGATAAGTTCATCTCTTCAAATTTCTCGTGTAAACTTTCAATCTGCTTTTGTAAAAGTGATAATTTTTTAAGTAGCGGTTTAATATCTTCAACTTCACTATCCAAAATCTCAAGTTGAGAATTTAAGTTGAGTAGTGAATATTTTTCATCTTGCCCATGAAAATCCAAAAGCAATCTCCCAAGACTTGCAAGCGTTGACATAGTCACTTGAGAATCGTTTACAAAGGCTTTGCTTTTACCTGAATTTTCAAAAATTCTACGCACTAAAATAGGATTCTCTACAGGAATAGAATAATTATTAAAAAAATCTTCAACTTCAGAAATTTTACACTCAAAACAAGCAGTTATGGTACAAACTGAACATCCAGATCGTATAAAAGACGAATCTGTCTTTGTTCCTGTAATAAGTTCTATGGATTTTATTAAGATTGATTTTCCTGCACCTGTTTCTCCTGTAATGACGGTCAACCCATCTGAAAAATTTATTGTCAAATCTTCAATCAGAGCATAGTTTTTTATGGAAAGTCTTGTTAGCACTACACACCCCAATACAATTTTGTTTTTAAAGTCTCAAAATATGATCTGCTACAGTTTTTTATAAGTTTAAGTGGTCTTTTATAAAGAGAAAATTTAACTTTTGTCCCGTTAGGAAGAGTATAATTTTCTTGTCCATCTACAGATAGTACGATTTTCCTATTTCTGTATTTGTTTTTTGCTATAAAAGAAATATGACTTTTATTTGATACAACCATAGGTCTTTGCGTTAATGTATGTGGTGAAATAGGTGTAAGAATAAAAACTGATAGATTCGGATACACTATAGGTCCAGAAGCTGCAAGAGAATAGGCTGTTGATCCAGTTGGAGTTGCTATAATCATTCCATCGCATTTGTATTCTGCTGTAAAATCCTCATCCACATTAACATCAACTGTGATGAGTCTACCTCCAGACAAGGAACGTATTACGCAGTCGTTTACTGCCAATGTCTTTATCTTTTTGCCATTATATTCAAATTCTGCAGACAGCAAAACTCTTTTCTCTACTTTAAAACCTTTACATAAAATGTTTTCTAAAATAGCAAAAGTTTCATTTGCGTTAGTGTCCGTCAAAAATCCTAAAGATCCAAGATTGATACCCTTTATAGGAACAGTAAATGGTGCAAATGTTCTTATAACCTTGAGCATTGTGCCATCACCTCCTATCGACAAAACAAAATCAGCTCTTCTCAAATGCATGGACATAGAATCGCTTATAGATACTACACATTTGTTTTGTTTAAGCCATCCCCCGACCTCAAATGCAAATTTTTTTGCATTTGCTTTTGATTTATTGTAAATGATTCCAATCTTATATATCATGTCCTTCTCATTATGTTAAACTGAAATGCTTTTTTCTGTTTCTCTTTCCCCTTATAAGAGCTGCGGTTTTGTAGTTCTTTAGTAGGGCTTTGTTCTTTCAGTGCATCTTTGATTAATTCTCTGCATGGGGCATATACATGTGCGACATTTTATTATTTTGCTACATCATCTGCAAATGAGTTTTTATATTTAACGCCGTAATGTGGTTACCTAAATGTCCTATTTTTATTGCACATAACCAATTTGTAGGTTTTGTGTTTTATCTTACGCGGACCATGACTAGTCAAATTGTTCTCTTCATACTATGAAACCTTGCACAGATTTGCCAAAAAAAATTTAAAAATATACAATCATCCGAAGTTTGGTGGCGTGACTATTAAAAAGGAGAAGTAGAGATGAGAAATCGTTTTCAGGTTGTAGCCGTGGTAGCCGTTGGGATTTTTTGTAGTTTTTTCGTAGTAGCGTGTGACTGTAAGAAAGAAAAGGCAGTAGAGACTCCTACAGCTGAGACTTCGGTTGAAACTTCGTCGGAAGTTGCTGAGGTTGATGCTACAGCGACAGATGAAGCTGTAAACAAGTAGTCTTTGTATTTAATTTGATCGATTTGAATTGAAAAGGGCTGCCTTTTGGTTGGCAGCCTCTTTTCGCGTGCAAAGAATACAAAAAACAGGTACGAATGCTATAAATTTTGTTCGATCATGTGCTGGAAGCACTGAATTATGTCTTTACACACATGATCAAGGATGGATCAAATTTCACAATTTCTACAATTTTTATGTGCGTTGCAACGTCATGAATATTTATTGAATTGGTAATTGACAGATCCAACATATTTATATACACTGACTGTGGTCTTATCTGTTATTGATTGGTTATAAGTTATGGGGGGGGTACTACTATATGTCTGTTCGACTACGTTTGCAGAGAAAAGGCAAACCAAAGAGGCCTTACTACAGGGTTGTGGCAGTTGACCAAAGAACAAAAAGAGATGGCGAGCCTATTGAGATTATAGGACAATATGATCCTATGGCGATAGATAATAAGCTCAAAGTTGACATGAATAGAGTGAATTATTGGTTGAGGGTTGGAGCAAAGGCTTCTGAGACGGTAGCTGTATTGATAAGAAAAAGTCAAATGATAGAAGGCAAATAATTTTGGCGTTGTTTTTATTTGCCAGGACTACTAGAGGTGGTTTTATGAAAAATCTAGTACTTTTGATTGCGGAGACTTTGGTCGATAAGCCTGATCAAGTAGATGTTTGTGAGGTTTTTGGTAGAAGAATAAATGTTTTAGAATTGAAAGTTGCCGATGAAGATAGGGGAAAAATAATTGGCAAAGAAGGTAGAATTGTTAAAGCGGTAAGAGTTATTGTGAATTCAGCCTTCGCAAAACTTGATAAAAGGGCGACTGTTGAGTTGGTTAGAGTGATGAAATGAAATTAAAAAATGACAATTTAAAGTGGAAAGTTTCTGATATTTTGGGTTTTGAGGTTTTTAATCAAAACGGAAGCCGGATAGGTGTGCTTTCTAATGTTATAGTGACTGGTAGCAATGATGTTTGGGTTGTAAAGTATTGCAATGAAGAGGTTTTGATTCCTGCATTAAAGGATGTGGTGAAGAGAGTAAATATTGCAAGGAAGAAAATTTTTGTCGTTTTGCCCAAGGAGTATGAGGATATTTATGGCCAGGTAAAATCTGCCGATGGCTGGCAGGAGTACAATGGTTATTTTGTTTATGAAGATTGACATTCTTACGATATTTCCTAAAATGTTTAAAGGTCCTTTTTCTGAAAGTTTAATAGGTAGAGCTGTAAAGAAGGCGATCGTTGAAGTTAACATTGTTGATATAAGATCTTTTTCTAAAGATAAGCATAAAAAAGTTGACGATAGACCGTTTGGCGGCGGTGCTGGGATGGTTATGAAACCAGAACCGCTCTATGATGCTATAAAAAGTGTAGGGGTAAAAAAAAAGAACAGCTGTTGCAAAGACCATAACGCGAGCCCTTATGTTGTTTATATGTCTCCGCAGGGGAGAACGTTAAATAATGATGTTGTAAAGAGATTTTCTGTTTTTGAGCATTTGGTTGTTATATGTGGGCATTACGAAGGAATTGATGAACGTATTATGAAGTACGTTGATGAAGAAGTGTCTGTTGGGGATTATGTTCTTACCGGTGGCGAAATTCCTGCTATGGTTCTAATTGACAGTGTTTCAAGAATGCTCCCGGGTGTGGTCGGAGAACCGGAGTCTGTGAAAAATGATTCGTTTTTTAACGGGTTATTGGATTATCCTCACTATACAAGGCCTGCAGTGTTCAAGGGGTATAAGGTTCCTAGAGTCCTTTTATCGGGAGATCACAAAAAAATTAATAGGTGGCGCATAAAAGAATCGTATAAACGTACAAAGAGACGTCGTCCAGACTTATTGAAAAATTGTAAATGTAAGTGCATCAGCTAAATAGATTGAATCAAGGAGATGTTATGATGTCATTGCTAGAGCATGTTCAGTCGCTACAGCGAAAAGATTTAGGTGTACGTTTCAATTCTGGCGACCAGATAAAAGTATATTTTAAAGTAGTTGAGGGAGAAAATGAAAGGGTCCAAGTTTTCGAGGGTGTAGTTATACGTTTAAGAGGTAGTGGTCTTTCGGAGACTTTTACAGTAAGAAAGGTTTCTTTTGGAGTAGGAATTGAAAGGATTTTTCCTATACATTCTCCACGTATAGCAAAAGTTGAAGTTGTAAGATATGGAAAAGTGCGTAGGGCAAAACTTTATTATTTAAGGAAACTTTCTGGCAAAGCTGCTAGAATTTTTGAAAAATCTTCTAAAAAGTTTGTAAAAAAAGAAAAGGTTTCTCAAGAACAAGTTATTGCAGTAGATTGATATCAAGTAAGAAAGTAATATGGATTTGTTTTCTTTCGATAGGGATTTTTATGGCAACGAAGGTGTGTCGATTGCTGGTGTTGATGAGGCTGGACGTGGTCCCTTGGCCGGGCCGGTTGTTGCTGCTGCTGTGATTCTTCGTAGAAATTTAATAATATCCGGTTTGAACGATTCCAAGCAGTTATCAGAAAAAAACAGAGAAAGGCTTTTTGTAGCAATAAAGGAAGAAGCTTTGGATTACTCTGTTGAAGTTGTTGATAGTAAAATTATAGATAAAATAAATATTTTACAAGCGACATTTCTTGCAATGTCTCGCGCGGTTTCCAGGTTGCAAATAAAGCCAGCTATGTGTATAGTAGATGGAAATCGTGAGGTGCCGAATTTGGCTTATGTTCAAAAAGCAATTGTGGATGGTGATGCAAAAAGTGCAAGTATCGCTGCAGCTTCAATACTTGCTAAAGTTACTAGAGATAAAATAATGGTAGAATACGCAAAAAGATATCCTGTTTATGGATTTGAAAAACATAAAGGATATGGAACGAGGAAGCATATAAAATCCTTAAAACAGTACGGAATTTGTCCGATTCATAGAGTAACTTTTTCTCCAATAAGCGATATCATTTCTCAAGTCAAGTTCGGTATCTAGGATTTTGTGTTACAGGTGTTGCAAAATCGTAGATTTATTGTGATTTTGGCGTTTGACGAAAGCAAAGTGGCGCTGTGTATGTCTGTTTGTGTGTATAGAGTTTTTTAAAGCGCGACAGGAGCTGAAAGAGATAGGCTTAGGTCATGCTGCGATATCAGTAGTGGATTGTTAATGAGGAAATAAAGAGTTGAAATTTAAAGAAAAAATAAGGACAGATGAATTTTTGATAACAGCAGAGTTGTTTTCTCCAAAAGGGGTAGATATTTCTTCTTTTTTACGTAGAGCAGATTGTTTGAAGGGTATAGATGCTGTGAATGTGACCGATAATCAAAGAGCATCTATGAGAGTAGGGGCTCTTGCTATGAGCAAAGTTTTGTTAGATCGCGGCATAGAGCCTATATTACAAATTGCTTCAAGAGATAAAAATAGAATTGCTTTGCAGTCTGAGATGTTAAGTGCGAATGTTTTAGGTATAGAAAATATTTTACTTTTAAGTGGCGATCATCCCCATGCCAGCCAATATCGTGCTGCAAAGGCAGTTTACGATTTGGATACGATACAGTTAATAAAAACTGCAAAACTTTTAGAAACAGGTGTAGATTTGGCTGGCAAGAAGTTGTGCGGTAGTCCCAAATTTTGCACAGGTGCGGTCATAAATCCATCAGCGTACCCAAGTGATTTGCAAGTCTTAATGCTTAAGAAAAAGGTCAAAGCAGGAGCAGAATTTTTTCAGACGCAGGTGATTTTTGACGTGCAAAAATATGAAATTTTTTTTAATAAAGTAAAACACTTAAAAATGAAAATTTTACCTGGGATTATTTTAATTAAATCAAAACAATTTATGCAGTTGACACAGTCTTTCCCAGGGGTATGTATTCCTCAAGAAATACTGGACAGGATTAATTCCGCTAGTGATCATTTGTTAGAAGGAATAAAAATTTGTTCTGAGATAATTCGCAAACTTCGATCTTTTGCAGATGGTGTACATATTATGGCCATTGGTGTAGAAGAATGTATTCCTGAAATAATAAAGAACAGTTTGTAAGGATTTGTAGAGAAATGTGTGCAGAAACTTTTTTATATTTGAACAATTTTTATCTAAAATATTTAAAAGTTGTGGATGTATGCCAATCGTAGCTGAAGAAATTGGGAGAACAAGATGGAACAACTTCTTAAGGATTTATTGATGTCGAACGGTGTCTCAGGATACGAGGAACACGTTGCGAAAATAATGTCGAACGCTTTATCAAAAATTTGTTCTTCTGTTGAAATAGACAACTTTGGGAATGTTATAGGTAAGTTAGGTAATGGTAAAAAGAAAATAATGATAGCTGCTCATATGGATGAGATAGGTATGGTTGTAAAATATGTCAGCGAAAAAGGTTATATATATTTCGTTAAAATAGGCGGGGTGAATGATTCTATTTTACCAGGAAAGCTTGTGGAAATTATCAATAAAAAAGGTGAACATATAAAAGGCGTTATTGGAACAAAGCCTCCACATTTAACGACCGCTGAAGAAGCAAGGCGCCCAAGTAAACACACCGATATGTTTATAGATATTGGCCTTTCTTCAAGAGAGGAGGTTATGAAGGTTTTAAATATTGGCGATCAAATAATATTTGAACCTAATGCTGGTGTTTTACATGGTGATTTTTGTTACGGGAAAGCCGCAGACAATAGAATAAGCTGCTACGCCATGATTAAAGTAATCGAATTTTTTTCGAAAATAAAAGATTTAGATGCTGAAATTTGCGCATGTGCGACAGTCCAGGAAGAAGTTGGCCTTAAGGGCGGAAAAACGTCTTCATTCAAAGTAAACCCCGATTTTGCTCTGATAATAGACACGACACCAGCCGGTGATATGCCTGGTATAGAAGAAAAAATTTCTGCGTTAAAACTTGGCAAAGGTGTAGCGATAACAATGATAGAGGCAGCTGGTCGAGGAACGATAGTTTCACAGAAAATACGCAGGATTATGTTAGAAGCGGCTGTTAAAAATAATATAGCTCATCAAATAGATATTATTGACGGTGGAATGACCGAAGGGGCAATAATTTATACGAACAGGGAAGGGATATTTACTGGAATTTTGAGTATACCTACAAGATATATTCATGCTCCAGCCTCTGTTTTTAACATCAAAGATATAAATTCCGCAATTGAGTTAGCGATTAAAACAATAGAGGCCGTGGTCGAAGAATTATGAGTTCAAATTTTTGCATTCTTTGCAAGTTGATCAAGTGGTAACTGCTCCGTGCTCACGTAACCAATGTAGTAGAGATTATCTGTTAACAATCACGACAACATATGGCTTATTTTACCTGAAGTCTATAAATTTTATGATCTTAATCGTAGTTTTTCATTCTTTCGGACAAAGTACTACCAAAATCATGCAGTCATCGAAGGGTGGAGGGTCTTTTTTATGGACCCTTACGAACTATTGACAAACGGAGAAAGAGTTTTATATAATAAGCAGTCGTTGAAATACAGTGCTAAAAATAACAAGTGGAGTTATAGAGGTAATAATATCATATTAAGGAGGAAGTAGAATGATTAAATTTAAGCCATTGGGCGAAAAGATTTTAGTTAAACCGATTGAGTCAAAAGAAGAAAAGAAAGGAGGAATTTTTATCCCTGATACTGCAAAAGAGAAGCCACAGCAAGGGGAAGTTATTGCGGTAGGTCCTGGAAAAAAAACAGAAGATGGAAAGGTGATACCTCTGGAAGTAAGGGTAGGAGATAGGGTGCTTTTTGGTAAATATTCTGGCAGTGAGTTTAAATGTGACTGTGACAATGTGGAATATCTTATAATGTCACAAGATGATGTTTTGGGAATAATGAATAAATAAGAATATAAAATATATACATGAGGAGGAGGCGATATGGCAAAACAATTGATTTATAATGATGAAGCTCGTAAAGCGATGAAAAGCGGTGTTGATAAGCTTGCAAATGCAGTAAAGGTTACCCTCGGTCCTAAGGGTAGGTATGTTGTTTTGGATAAAAAGTTTGGGTCGCCTACTGTTACAAATGATGGAGTAACTATTGCGAAAGAAATAGAGCTTGAAGATCCTTTTGAAAATATGGGAGCTCAGCTTGTGAAGGAAGTGGCATCGAAGACGAACGACATAGCAGGAGATGGAACTACAACAGCAACAGTGTTGGCGCAGTCACTAATAAACGAAGGGCTTAAAAATATTACAGCTGGAGCAAATGCTAATCACGTAAAGAAAGGAATAGAGAAGGCTGTTAGTGCGGTTGTGGAAGAAATAAAAAAGATAGCCAAGCAAGTAAAAAATAAAGAAGAAATTGCTCAAATTGCTTCGATTTCGGCAAGTGATAAAGAGATTGGAGATTTAATTGCTGATGCGATGGAAAAAGTAGGAAAAGACGGAGTTATAACTGTTGAAGAGGGAAAATCTTCAGAGACGACACTTGATGTAGTAGAAGGTATGCAGTTTGACAGAGGGTACACTTCACCTTATTTTGTAACCGATACGGAGAGAATGCAAGGTATTTTAGAAGATCCCTACTTGATAATTACAGATAAGAAGATAAGTTCAATGCAGGAAATTTTGCCTTTACTTGAGAAAGTTGTGCAAACAGGAAGACCTTTTGTGGTCATTGCAGAAGACATAGAAGGTGAAGCCCTTGCAACATTAGTTCTAAATAAAATGAGAGGAACACTTAAGGTAGTAGCTGTAAAAGCTCCTGGTTTTGGGGACAGAAGAAAAGAAATGCTACAAGATATAGCGATTCTTACAGGAGGAACAGTTATTACGGAAGAGACAGGGTTGAAGCTGGATAAGGCGACACTTGAACTTCTAGGACAAGCCAAGAGAGTTGTTGTAGACAAAGAAAATACAACAATCGTTTCAGGGCTTGGAGATAAGAAAGAAATAGAATCAAGAATTGCTCAAATTCGCAAACAAATAGAAGATACGAAGTCCGATTATGATAAAGAAAAACTTCAAGAGAGGCTTGCAAAATTGGTTGGAGGAGTTGCGGTTGTGAATGTAGGAGCTGCAACAGAGTCAGAAATGAAGACGAAGAAATTTAAAGTAGAAGATGCTTTGAATGCAACAAGAGCTGGTGTTGAGGAAGGGATAGTAGCTGGAGGAGGGATAGCTCTTCTGAAAGCTCAAGCTGTTTTAGAGAAAATTAAGGCTGCAGATTCAGATGAAAAAATAGGTATAGAGATCGTTCTTAGAGCTCTGGAAGGACCTATAAGAATGATAGTTGAAAATGCAGGTATAGAAGCGTCTGTAGTGGTTGACAGGGTCAAAAATTCCAAAGACCCTGCATATGGTTACAATGCAGATACAAACGAATATGTTGATATGATAAGGTCAGGTATAGTTGATCCTGCGAAAGTAACAAGGACAGCCTTGGAGAATGCTGCATCGATAGCTGGGCTTATACTTACAACTGAAACATTGGTAACAGATATTCCTGAAAAATCTCCGAAGATGCCTATGGGCGCAGGAATGCCTCCAATGCCTGAGTATTGATGAGATTGCGTTTAATTTTTTGAATTAAAAAAGATTGGCCTCCTGGATTTTTGGCAGGGGGCCGATTTTTTTGCGCATCGTAATTTTTTACATACTTAAGATCGTATATGTCGTTAACGTTTTTTTGATTTCTAAAACAAATTTTGATAAAATTCAGCCCATGGGATTATGTAAGATAGCGCGAAAAAGCAAAGAGCAAGTCTATCAAACCTTTACAAATAAGCAAAATAAATTTCTGGCAAAAAAATTCTCTGCTGTCCCGTTCGATGACCGCATTGTTTTTGCCCCTCACTGTATGAGAAATACCGCAGTTTGCTCAGCTGTTGAAGAGAGCAGCTATTACATTTGTGTTGGGTGTGGTGGTTGTGGAATAAGCAACATAAGAAATTTTGTAAAGGAATTGAACTATAAGGCTTTGTATGTTGTAAAAGGTGCTAGAGCGATAGATAAGATCGTAAAGGAACAAAAACCTAAAGCTATAGTTGGCATTGCTTGCTTTTTCGAAGGTGTTCAGGCAGGAAAAATGCTGAAGGGATCAGGTATGGCAGCGCAATTTATTCCGCTGACAAAAGATGGATGCGCTGCTACGAGTACGGATTTGACGAAAGTAGAAAAGATATTGAAACAATAATCGTTAGAAAAAGATGAACAACAAATAAAAAATGAACTTATCTTAAAAAGGAATGCAAATAATGACGACGCTAAAGTTTAGTGAATTAAATCTATCAAACGAGATAATTAAGGCAGTTGGAGATTTAGGATTTGAAGAAGCTACGCCTATTCAAAGTCTTGCCATACCTAAAATGATGACAGGTATAGACATCATTGGCCAGGCTCAAACAGGAACTGGGAAAACAGCAGCTTTTGGTATCCCTATTCTAGAAAAAATTGATACCAAAAATAAAGATGTGCAAGTAATAATTTTATGTCCCACCAGAGAACTTGCAATACAGGTTGCGGAAGAGTTAAAGCTTTTTTCAAAATACAAAAAAACCATCAATATAGTACCTGTTTATGGAGGGCAACCTATCCAGAGGCAGATTTTGACACTTTCTAAAGGTGCGCAAATTGTTATAGGGACACCTGGAAGAGTTATAGATCATTTAGAGCGTAAAACATTGAAACTTAATACTGTTAAAACTGTGGTTTTAGATGAGGCTGATGAAATGCTCGATATGGGTTTTAGGGATGATATAGAACTGATACTTAAAAGTGTTCCTGAAGATAGGCAAACTGTTTTCTTTTCAGCCACAATGCCAAAAGAATTTTTATTCTTAACAAAAAAATATCAACGTCATCCAGAAACTATAAAAATTGTAAATGAAAAATTAACAGTTCCATCAATTGAACAACATTATTTTGACCTAAGAGAATATCAAAAACTAGAAGCTCTAACAAGATGTCTTGATATGTATGATCCAAAACTTTCGATTGTTTTTTGTAACACTAAAAGAAAGGTCGACGATGTTACAGCTTCTCTGCAAGCAAGGGGTTATGCTGCGGATGCCCTTCATGGAGACATGAGTCAATCTCAGAGAGATAGGGTAATGACAAAGTTTAGAAGTGGTTCAATAGAACTTCTTATAGCGACTGATGTTGCAGCAAGAGGTATAGATGTTGATGATATAGATATGGTTTTTAATTATGATATTCCCAAGGATGATGAAGATTATGTACATAGAATAGGAAGAACTGGTAGAGCCGGAAAAACAGGTAAGGCCTACAGTTTTGTTTCTGGAAAAGATATTTATAAATTAAGAGATATTCAAAGATATACAAAAGCAAATATAAAGAGAACACAAGTCCCATCTCTGGCAGATGTTGAAAACATAAAAACAACTATAATGCTGGACAAAGTAAAAGAAGTATTAAAAGGGAAAAATTTAGAGAAATACTCGAGAATGATAGAATCGTTGATGACACAAGAGGATACATCATTAGATGTAGCCGCGGCCTTGTTGAAAATGATGTTTGTTTCTGAGAAAGGAGAACAAGACCAAAAGACTGATATTATGGCAAGAACAGATAATGTGTATAGAGGGAGCGGTGGTAGGGAAGAGGGTAGAGTAAGGTTGTTTATCAACATAGGCAGGAAGGACAACGTTAAAACAGGGGACATTGTAGGAGCGATAGCAGAAGAAACAGGGATAAGAGGAGGTGTAGTGGGTAATATTAAGATTTTGGATGCTTTTTCATTTGTTGAAGTTTCTAAGGAACATGTAGAGAACGTAATCAATGGTTTGCATTTGAGTAATATTAAAGGGAAGAAGGTGTCGGTGCAACTAGCAAAAGGGAATAATTCGCCAAACAAAAAATATAGAGATCATGGGAATTTTCAAAGGAATGTAGGAGAATAAAGAAAAAGGAGTAAAGGAGAGAAAAAAATGGAGGGTGGTAATGATTTTAGGATTTGGAAACAAGAAGGTAAGAATGTTTGTAATTTTGAGTATAGTGAGCATGTTGGTGATTGGTTTATCGAGGAACGGGTGGTCTGCAGAACCAGCAGGTGACACACTACCAATAGATCTTACTCCTGCGTCAGAATTGTCGTCAGCGGGTCGTGCTGTGATGAAGGAGATAATGGAAAAACTTGTTGAAGGAGAAGAGAGAAGAGAAATTATTATAACAAATCTACAAAAACTAGATAGTTATCGTGCTGGGACGAAATGGAATACTCGTCGACCTGATACATTAACTGAGGTGTGTATGTGGGGAAAATTAGAGGAAGAAGCAGAAGAGGTGTTAAAAATCGCAAGGCGTGCTGTAGCAGTAAAAATAAAGAGACTAGCAATAAAAGAAGAAGAAAAGAGAATTTTGATAGCGGATGTGATGAATACAGTAGGTGGGAATATTGGAGATGATGTGATGAATATAGCAGGTTGGGATACTGCAGATGTGGTGAATGCAGTAGGTGGGAATGTTACATTAGTGAGGAACATTATTATTGCCAGTCGAAGGAAAAAACATATAGAAGTAGCAGGTTGGGATGCTGAAGATGCGGCGAATGCAGTAGGTGGGAATGCTAGATTAATGAGGAGCATTATTAATGCCAATCGAAGAAAAAAACATATAGAAGTAACGGATTTAGAACGGACGAAAATGGCAGCAGAGGATAAAAAAATAGATGCTTGTATGAAGGCTTTAGAAGCAAGACTAATGGAACCGAAGAGTGTTTCTGATGCTACTGCTGAAGTGGCCAAATGCGAAATAGAATTAGAGAATGCAAAAACAGCTACACAGAGAGCCAAAGAGGTGGATTTAGTGAGAAAACAATCGGAAGAAAAGATGGCGGAAGTGAGAATGGCAAAGGCAAAATCAGAAGAGCAAATAAAAAGATTGCTGGCAAGAATTGGATATATTGAAGCAAGAGCAAAAGAGGAAGAAAAAGTCACAGATGATGAAACAGATGCCATATCAGTAATGTTAAAACCCCTGCTAGAAGGAGAATTAGAAGAAATTAAAAATGATCTAGGAGTCGAGGAAGATCATAGAGAAACAATAACGAAAATGGAGAAAAGAGTAGGAATAATCACGGATAATATGAAAACGGTTGGTGATTTTAGAAAATTAGTTGGAGAATATGAAAAATTGGTAGAAGAGTTAAAAAAAGCGGAAAAAGATCCGGCGAAGGTGCTGGGTTTGAATACAAAACGAGCAACAATTCGAAGAAATTTGGAAACTGCAGGATGCGTTATAGCAGCAAAAATAAAGCGTGTAAAGAAAGCGATTGAAGACGAAAAAGAGGCAATAAATAAAGCGGGAATATCGAGAATATCGAACAAAGAAAGATATTTGAAGAAACTAGCCACATTGAAATTCATTTGTGCAGAGGAAGAAAAGCGTTTATACATGTTATCATTATTACCAGAATTACCAAGAAATAAATATGATGTTGAAAATATACATAGTCTACAGGTAAAACAGGATGAATTAGAAGAAAAAGTGCGAGAAGCAGGTAAAGGAGATAGAGCAAAAGAAGAAGAATTAGGCAAATTGAAATTGGAATTAGAAGAGATAGATAAAATAGAAAAAGAAGTGGGAAAAGAAGTGCCAGTTGACCAACCAGCCCCAGCAGCAATAGAAGAAGAAGGAGAAGATGGAACAGAAGAAGTGGCAGCTATGGAGGATGGATCTGATAATGAAGAAAAGGAAGCAGAAGAAGAAGTCCCAGCAGTGCAGCAACAAGGAATAGCGGAATCAAAATCAGAGCCAGATGATGGCCCAGAGCCAGATGATGGCCCAGAGCCACCAGATGATGGCCCAGAGGCAGATGATG
>JAITTL010000029.1 GCA_031286985.1 Endomicrobium sp.
GACATCAGGTATGGTGAAATATGCAAAAGCCAAACGCTTCCAAGACATAGGAGCGAACTTAGGATTTAGTTATAAGTTTTAGGGGAGAAAGGTTGGAGAGTAGTAGATAAGAAGCATGTATGTGAAGCAGAATGATGTGTAGGTTCCGTTTTCGTGAAAGCAAAGAAGAGCTATTAAGAATTTTGTAGTATGAATAATTAAGATATGTTTATTTATAATAACAAATTGTTGTCAAAACATGTAAAAACAATACAAGCTTTCAATAGCCATGAGTTTATTAATGCATTCGATGAAATTAATAAATACAAGAAAAATTATTTACTATTTGGGTATATAAGGTATGAAGCAAAAGATATATTTTGTGGAAAGAATATATCGAACAATCTCCCGTTTTTGTATTTTAAAGTTTTCAAAGATATCAAGAATTTTTCTCTAGGATCCAACATAAAATATGAACTTGACATATCTTCTTCGATAAGTTTTGACGATTACATAGAGGATATAAAAAAAATTAAAACTGAAATTTTTAATGGGAATACATATGAGGTTAATTATACTTTTGATTTTAATGTAAAATTTAAAGGTTCCGCATTTGGGCTGTATAATTATCTGTTACAAAAACAAAATACATTGTATACTTCCTTTATAAAAAATCAATATGATACTTTACTGTCTTTTTCCCCAGAGTTGTTTTTTTCTATTGAAGGCAATCACATAATAACAAAACCTATGAAAGGAACTATTAAGCGTGGGAAAAATAAAAAAGAAGATGAAAAAAATATTGAATTTTTAAGAACTGATATCAAAAACCGTTCTGAAAATATTATGATAGTAGACCTTCTGCGAAACGATTTAGGAAAAATAGCAAAAGCAGGAACTGTAAAGGTGACAAATTTATTTAATGTTGAAACTCACAAGACACTGCATCAAATGACATCGCAGATTGAAGCTGATTTAAAAGAAAACATTTATCTTTTTGATGTTCTTAAAGCTTTGTTTCCATGCGGATCTGTAACAGGTGCCCCAAAAATAAGTACGATGAATATCATAGATAAGCTAGAAGAGGGGAAAAGAAATATTTACTGTGGAGCAATAGGATTTATAACTTCTAAAAAGTGCATATTTAGTGTGCCTATAAGAATTTTGCAAAAATCTATCTACAACAAAAATTTTATATACAGAGTAGGAAGTGCAATAGTGTGGGATTCTAACATTCAAGATGAATGGATGGAAGCAAAAACAAAAACTAAATTTTTAAACGATGAGTTTCAAATTGTAGAAACTATGAGGATAGAAAACAAAAAAATTTTGTTTATGGATCGTCATATTTCAAGAATGTCTGACTCTGCTAAACACTATCGATTCTCATTTGACAAAAAATCCATAAAAATTAAAACGGATACGGACAAAATTGTGAGAATTCTTCTTCGCAAAACGGGTGAAATAACTATAGAATATAGAAATTTTACTGAGTCTAAAACTAACAAAGTAAGAATTTCTCCTGTTGTTACAAATAGCAATAGTGAGTTTTTATATCACAAAACAACTTATAGGCCATATTACGATACAGATTACAATAAGTACTACGATGAATTGTTTTTTAATCAAAAAGGTGAGCTAGCAGAAGGAAGTAGGACGAATATTTTACTTGAAATCAACAATAAACTTTATACACCTGCATTGAAATCAGGACTTTTAAACGGTATTTTACGCCAAAAGTTGCTTGAAGAAGGGAAATGTATTGAAAAAACCCTCAAAAAAAAGGATCTATGTGAAGCTGAGAGCATATATTGTATAAATTCTGTACGTGGAATAAAAAAAGTGGACATGGCATGGTTTTGATAAATAATATGATTCGTTTATTTACAATATTTTTCGAATTCATACTGAAGTAACACTGTAAAGATAAGAATTTTTTATATAAGCTTGATTTTTTTAATTGTTTTGTTTATACTCATGCCTACCGAATTATGTGTATGGTAATATACGACGATGAAAGACGAAAAGGAGAGTAAGTGATGAATAGGAAGAATGGTATAGTTGTTTTAATAATGTGTATAACGATTATGGGTACGATTATAGAAGCTATTGCAGCAGAAAATGTGGCTAATTCTACAAATGCATCAACAAAGATAACCCCAGCCTTACGACAAGGTGAGTCTGATCTTAAAAAGATACACAAAGAAAGAAATGAAAGATTTAAATCTAACACTGTAAATGCAGATAAAGTAGAACTTTGTGGAGTTACTGATGCAGGTACTACATCATTTACTCCGCAAGAGGTATCTGACCTTAAAGAGATACTCAAAAAAAGAAACGATGGTACAAAACCTGATGTTACGCAAGCAAGTAAGATAGGACTTTGCGGAGTTTCTGTTACAGGAACAGCTTCATTTACTCCGTATTGGACACCCAAAATTATACAAGAAGTTGGTAAAAAAGAAAGTTCTAAGACTGGTGGTGTGTTTTCATTTGCTATAAAATTTACGAAAGAATTTGAAAATAGCGCCAATAGTAAAATCGAAGCTTGTTTAAAGGGTGGAAAAGGTTCTGGTGTAAGTACCAATTTAACATATGCAAAGATAAACAGTGATGAAGATCAGGTAGTAGATGGCAAGGGGAATGCGCTTGTAAAGCTGAAAGAATTATACTATCAACAGTCCCTGTTTAACAATAAGGTTATTGTAGATTTTGGAATGTTAAGCTTTTTTTCATTCTTTGCTAAGAACGAGTGTTCTCGATTTATCACAGGCACATTTTCTGAAGATAAAACAATCTATAGTGTTTCAAAGTCCATCGCCTTGAGATTGAGTTATGCACTGCTTGATGAAGTAGATGTTTCTTATGGATATTTTGCAAATGATATCGATAACATAAATGTGAAATGTGTCAACGTTGTTCAGGTCGCGTACAAACCTTTCAAAAATGGTACCATTAGAGCGTATGGATGGGTCAATAATGGAGATTTTTACTCTTTTAAAGATAAATCAAAATCAGGGACATACGGTTTTGGAATAAGTGCTGATCAGAAAATGACTAAGGCTGTTGGTGGGTTTTTAAGATTTGGATATACAGATCCTTCTGTGGGTGTATACAGAAAAGGAGCAAATAATGATTCAAAGGTAAACAACAAGTTTGAATATCCTATGACAATGATGTGGAGCGTGGGAATTCAAGTTAATGGTATAGCGTGGTCAAGGGATAAAGATTTAGTTGGACTTGCTGTTGGCCAAGCATATGGTTCTTCAGATGCAAAAAAATGTAAGGCAATTGATAAATATAAAGATGGTGCGGAAACAGAAGTAGAGCTATATTATCGAGTAGCTTTAAATAAGTATGTCACTCTTTCCCCTGTTATACAATATATAGCAAATCCTAAAGGTGGAAATGGTCCATGCGATAATGATATTTGGATTTTTGGAATAAGAACGCAGTTAGCATTTTAGTTAATAATTAAATAGGTTTTTGTTGGAAGCAGATTTGGCTATTTGTTTCTTAGAGCGGCGCTGATAAAACCTTTAAAAAGCGGATGGGCTTTTGTAGGTCTTGAGGCAAATTCTGGGTGGAACTGTACGCCTATGAAAAATGGGTGATTCCCTATTTCGACTATTTCAGGTAGGATCCCTTTGTGATATGCAGTTACGGAAAGCCCGGATTTTTCTAATATATCTACGAATTCAGGATTCATTTCATATCTGTGCCTATGCCTTTCTTCGATCTCAGAGGATCCGTATAGGTTGTAGGCTAGAGAATTTTTTTTAACTTCAGATTTGTAATTGCCAAGCCTCATCGTTCCACCTCTGTAGTTAACGTTTTTTTGTTCGTCAAGAATTTTTATCACAGGATATTTTGTAGTTTTGTCAAATTCTGTAGAGTTTGCATTTTTAAGTCCTGCTAAATTTCTTGATACCTCTATAACGCTACATTGCATGCCTAAGCATATACCAAAGAACGGAACTTTGTTTTCTCTTGCATACATTATCGCTTCTATTTTTCCTTCAATGCCTCTGTTTCCAAAACCTCCAGGAATCAAAACAGCATCATAATTTTTCAATTTTTCAACTAAATCTTTATCTTCAGATTCAAGGTAATATATTTCCGCTTTTGCTTTTAATTCTGCTGCGGCAATATTTAAAGATTCATCAATGGATTTGTAAGCATCTTTAAAATCTGCATACTTACCTACAACCACAACTTTAACTATTTTGTCAAACTTATTAAGACATTTTACTTTTGTAAACCATGTTTTATCAAATTTCTTTTTCGGTTTTAGACTAAGCTTTTGCATGATTAGAGAATCTATATTTTGCTTGTAAAACGTTTCTGGGATACAATAAATGGAGGAGGCATTTAATGCCTCGACAACACATTCCTTTCTTACATTGCAAAAAAGAGAGATTTTTTGTTTTAACGATTCGTCAACATGATATTCTGTTCTGCATATTATCATGTCAGGCAAGATACCTATTTCTCTTAATTTATTAACTGAATGTTGTGTTGGTTTTGTTTTTAATTCGTTCGCACCAGCAATATATGGGACAAGGGTAACATGTATACTAAAAATGTCATTTTTTTTATTTTCAAGTTGAAACTGTCTAACAGCTTCCATAAACGGAAGTCCTTCAATATCTCCGACTGTTCCACCTATTTCAATTATCGAGATATCACACTTATTTTTTAAAGCCGTAAAACGTTTCTTTATTTCGTCTGTGATGTGGGGTATTACCTGAACAGTTGCACCGTCATAATCACCCCTTCTTTCTTTGGTTATTACGGTCTTGTAAATATCTCCAGCTGTATTAGTATTTGCTTTGCTTGTATAAATGTCTAAAAATCTCTCATATGTTCCCAAGTCCAAATCTGATTCAGTCCCATCATTTGTAACAAAAACCTCGCCATGTTGGTAAGGATTCATTGTTCCAGGATCCACGTTTATATAAGGATCAAATTTTATCATATCAACTTTAAAACCATGTAATTGAAGAAGTTTGCCTATACTTGCACCAGAGATCCCCTTCCCTAATGAGCTTACAACGCCACCCGTGATGAAAATATATTTTGCCACTTTATAATCCTTCTTTACACGTATTTATTGAAATCTTTGTAGGGTATTTCCTTGTAAAGCACGATGTGCAAAAAACCTTTTCATTTTTATTACCAAAAGAGCATGACTTAACAAGATTTTCTAAACTTAAAAATGTTAAACTATCTACGTTTAAATGTTTCTTCATTTCTTCTAAGGAATTATTAGCAGCTATTAAATGCTCAATATTTGGCGTATCAATTCCGTAATAACATGGTCCGATTATAGGTGGACAAGACAAAGCAAAATGTATTTTTTTTGCACCAACATCTCTTAAAAGATTTATTAATTTCTTTGATGTTGTTCCCCTTACCATCGAATCATCTACTAATATTATTTCCTTGTTATCTACAACTTCTTTTATTGGGCGGAGCTTAAGTCTTGCTGTTAAATCTCTTAAATTTTGTGCCGGTTTTATAAAAGACCTTCCAACATAGTGATTTCTTACAAATCCATTTTCGAAAAGTATTTTCGAAGTTCTGGAAAATCCAAGAGCTGCAAAATATCCTGTATCCGGAACAGGCATAACAATATCAGCTTTAATATCTTTCATTTGGCAAGCAAGATACTCTCCCATTTTTATTCTTGCTTCCTTTATAGTTTGTCCAAACATTATGCTGTCAGGTCTAGAAAAATAAACTTGTTCAAAAACACAAGTATTTTGTTTTTTTCGTTTTTTATATAAAAATGATTTCTTAATTTGTCCGTTTTCAATAACAACAATTTCACCAGGTTTTATATCTCTAATATACGTACCACCAATAACTTCGATGGCAGCACTTTCCGAAGATATTATATATGAATTGTTTATTTTTCCTAAAACCAAAGGTCTAAACCCATTGTCATCTCTAGCACCTATAAGGGTTTTATCTTTAAGAATTACAAATGAAGAAGCTCCTTCTAGTTTACGCATAGAGCTTGCAACAACATCTGCAAGATCTCCTTTAGACATTGCAATAAGATGAAGTAGTATTTCAGTATCAGAAGTATGATTAAAAATCGCTCCTTTCTTTAAAAGGAGTTTTTTTATCTTAAGGAAGTTCGTGATATTGCCGTTATGAGCTACAGATATGTTGCCATGAATGCAATTTATCTGAAAAGGTTGGGCATTGGTTAAAGAACTTTTTGCCGATGTTGTATAACGAACATGCCCTATGGCTGCGGTTCCAGACAGCTTATTTATTAACATGTCATCACTGTTAAAAAACTTTGAAACAAGCCCCATAGCTTTAAAAGTTTTCATTCTTACTTCACCACTTATCGTAATGCCAACAGATTCTTCACCACGATGCTGCAAAGTAAGAAGTCCTGCTAAAGTTAACACAGAAGCATTGTCACTATTTTCGACTCCAATTATTCCACACATAGATATTACCTTTTCTTTGTTGAAAAGCAAAAGAGATCAAACACATCTTCAACAGACACACTTTGTTCATTAAATTATCAAGTATTCCCACAGCGTTTACTAGTAGCAACTTATCGTCCTTCAATACTGGAAAGCTCCATTTGTTTCAAAAAGTCTTTATTAGATTTTGAATTAAGCAATCTCTTTCTCAATTCTTCCATAACTTCTATGGAATTCATTGAGTTCATCCATTTTCGTAGTATCCACATCTTGTTTTTTTCATCTTCATTCAAGAGAAGCTCTTCTTTTCTGGTACCTGAACGCAAAATGTCCACGGCAGGGAATATTCTTCTATCTGCAAATTTTCTATCAAGATAGATTTCACAATTACCAGTTCCTTTAAATTCTTCAAATATAACATCGTCCATTCTACTTCCTGTTTCAATAAGGGTAGTACCTATAATCGTAAGACTACCGCCTTCTTCTATATTTCTTGCAGCACCAAAAAATCTTTTAGGTCTTTGTAAAGCATTTGAATCAAGTCCTCCTGAAAGAACTCTTCCACTTGAGGGTATTGCAGTATTATACGCTCTTGCAAGTCTCGTTATAGAGTCTAAAAGCACAACAACATGCTTACCATTTTCAACCATTCTCTTGGCTTTTTCTATAACCATTTCGGCAACCTGTATATGCCTATCTGACGGCTCATCAAATGTTGAACATACAACTTCTCCACTGATAGAACGTTGCATGTCGGTAACTTCTTCAGGTCTTTCATCTATCAACAGAACCATAAGTATAATGTCTGGGTTATTTTCTGTTATTGCATTGGCTATTTTTTGTAAAAGGACAGTTTTTCCTGTTCTGGGAGCAGCATTGATTAATACTCTTTGTCCTCTTCCGATTGGTACAAGCATATCTATAATTCTTGTTGATACTTCTTCTTTTTTTGTTTCAAGAATTATTTTTTCGTTTGGATAGAGAGGTGTTAAATTATCAAAAAGCGCCCTATCTCTTATATTTTCAAGATCACATTGACCATTGATTGACTTGACTTGTAAAAGTGCAAAATATCGCTCTTGTTGAGCTTGAGGAGGACGAACATATCCAGCAACCGTATCACCCTTCCTTAAAGCAAATTTCTTTATCTGCGACGGAGATATGTATATATCGTCTGGACCTGGCAAATAATTATAATTTTGACTACGTAAAAAACCAAAACCATCAGGTAAAATTTCTAGGACACCTTCATCGTAAACCAATTTATTTTCCTTTGATTGTGCTTCAAAGATTTTTGCTATAAGTTCCTGTTTCCTTAAACCAGCAACCCCTTCAAGTTTGAGACTTTTTGCTATTTCTATCAACTCCAATATCGTACGTTTAGACAAAACTGACACATTCATAGGCCTATCTTTTTCCATTAATTCTCCTTTAGGATTTTTTAGCACTCCCATTGCGCTACTTGATTTCACAAAAAGATTCCCGCACTTTGTTTGATTTGTTTTAATTATGATTTCCACTTTGATTTGTCAAACCACGGCATGGGGAATTCTATATTATTATAGGTACGATGTCAACAGCCTGTAAGGTTCCATAATATGATATTTGGCTTTTGAATGTATAAGGTTTCAGCTAGTAAGGTATGTATAGGGTAGCGATTCAGCGGTGGATTGGTTAGGCTTTATAAAGAAGGAATATGGTAGTAATGTCGATCTAATGATAAGAAACCAGCTTCATGGCAGACAAGAAAGTTTGAACCTACACTCGCATAGACAATTAAGCCAACATTTGCTAGACTCCGCTGGAGTTTATATTTCGCTAAACACTTAAGGGCTTGCCATATGTCATTCGTAGCAGAAATATAAAATAGCTATTGCCGTAGTAGTTTGCCTTCTTCACCAAATTAGTTGGAGCGAGCGTGGAAATCAATAATTTAAAACGAAGTATATTATTAAAGGCTAAATTAGCAAAAGAGGCATCTAAAAAACTTGCTTCTGTGGGGACAGATCAGAAGAATGATATACTTTTTGCGATAGTCGACGCTTTAGAGCGAAACATAAAGAAGATACTCTCCTGTAATGAGTTGGATGTTTTGACAGCAAAAGAAACAGGTATACCTTCGATACTTATCGATAGGCTTACCCTGACAGAAGAGCGAGTTGCTGGTATAATAAATGGTATAAAGAATGTCATTCATTTACAAGATCCTGTAGGAGCTGTAATTGAAGGACCAAATCCACCAGTTGGTCTGGATATCAAAAAGATAAGAGTGCCATTAGGTGTGATTGCGATGATTTATGAAGCGCGTCCAAGTGTTACAGTGGATGCTACAGTTTTGTGCTTAAAGGCAGGTAATGCAGTCATTTTAAAAGGAGGTTCTGAGGCCATAAATTCTAACAAAATTCTTGCGGAAATAATATACAATGCAGGAATTGGAGCAGGTATGCCAGAAGGATCTTTACAATTCATTGACACGATGGACAGAGGAGCAGTATATGAACTTTTACAATTAGATAATCTTATAGATTTGCTGATACCAAGGGGTAGCGAAGAATTAGTAAGGTTTATAAAAACAAATTCTTTGATCCCTGTTTTGTCCCATGGGAAAGGATTATGTCACACGTATGTTGATAAAGATGCCGATATTGAAATGGCAATTAATATAGCAATAAATGCAAAATGTCAAAGACCGTCAGTATGCAATGCAATGGAGACTTTGCTTGTTCATAGAGAGATAGCTGACAAAATTTTGCCTAAATTATGCAAACTGTATTACGATGCCAAGGTTGAAATCAGAGGGTGCGAAATGACAGGTAGTATAGTAAGTTCAATATCCACTGCAACTGAAAAGGATTGGCAAACAGAATACCTTGACCTAAAAATATCAATCAAAGTAGTAAATTCTTTAGAGGAAGCTATATCACACATAAACAAATATGGATCTATGCATTCCGAGGCAATTGTAACAAATAACAAAGAGGTGGCAGACAAATTTATTTCAAAAGTTGATGCAGCTGCTGTTTTTGTGAATGCTTCGACAAGGCTTCACGATGGCAGTGTTTTTGGACTTGGGTGTGAAATTGGTATTTCAACTCAAAAACTACACGCACGTGGAACTATGGGAATCAAAGAACTTACCAGTACAAAATATGTAGTAAGAGGTAAAGGAACAATAAGAACATAACAGTAAAAGAGGTTTTATGAAACTTGGTATTGTTGGACTTCCAAACGTGGGAAAATCGACGTTGTTTAACGCTATAACAAAAGCGCGTGCAGAAGTAGCAAATTACCCTTTCTGTACTATCGATCCAAACATCGGGGTGGTTTCGGTTCCAGATAAACGGTTGGATTATCTGGAAAAACTTTATACCCCCCCAAAAAAAGTGCCTGCTGTTGTAAATTTTGTAGATATAGCTGGGCTTGTTAAAGGAGCATCAAAAGGGGAAGGTTTAGGGAATCAGTTTTTATCCCACATAAGGGAAACTACGGCCATTGTCCATCTGGTAAGATGTTTTGAAAGCAAAGATATAACGCATGTTGAAGGGGCTGTAGATCCTTTAAGAGATATAGAAATTATAAATATGGAACTTATTTTGTCCGATATGGAATCAATTTCTAAAAAACTTGAAAAACTCGAAAAAGATGTCAGACTCAATGATAAAAAAACACTGGAACAACGAGATCTTGCGATAAAAATAAAAAAACACCTTGATTCTGCAAAATCTGTAAGAACCCTTGAACTTAGCGATGCTGAGAAAATAATAGCAAAAGGTTTTTTTTTAATAACTGATAAACCAGTTCTATATGTCTGTAATGTAGCAGAAAACGATTTACCATCAATGGAGAATAGGTATACTAAAATTGTAAAAGAAAAATTCGAAACAAAAGAAGCGCAAGTAGTACCCATATGCGCAAAAATTGAAGCAGAATTATCAGAACTGTCAGAGGATGATCAAAAAAGCTTTTTGAAAGATCTGGGGTTAGAAGAACTTGGACTTAACAGACTGATAAGAGCTGGGTACAATTTGCTTGGGTTTACCACATTCTTTACTGCAGGGAAAGATGAAGTAAGAGCTTGGACAATAAAAAATGGTTTTTTGGCGCCACAAGCTGCTGGTGTAATCCATTCTGATTTTGAAAGAGGATTCATACGCGCTGAAGTTATGAATTACAATGATTTGTGGAGACTTGGCAACGAGAAAGCGGTAAAAGACGCAGGATTTCTAAAAAGTGAAGGCAAGGAATACTTAGTCAAAGATGGAGACATCATAGAATTTCGTTTTAATGTGTAAACAGTATTATTATAGCATGTTGCCACACTTGAGGTTAAGTCTAAAACCCCATTTGCAGTGGGTGAAATAAAATGACAAAAATGACAAAGATGTCCCAAATTTATATAATCCCTGCTCAAATTATAACTTTTGAAAGGGATAAAAAGCGTGTCCATTTTGGTTACAGGAGCAGCAGGGTTTGTTGGTAGTAAAGTTTGTGAGTTGCTTGCCAAATCAGGAAAAGATGTGGTAGGAATTGACAGTATGAATGATTACTACGATGTAACAGTTAAAGAATATAGGCTAAATAACCTTAAAAATCTTAAAAATTTTCAATTTTATAAAGCTGATATCGAGGTAAAAAAAGATATTGAAAATATAATAAAAAAAAACAAACCTAAAGCAATAATAAATCTTGCTGCAAGAGCTGGCGTTAGGGCCAGCATGGAGGATCCTTTTATTTATGTTTTCACAAATATTGTTGGGACCTTAAATCTTCTTGAAATTGCTAAAAGAAGAGAGATAAAAAAATTTGTTTTAGCTTCCACATCATCCCTTTATGCAGGGCAAAAAATTCCGTTTGTTGAAACTCTTGCTGTCAATAACCCAATATCTCCATATGCAGCTTCTAAAAAAGGCGCTGAATCAATGTGCTATTCGTATCACTACCTCTACGGAATAGATGTCAGTATTGTAAGATATTTTACTGTTTATGGTCCTGCGGGAAGACCTGATATGAGTATAATAAGATTTATTAAGTGGATTGATGAAGAAAAACCAGTTGAACTTTTTGGAGATGGTTCGCAAAGTAGAGATTTTACATATATCGATGATATAGCAATAGGAACGATAAAAGCTTTGAAGAAGGTTGGATTTGAAGTTATTAATCTTGGTGGGAATAAGCCATATAAACTTAGTTATATGTTAAGTTTAATTGAAAAAAATTTAAATAAAACGGCAAAGTATGACTATAAACCTTTTCATAAAGCGGATATAGTTGCAACATGTGCTAATATAGACAAAGCCAGTAAACTTTTAAGGTGGACTCCAAAAATATCTTTAGAACATGGCATAAAAAAGACAGTTAAGTGGTACTTTGAAAATAAACATTGGTTTAAAGATATCAAGCTATGACAAGGAAAGAATCTTGTACGAATATTTATTAAAGAAAATTAATACAAAAACCTCCAAAATAGGTGTCATAGGACAGGGTTATGTTGGACTACCATTAGCTGTTGAGTTTGCAACCCAAGGATTTATCGTTACAGGTTTTGAAATTGATAAATTCAAAGTAGATATGATAAATAATGGAAGGTCTTATATAGGGGATGTTGATGCAAAAGATGTAGAAAAACTTGTGTATAGTAAAAATTTTAATGCTACGGCAGATTTTAAGAATCTTGCAAAAATGGATGTTATAGTTGTTTGCGTCCCAACGCCGCTTCGCAAGTCTAGAGATCCGGATGTTTCATGTATTATAGAAGCTGTAGGAAATATTGAAAAATTTTTAAAAAAGGGTCAACTTATAATTCTTGAGTCCACAACTTATCCCGGAACAACAAATGATCTTGTTCTTCCAATGCTTAAAAGAACAGGTTTAAAAATAGGAGAGGATTTTTTTTTAGCTTTCAGTCCAGAGAGAGTTGATCCAGCAAATAAAACATTTAACATAAAAAATACGCCAAAAATCGTAGGTGGGATATGTAAAAAGAGCGTAGCTCTTGCAGTTGCTGTTTATGGCTCTTTTACTAACGTTCATAAAGTTTCTTCAACGCAAGCAGCCGAGATGGTAAAACTATTAGAAAATACCTTTAGGGCTGTAAATATTGCACTTGTAAATGAAGTTTCATTGATGTGCGATAAATTGGGTATAAATGTTTGGGAAATTATAGAGGCTGCAGCAACAAAACCATTTGGATTTATGCCATTTTATCCAGGTCCAGGAATAGGTGGACACTGTATACCTTTAGATCCGCATTATTTGTCTTGGAAGCTTAAAACTTTAAATTTTTATTCAAAATTTATAGAGCTTGCCAGTGAACTTAATTCAAAAATGCCACAGTACGTCGTTTCCAAAGTTTCAAATGCATTGAATTCGAAAGCCAAAGCTTTAAAAAATTCACAAATTTTAATTCTAGGTGTAGCTTATAAAAAAGATGTTGCTGACATACGTGAATCACCCGCTGTTGATATTATAAACATTTTGACTGAAAAAAATGCAAAAATATCTTATTATGACCCGTATGTCCCAGTTATACAAAGTTGTAATTGTGTGCAAACTTTGTCATCGATTAAAATTTTAACGGGATTAAATAAATATGATCTTGTTATTATTGTTACCGACCATACAAATGTTGATTATAAAATGGTATTGAAGGGATCTAAAATTATTGTGGACACGAGAAATGTTTTAAAAAACGTAAAATCAAATAAGATTGTAAGAATATAACATTGAATGGATTGTCACTAACATGGATGTACTTGGAGGAAGTTTATGTCAAAAGACGAAAGACTTAAAGCGTTAGATTTAGCTCTTTCTAAGATTGAAAAGGATTTTGGTAAAGAGGCAATTATGAGGTTAGGTGAAAAGCATTCAAGAGAACAAGTTGATTCCATTCCAACTGGGGCTCTTCCTCTAGATATAGCTATAGGTATAGGTGGAATTCCTCGAGGGAGAATAATTGAAATTTACGGTCCAGAATCTTCTGGTAAAACTACTTTGGCTTTGTGTATGGTGGCTGAAACACAAAAACTTGGAGGAATTGCAGCCTATATTGATGCAGAACATGCAATGGACCCTGAATATGCAAAAAAAATAGGTGTTGATATAGATAATCTTTTAATTTCGCAACCTGATTCCGGTGAACAGGGACTTGAAATTGCAGATCAACTCGTACGTTCTGGAGCGGTTGATATTATCGTTGTTGATTCAGTAGCAGCACTTGTTCCTAGAGCTGAAATTGAAGGGGAGATGGGAGATTCCTTTGTAGGGCTTCAAGCAAGGCTTATGAGTCAGGCACTTAGAAAACTTACATCAAATATTTCTAAATCTAAAACTTCTATAGTATTTATAAATCAGTTAAGACAAAAAATAGGAGTGATGTGGGGAAGCCCTGAGACAACACCAGGAGGGCTTGCTCTTAAGTTTTATGCTTCTGTGAGATTGGATATTAGAAGAATTGAGTCGGTCAAAAAGGGTGATGAGGTTTTAGGTAACCGAGTAAGAGTAAAAGTTGTGAAAAATAAGGTGGCTGCACCTTTTAAACAAGCTGAGTTTGAAATAATATTTGGGCAAGGTGTTGATAGATTGGGATACTTAATAGATATGGGTGTAAACGACGGAATTATCGAAAAATCAGGAGCTTTTTTTAGCTACAATGGAGATAGATTGGGCCAAGGAAGAGATAATGTAAAGATACACCTATCTGCAAATCTTTCTATTGCGGAAGATATAGAAGCTAAAATAAAGAAGAAGTATTTTTGTGACAATGATAAAAATCATGAAAAACAAAATGAAGAAACCACAAGAGAAAAGGCTTCTAAATCTGCTAAAAGACAAGGTTAATTAATGATTTTGTTTGCCAATAAAAATGATCAATCAACATTAGAAAAAGTTGATATGGAGTTGGTTGCGTTAAGTGTCAAAACAGTTTCAGAAAAAAATAGAACAAAAATTAAAAACATAGTTAAGGATTCTTTAAAGAGCTTTTTTGTATGTTTTCTGTTGTTATTAACAAAAAAGGAACATCAAACAGTTTATATTGCTATCGTTCCTTGCGGTGGAATAGGAGATGTTGTACGGCAAAAAGCTGCTGTGGAAGAGCTTTTTTTATTATTTAGACACGTTGTGATCGATATCTATGGTAGACGTTATAAGTTTCTTTTTGGCGATTTTAAAAATATAAGATTTTTTGCTGATAAAAACGCCATAAAATTGACGCGCAAGAAGTACGATATTGTTTTGGATTACGCAACTTCGAATGTAACATCAGGCATAGCAAATTTGACAATGAATAATTTAAGAAATGGTGATTTAAAAAGGTTCTTTAGTGATTTTAAAAAAATTAAGCAAGAATTTCAATATTGTTTCAATGTTAAAAATCAATTCTTGTTTCAAAAAGAAGCTATTAGAAACAATTTAAGGTTTACTGATGTTGTTAAATTGACAACAGGAATTAAAAATTTCAAAAAAAGTAATTTAAAACTGGATTATACAGAACGTGATATAGTAAAATTTGGTTTGAGCAAAAGCTGTAAATACATAACGTTTCAACATGGTTACGGATTTGAAAAAAATGTCCGTTCTAAAATTGGGTGGAGAACTAAGATATGGGAAACAAAAAATTGGGAAAGATTGTTCAAAAATATAAAGGCAAGTTGCACAGACTACAAGATAGTTCAGGTTGGGATAAGTAGCGATCTTATAGGTGAAACGGAGATAAATTTAGTTGGAAAAACTTCTTTTGATGATCTTTGTTCAGTTATGAAATACTCTTCGCTTCATATTGATGCAGATTGTGGGTGCATGCATATTGCGAAAGCCCTAAACGTGAAATCAGTAATCCTTTTTGGGCCATCTAGTGCTAAATACATTGGGTACGACACTAACATAAATATCGTGTCTGGTTTGTGTTCTGATTGTTATACAATACGCGGATGGGAACTGCGTTGTTTAAGAAATTTAGAAAAACCTTTGTGTATGAGTTCTATCTCCCCGGATTTTGTAGCAGAAGTGATTTTGAAATATTTAAAAAATCTATAATTTTTTCGCAGTTATGTATGTGCTATTGGAAACATTATGTTTTATTTGTCCGCTGCATAGTTTATCCTCTTTTAAAAATGTAGTTAAAGCAAAGAGATCATAAAATTAAACTTAAGAGTTATAAAAAGCTATATGAAAATTAATAATTAGTATCTAAAAGAGAAAATTAAATGAAAGCGTTTGTTTTAGCTGCAGGAATAGGTACGAGACTTAGCCCATTGACAACATCTATACCAAAACCTATGATTCCAATTCTTGGTAAGCCCGTATTGTATTATACGTTTTCCAATCTATATAAAAATGGTATTGATGATGTTTTTGTAAATGTACATTATCAACATAGTTCCATAATGAATTTTTTTAAAGAAAACAAAACTGATGTTAAACTAAAATTTTCTCGTGAAAAAAAACTATTGGGAACCGCTGGAGCCATAAAAAACAAAGAAAATTTTTTTGATGATACTTTTGTAGTTATGTCTGGAGATGGGTTAACTGATATCAATCTAAAAAAAGTTATAAATTTTCATAAAGAAAGAATGGCGCTTGTTACGATAGTTTTAAAAAAAATAAATCTAAGATTTGATTATGGCATTGCAGTAGCAGATAAGAATGGTAAAATAAAGTCCTTCGTAGAAAAACCGTTTTGGGGGGATATTTTTAATAATAACGTAAACACAGGGATTTATATATTTGAACCTGAAGTTTTTAAATTTATTCCAAAAAACAAATTTTTTGATTTTAGTACAAATTTGTTTCCTCTTTTAATGAACAGAAAACAAAAAATTTATGGTTATGAAATGGAAGAATATTGGATTGATATAGGCAATATTTTTGAATATAAGAAGGGTGTCTTTGATGTTTTAGATGAAAAAGTTAAAATTCGTGATGATATCAAGAGCAAAACAAATAAGTATATAAGTGTTACCGCACAAATTGACAAAAGTGTTAAAATACACGGGCCTTGTTATATAGGGAGTAATGTTGTAATAGAAAAAAATACGATAATTGGCGCGTATTCAGTTATATCTGATGACGTAAAAATAGGCAATAACGTATTTATTGAGAAATCAATAATATGGAAGAATGTAAGAATTGGTGGCAATGTAAAAATAACAAACAGCATATTGGGCAATAATGCAGTGATATCTAATAATATTACATTGTTTGACTCAGTAGTGATGGAATATTTCAAATAAATCTATTTATTTAAAAAATACTGAACAATGGTCTATCT
Source organism: Endomicrobium sp. (assembly GCA_031286985.1). Lineage (GTDB taxonomy): Bacteria > Elusimicrobiota > Endomicrobiia > Endomicrobiales > Endomicrobiaceae > Endomicrobiellum. The sequence goes on from JAITTL010000029.1 coordinate 16,696, forward strand.
AGGTGATAGGAAAGGAATTTTGTGTTGTGAACGAGCAAGGTTATTTTTTTACATCTGAATCTGTTACAGAAGGACATCCAGATAAAGTATGCGATATAATTTCAGATAGTATTTTGGATGCCATTTTGGCACAAGATTCAAAAGCTAGAGTTGCGTGTGAGGCTTTTATTTCTAAAAATATGATTGTTGTTGGTGGTGAAATTACTACAACCGCAAAAATCGATGTTGAAAAAATTGTAAAAGAAGTTATGTATGAAATAGGATATGATAAGCCGTCATTTGGTTTTGACTATAAGGCAAGCACAATTATAAATACGGTAAATACACAGTCTCCTGACATCGCTTCAGGTGTCAATTTGGGCGGAGCTGGTGATCAGGGGTTAATGATAGGTTTTGCATGTATGGAAACACCTGAACTCATGCCGTTACCGATAACTTTGGCACATAAACTTGCTATGAAACTTACAGAAACAAGGAAAAAAAATGTTTTGCCGTATTTAGGCCCAGATGGTAAAACTCAAGTAACTGTCGAATATGTTGATAAAAAACCAAAAAGAGTAGATGCTGTTGTCTTGTCCACGCAACATACTAAAGCAGTTTTAGACAAAACGGGTAACCATATAACAAAAGAATCAAAGGAAGAAATTTTCAACACCATTATTAAACCTGTTCTTGGAGAATTGATAGATAAAAACACAAAATTGTATATAAATCCAACTGGAAAATTTTTGTTCGGTGGTCCTGCAGCAGACACTGGTCTTACAGGAAGAAAAATAATAGTTGATACCTATGGAGGTAGGGCAGCGCATGGTGGCGGAGCGTTTTCCGGTAAAGATTCTACAAAGGTTGATAGAAGTGCTTGCTATATGGCAAGACATATTGCAAAAAATATAGTTGCAGCAGGTCTTGCAGATAGATGTACAGTTCAACTTGCATATGCAATTGGTATGGCAAATCCAGTTTCGGTAATGGTGGATACGCATAATTTCAACAATACTTCAGATTTGTTATTAGAATTTGTTGTAAAAAAAATATTTCCGCTCACACCGGAAGGTATTAGCAATTATTTGAAATTGCGTAGGCCAATTTTCACTAAGACAGCAGCTTATGGACATTTTGGTAGAAGAGAAAGTGATTTTACTTGGGAAAAAATTAATAAAGTTAGTGAATTGAATCAAGCAATGAAAAAATTGGTATCGAAATAACAAAAAATAGTATAGATATGAATGTAAAGACAACAAATTGGTGATTTATATTGGAGCTTTTATGAAATACGAAATCAAAAATATTCAACTTGCGGATAAAGGCAACAAAAGAATTTTATGGGCACAAAAAGAGATGCCTGTGCTCGGGAAAATAATGGAAAGATTTATCAAAGAAAAACCTTTGAAGGGGAAAAAAATTGCTATCTGTTTACATGTTACAACCGAGACAGCAAATCTTGTAATTACCATAAAAGCTGCAGGAGCAGATGTATATCTATGTGCGTCTAATCCTTTGTCTACACAAGATGACGTGGCTGCTTCATTGGTAAAGAATTATAAAATACCAGTTTTTGCAATAAGAGGTGAAAACAACAAAACCTATGACAAGCATATGAACATAATTTTGGATATAAACCCTGAGATACTTATGGATGATGGTGCAGATTTAGCTAACATGGTTCTTTTGAAGAAAAAAGATCTACTAAAAGGTATTATTGGTGGTACTGAAGAAACTACGACTGGTGTTGTAAGACTTAGAGCAATGGTAAAAAATAAAGTTCTTGCGTATCCTGTTATTTCTGTAAATGATGCATTGACAAAACATTTTTTTGACAACAGGTATGGAACAGGACAATCAACTATTGATGGCATTATAAGGGCCACTAATATTTTACTTGCAGGAAAAGTTATAGTTACAGCAGGTTACGGATGGTGCGGTAGAGGGTTTGCCATGAGGGCGAAAGGGATGGGTGCACGTGTTATAGTAACTGAAATTAACCACTTAAAAGCCATTGAAGCAATTATGGATGGATTTGAAGTTATGCCAATGAAAGATGCTGTCAAACTAGGTGATATCTTCGTTATGCTAACTGGTAATCTAAATGTGATCGATGGCAAGCATTTCCCTTCAATAAAAAATGGAGCAATTGTATGTAATGCAGGACATTTTAATTTGGAAATAAATTTGAATGCGCTAACAAAAGTATCCAAATCTGTAAAGAATGTTAGAGATTTTGTTGATGAGTATACACTGAAAAACAATAAAACTATATACGTGCTTAGCCAGGGAAGGTTAGTAAATCTTACGGCAGCTGAAGGAAATCCCGCAAGTGTAATGGATATGTCATTTGCAAATCAAGCGCTTTCAGTAGAATATCTGATTAAAAACTACAAAAATCTTAAAAACGATGTTTATGCAGTTCCTGAAAAACTAGATAATGAAATAGCACAATTGAAATTAAATTCCATGGGTATTGAAATAGATACTCTTACAAAAGAACAAAAAAAATACCTGAGCTCATGGTCATCTGGGACGCAAAAATAGTTCTATATTCATTAAATTGATAATCATGCATAATATCAAATACCTATTGAAATTATTTGAAAGATATCTGACAAAAAAAATTTTAGATAAAAAAAGATCAAAAAACATTTTAGATATAAACAAAGTTAAATCAATTTTATTCTTTAGAGACGATGATAAAATTGGTGATATGACGGTTTCGACTTTACTTTTTAGAGAAATCAAAAAAAAGTACCCAAATATTGATATTGTAGTTGTTTGCGGTACAAATAGTAAGGAAATAATAAAATACAATAAGAATGTTGATCAGATATATGAGATAGGAAACAATTTTTTTACAGATATTTTGATTTTTATAAAATTGAGAAGGCAAAAAATAACCCTTGGTATAGATTTTTATACATTTAACCTACGCTTTAGGCATTTGTTGATGCTTCGCCTTATTTCTTCTGAGATTCTTATAGGTTTTCATAAAAATTCGTATAATATTTATGATTTATCAATAGATGTGGATTTTTTCAGTACCCATATTTCAAAAAAATATGAATATTTATTAAAGGTCTTGAAAATTGAAACCCCAGATTTAAAATATGACATAGTTCTTAGTCCTAAAGAAAAAAATCAAGCTGTTGAGTTTGTGAATAAATGTAACGCTAAATATAGAATAATTTTAAACCCTTTTGCTGCAAGTAAACATAGAAGCTTTGATTTTACAAAACTTAAAAGATTGGTTAAGATTTTGGAAGATAAAGCCGATTGTTGTTTGTTTGTGTTATGTCCTGTAAGAAGTAAAAAGAAGATGAAGTTTTTGGAAACTGAAAAAACTGTTCTAGTTTCATTTAAATCAGTGCTTGAGGTTGCCGCTTTAATAAAGTATTCAAGTGCTGTAATTACGCCAGATACATCCATAGTTCACATTGCATCTGCTTTCCAAAAAAAAACAGTGGCTTTATATCTAGATTACTCCTACAGTGATGAAAAAATCAATGTAATATGGGGTGCTAACAATCCCAATGCTATCCAACTTTCCGTTGATACAAAAAAAATGAATTGTGAAAACGACGTAAACCGTATACCAACCACAGATATCATTGTAGCATTACGAAAACTGTTATCAATATAAACTGTGATTTATATTTATTAGGCTTACAAAATTATATGCACAAAAATATCATTCCACATTGCAAAACAAATAAGATATAATCGTCAGAGATATGTATACAATTTATTGAAGAACTAAATACAAGGATTATAAATTGCACTTACAGAAAGGAAGTTTTTTTAGGTTAAAACTAGCAGGTGTGTATTTTTTGATTTTGCTTGCACCTTTTGTTATAGCAAGAATTGTGTTATTTTTTGAAGCACATTCATTTTTTAAAGATTTGACAGCAACGTCAATTTTTTACTCTTTTTTTCAAGGATTGCGCTTTGATATATTTTCTATTTGTAAGTTTTGTGGAATATTTTTATTTTTAATTAATATTCCTGTTAACTCAAAAATTTATATTAAAATCAATTGTTTTGTTATGAATATATTTGTTCTATTTTCTGGCTTCTTTCTTACTGCAGATATAATTTATTTTAAACTTTTCGAAAAGCACTTCACAACAGAACCTTTATTGATAAAAAATCATTTTAGTTATTTTTTGAATCTAGCATTAAATGATTATATTTTTATAACAGTTACAATTGTTCTTTTTGTAACAATACTTTTAATTTTCTCATTAAGAACTGTTAATAGATATTATATGCCTCCAAACAGAAAAATTGGATTTAATGTAGCAATTACTTTATTGCTTAGTTTGGTGCTAGTTGTTGCGGTAAGAGGAGGTGTACAAACACGGATCTTATCGATAGTTGACGCATATTCTCAAAATCGTACTTCTGGTGAGTTGAAGTTAAATGGCATTTTCACTTCTTTAGTGAGCATTTGCTCAAGAACATTACCTAATAAAATCAATATTTCAGATTCCAAAGCCCTTCAATTTATCTGTGAAAATCTTTTAGATACGCATGAAGAAGTGTTACCTGATAAACAATGTCCGTTAATGCGGCGAAGAATTAAATTTAACATTGACGGTAAAAGTTATAACGTGGTTTTTATTTTACTTGAAAGTTGGCAAAAAGACTATACAGATTCATTAGCTGGAACAAATTATGGTGTAACACCAAACTTTGATGCTCTAGTCAGCGATTCAATAGTATTTGATAATTTTTATGCAAATGGACAGCGCAGTATAATGGCGTTAATGTCTGTATTTTTTAGTTTTCCTTATGTTAAAGGTATGCCGTATATAGGATTTGGCCTTGAAAATTGCGGCCAAACAAGACTTCCTGCGATACTTGCACAAAATGGATACGATAACGTATTCGTTCAGGGAGACAAGAGGGAATCTGACAATGCTGTCGTCTTAGCCAATTATCTGGGATTTAAAGAATCTTATGGTAAACAAGATATCCCAATATATCATAAATATTTACCAATAGAGAAAGGTTACGATATAGAAGGACTTGAGTTCTTCTTTAAAAAAGTAAAATTTTTAAAAGAACCTTTTTTTGCTTTTTATTTTACTACAACTGTACATATTCCATATGTTAAAACAATTTTAAAATCACTTGAAAAGTATCCAGAAGACGGAACAGAAAAAACAGGTTATTTGAATAGACTTTTTTATTGTGATTATGCTTTAGGGGAATTTTTTAAAAAGGCAAAGCGTGAAAAATGGTTTGATAGGACAATATTTATATTGTGTAGTGATCATCAGGCTTACGGTGTTGGTGGTGCAAATGGTACTTTTGAAAAAACGAAAATTGATAAAACTTTTAAAATCCCTGCGATAATTTATTGCCCTGCATTGTTTAAACATAAAATAGATCATAAACTCGCCTCACATGTTGATATTGTTCCTACTATAATAGATATTCTTCATATAAAAACTCCTTATTCTTCGTTAGGGAAAAGTTTGGTTTCAGCAGGTTTAAAAAGATTTGTTTTTCTCTCATACGAAGGTGAGCAAGTTTATCTTATAAATAACAACGGTAATGTTTCCCAAGATTGGAATAATAATTCAAATACAGATACCGATTATATCGAAGAATACAGTCCAATGTTTTTATTGCTTTCAATAGAAAAAACAATTTATAATCTCACGATGAGAAACAAATGGTACGATGAAGGGAGATCATATTAATTTTTGGGTTTTTAGAAATATTTTCCACATAAAACATAAACAATACATTTGAGTAAAATAAAAAATGTATATAGGTGTTTTCCGTAACACGGTAACTGTTATTTTGTTGTTAGTTGCGTTTGCTCAAAATTTATACGGAGTTTTGAGCAACGAGGAGCATTTTTCTTCAGATGGTCAAAAAAAAGAAATTACAGTTTCGCATAAAAAAGCAGTAGTGTTGCAAAAAGCTCAAGAGAAATTCAAAGAAGCAAAATATTTGTATAGCAACGAAGAGTATTTGAAAGCCACAGATGCACTTTTAGATTTGATTGCGTCGTATCCAAATTACGAGCTTCCAAAACGTTTATACAAAAAAATTGCCAATACAATAAATAAAATAATTAGCGAATCCGGTGAGCTTGATTTTGAGAAAATAACTTATGCAAAAGCTTATGTTGCTTATTACAATGCGAATTACAAAGAGGCATTAAACCAGTGGAGTAAATATACTAGTTTTACCGGTGGAACAAAAGAAGTAAAAGAATACAGTGAAAAGGTAGATGGTTTGCTTAAGGTTGAACAATTTGGAAGAAACAGAAAAATAGATTTAAATGAACAAGCTAAAAAAATGTTGGAAGGTGGTATTAAGAAATATAATTCTAAAGAATGGATACAATGCATAAAAGAAATGGAAAAATTGGTAAATTTTATGATGAAAAATGGGTTATCGAAAACATTAAACTGTTATGTTAAAGCAAAAGAATATATATCAAAATCTTTGACTGAACTTTCAAAAACCCTGGCAGTCAAAGACAAAATGATTGTTGATTCCGATGTGTATCGTGAAGGAAAATCTCAGTGCAATGAGGTTATAGCTGATGAAAAATATAAAGATGGGCTGGCTTTGTACGCAGGGGGAAAATATTATGAAGCTGAACGTTTGTGGGAGCTTACCTTGAGGCTTAACCCTAATCATCAAAAAGCAAAGATAGCTCTCAGTAAACTTAAAAACTCTACAACAGAATAAATCTGCTTGGTAATAATATATATATTTTAATCTTACCTGTATGGTTTTACATGACTTAAGAGTTGATCTTTAATTATGAATAAGTACACGGTCTCAAATTGTATAGATGTGGCCTGTTAGTGTAGAGTTCATAGTCCGATATATGTTATAGAATCTTACGGTTTATTGTCAATGCTTTTGTTATTTTGTAGAATCAGGTGGCGGTTTGGTTTAAATGATGAAATTCCAATTTTAAAATAGCAATTTTTATCCAGTCTCTTTATTTGTTGGCGTTACTGATCTTAACGAAAGTGGACAAGTGTAACTTGTATAGAGGGTTAAATGAAAATCTTGGTTGTGGGGTCTGGAGGGAGGGAACATGCTATATGTTGGCGATTTGCAGAAAGTTCTAAAGTAAAAAAAATATATTGTTCACCTGGGAATGATGGAATGTCTCAAATTGCAAAGACCTTAGATATAGCGGTGAATGATTTTGAAAAACTTGCAAATTTTGTTAAAGCTAACAATGTAGATTTTACGTTCGTTGGTCCAGAAATTCCTCTATCTTTAGGAATAGTTGATTATTTTCAACAACAAAATTTAAAAATACTCGGCCCATCAAAAAGTGCATCAAAACTAGAATCTAGTAAGATTTATTCAAAAAAATTCATGCAGAAATACAATATACCTACGGCACAATATGAAAATTTTTCAAATATTAACGATGCTTTGCAATTTTTGAAAAATCGTGGCAAAAACGAAAAAATTGTAGTTAAAGCTGATGGTCTTGCTTCTGGAAAGGGAGTCTACGTCTGCAACGGAAAAGAAGATGCCAAAAATGCTGTTAAACACTTGATGGTAGATAAAATCTTAGGGGATGCAGGAAATAATGTAATTATAGAAGAATATATAGATGGGCCTGAATTTTCATACTTAGCATTTACTGATGGAATGTCTTACTCCATGATGCCTGTTTTGCAAGATCATAAGAGAGTGGATGACAACGATCAAGGCCTTAACACCGGAGGGATGGGAGCTTACGCACCTGCTCTTTTAGCAACAACGGAAGTAAATAAAAAAGTTGAAGATATCGTTATCAAAACGATTAGTGGAATAAAAGCTGAAAAACTCGATTATACTGGTGTTTTGTATGTTGGTGTGGTTTTAAACAAGTTTTCTCCATATGTTTTGGAATTTAACTGTCGTTTTGGCGATCCTGAAACACAGGCTGTTTTGCCTTTGCTTGATACAGATTTAACTGATATTTGTACAGCAATTTTAAATAAAAAACTTTTTAACATGAAAATTAATTGGAAAAATGATTTCTCAGTCTGTGTTGTACTTACATCTGGTGGATATCCTGGAAACTTCAAAAAGGGGTTGGAAATAAAGGGGCTTGAAAAGATTTGTGATAAAAATACTATATTGTTCCATTCCGGAACAAAATTTCGTGATGGAAAATTCATTACTGCAGGTGGTAGAGTGTTGGGTATTACTTCAACGGCAGATAGTATGCAAAGTGCGATTGCCAAAGTTTATGCAAACGTTGGTTTGGTGCGTTTTGAAAACATGCATTACAGAACCGATATAGCGTGGAGAGCAATAAATGGAAAATAGTACTGATGTGGCGATTATTGTTGGTTCAAAATCGGACATGATGCTGATTGTTGATACTGTAAAAACATTGGAAGAATTTGGTTTAACCTATAGTTTAAACATTGCTTCTGCACACAGAAGTACTCAGTACCTAAAGCAGTGTATCGAAAACGCAGAGAAATCTAACGTGAAAATTTTTATAGCTGCTGCAGGAATGTCAGCAGCCTTGCCTGGAGTTATTGCTTCTGAGACCATTCTTCCTGTGATAGGTATTCCAATCGATGGTAAAAATTTCTTGAGTTTAGATTCTTTGTTTTCGATAGTTCAAATGCCTAAGGGAGTACCTGTAGCAACGGTTGCAGTAGGTAAAGCCGGAGCTGTAAATGCTGCACTCTTAGCAGTCCAAATAATGGCAATTGGTGACGTTAGTTTAAAGGAAAAGCTGAAAGTCTACAAAATAAAAATGGCAGATGCAGTTGTCAAAGAGAATCTTAAATTACAAAAAGATGGTATGGCTAAATATGTTGACGGTTTAAAGGAATAAGATGCCAGAAATTATACTTGATGCAGATGCATTTCAAAATGCTATAGATAAAATCTCAAGAGAAATTTTTAATGATAATCAAAATATAAAAAATCTTGCGATTGTGGGGATACAAAACAAAGGCGTATTTTTAGCAAAAAGAGTTCTTAGGAAAATCATAAAACTTGCCCCAGGTAACGAAATTTCATTTGGAACTTTAGATATAACTATGCACAGAGATGATCTTAATAATTTTCACTCGAACATACATGACATAAAAGATACCGTTATCCCATTTGACATGAGTTGTAAAAATATAATTTTGATTGACGATGTTCTTTACACTGGAAGGACTGTGAGAGCTGCATTGGATGTTTTGATGGATTTTGGCAGACCAAAATCTATTCAGCTTGCAGTTTTAATTGATAGAGGCTTCCGAGAACTTCCAATAGAAGCAAAATATATAGGTGTAAAATATCAAAGCAAAGGGTTTATAAAAGTTGAATGCAAAGAAGTTGACGGCATGGATAAAGTTACAGTTGTCGACTTGGAGTAATAATACCATAGAGGACAAGGAATGTCTCTTAATCGTAAAGATTTGCTTGGGATTGAGCATTTAGATGAAAAAGATTTGCAAATAGTTTTGGATTCTGTGAAGCCTTTTAAAAGCCTTTTTACAAGATCTGTTAAAAAAGCACCTACATTGATTGGTAAAACGGTAGTAACTCTTTTTTATGAACCTTCAACCCGGACAAGGACTTCTTTTGAAATTGCCGCTAAAAGGCTTTCTGCTGATATTGTAAATGTTGCTATAAATACTTCAAGTGTTGTCAAAGGTGAAAATCTTATAGATACCGGAAAAACTCTCGAAGCGATGAAAGCGGATTATATAATAATCAGACACTATTTAGCAGGGGCGCCTGATATTCTTGCAAGAAATCTTAACGCATCTGTAATAAATGCTGGTGATGGTTTCCATGAGCATCCTACTCAGGGACTTCTAGATTTATACACCATATATGAGAAAAAGAAAAAAATTAAGGGTTTAAAGATACTGCTTGTGGGTGATATTTTACATTCAAGAGTAGCAAAATCAAATATATGGGCATTGACAAAAATGGGTGCAGAAGTTTCTGTGGCAGGGCCTCCAACTTTGATTCCTGCAGGCATTGAAAATTTGGGTGTAAAAGTATACTATGAACTAGACGAGGCTGTTAAGGAAGCTGATATTATAAATATTTTAAGAATACAACTTGAGCGTCAGCAAGAAAATTTGTTTCCGTCAGTTCGGGAGTATGTGGAACTTTATCAATTAACAAAAGAAAGGCTTGCGATGGCAAAATCAGGAGTTTTGATTATGCATCCGGGTCCTATGAATAGAGGTATCGAAATATCTTCAGATGTTGCTGATAGTTCAAATGCACTAATTAATGAACAGGTTACAAATGGAATAGCGGTAAGAATGGCAATCCTTTATCTTTTAAGGCCAAAGAGGAAAAATGCGGGTTCAAATTAAAAATATTAGAATAATTGATCCATCACAAGCAAAAGATCTAATTGGTGATATTTTCATCGAAGATGGTAAAATTGTTTCAAAACCCTTAGGTAGTCCTGATAAAATTATTGATGGAAAATTGAAAATTGCTGTCCCGGGGCTCATTGATGTTCATGCTCATTTAAGAGTACCTGGAAATGAAGGGAAAGAAACTATTTACACAGGAACACATTCAGCTGCAAAAGGTGGAATAACAACCGTTTTTTGTATGCCAAATACCAATCCTGTTGTTGATAATGCTCCGACTGTTGAATTTATTCTTTTGAAAGCGCAAAAAGAAGGACTTATTAATGTTTTTCCAATAGGTTGTGCGACAAAAGGATCTCAAGGTGTAGAGCTTTCTGAGATAGGGGTTCTCAAAAAAGCAGGCATTATAGCTGTAAGCGATGATGGTAAACCCATATCTAATGCTCAGATTATGCGTCGTACTTTAGAATATACAAAAATGTTCAAACTTCCTGTTATTTCACACAGTGAAGACAAAGAATTGAGTAAAAATGGAGTCATGAATGAAGGGGAAAATTCAACTATCTTAGGGTTAAAAGGTATTCCTAAACAGGCTGAAGAAGTTATGGTAAGCCGTGATATAATGCTTGCAGAACTTACAGGAGGACATCTTCATATTGCCCATGTCTCAACAGCTGGATCTGTTGATTTGATAAGGCAAGCAAAAAACAAAGGAATAAAAGTTACCGCCGAAACTTGTCCGCACTATTTTACATTAACAGACGATATTGTAAAAATTTATGATGCGAATACAAAAATGAATCCACCTTTGAGAGAACAAAAAGATATAGATGCAATAAAACAGGGACTTGCAGATGGGATAATAGATTGTATCGCAACAGATCATGCTCCACATACTGATGAAGAAAAGAATGTAGAATTTGATTTAGCTCCATTTGGGATTATAGGATTTGAAACAATGTTAAGCCTTGTTTTGAATGAACTCGTAGATAAAGGGGTCTTAAGTCTTAGTGATGCAATAGCAAAAATGACTTTTAATCCTGCAAGAATTTTTGGACTAAAAGGGAGGGGGGCCCTCAAAGATGAAAGTATAGCGGATATTACTATAATCGATCCAAAATATTTTTATGAATTTAAAAAAGAAAATATTGTTTCCAAAAGCAAAAATTCACCTTTTATTGGAAGAAAATTCAAAGGTGGTGCAGTTATGACAATAGTAGCTGGGGCTGTTGTTTGGCAAGCGTGATTTTTCCTGCGGAAATATTTTAAGCATTTCTTATTTCGTTGTAAGAGCTATAAATAGCTTAAGCCTAAATACAAGGTTTTCTAAATTCGTTTTTTTGGTAAATGAAAAGGTGGCATACATATATATCTCTAAAAGATTTGATGGAAATTATAAAATAATTTCTAACAGAGAAGTTCGTGCTGGTTATTTTGAACTAATAGTTAAAATTGATAATATTACTAGGTATTGTTCTCCTGGACAGTTTTTTATGATCAGTGTGCCAGAGGTTTTTTTACGTAGACCTATAAGTATTCATTACGTCAAAAAAGATTCTTTAAGTTTTTTGTATAAGGTTGTCGGTAAAGGAACAAAAATATTATCGAAAATTCAGTCTGGTACATTACAACTTTTAGGCCCTCTTGGTAACGGTTACGATTTTAAAAATTGGGAACAATCAAGCTACACTGTTGTTGCAGGCGGTACAGGAATAGCATCTATTTATTACCTTGCAACTAAATTAACACAAAACGGTATTTTATATTATGGTGCTCGATCAGAAAGAGATTTAGTGTGTCTGGATAAGTTTAAAAAAATGAATTGGAAAGTAATAATTTCTACTGAAGATGGATCTAAAGGATATAAAGGATATATCACTGACATGCTGTTAAAAGGACTAAATGATACTACCTTATTAATTGCATGCGGGCCTACTCCTATGCTCAAAAAGGTTATACAAATTGCAAAAGTAAAATGTATAAAAGGATTTGTTTCTCTTGAAGAGAAAATGGCATGTGGTATAGGGAATTGTCAAAGTTGTGCCGTAAAAATAAATGGTCAAATTAGGATGATTTGCAAAGATGGTCCAGTCTTTAGAATCGAAGAAGTTGAATTGTAACTGATGGTCAATATGTATATCTTAAGGATAAAATGAAACCTGATTTGAGTATAGTTTTTGCAAATGTTAAATTCAAAAACCCAGTGCTTACAGCATCTGGAACTTTTGGCTATGGCTATGAATTAGCAGATTTGATTCCTTTGGAAAAACTTGGTGGCATTATAACAAAAACTATTACTTTAAAACCGTGTGATGGAAACTTACAACCCAGAGTTGCCGAAGTTACATCTGGAATATTGAACAGCATAGGGTTACAAAATATCGGAATTAAATCTTTTATTGAAGAACCTCTTGAAAAATTAAAAAAACTTGGTGTTCCCGTAATAGTCAGTATTGCTGGGGCATCAGTTAGCGAATATGTTGAAACGGCAAAAATATTAAGCTGCCAAAATGGCATATCCGCTATAGAACTTAATTTATCTTGTCCTAACTTGGAAAAAAAAATAGTATGTCACGATTTATCTTTAGTGCAAAATATAATAAAAGAAGTTAAAAAAATATCAAAAATTCCAGTTATTGCAAAACTTTCACCGCTTGTAACTGATATCTCTGAACTTGCATTAGCGGCAGAAAATCAAGGAGCTGATGGTATAACACTTACAAATACTTATCCTGCAATGGCAATAGATATCAAGACCTTTAAATCTAAACTTTCTACATTGAAAGGTGGAATGTCCGGTGCTTGTGTAAAACCTATGTCAATACGTTGCGTATACGATGCTTGGCAGAGCATTAGTATCCCTATCATAGGTTGTGGTGGGATAATGACAGGTGAAGATGCGGTTGAATTTATGCTTGCAGGTGCAACTGCTGTGAGTGTTGGGAGTTCGAGTTTGGTTTCACCTATTAATTTAATAAAAATTATTAATGAAATTGAAGATATTATGATTAAAAAAAACATATTATCCATAAAAAATATAATAGGTATGGTAAACAAGAATGAAAAAAATAATACTTGCTCTTGACATATACGATTCTCAAAAAGCTGAGAAACTTGTTAAAGATACAAACCCTTATATCGATATTTACAAAGTTGGGCCTATATTATTTTTACAAGCTGGTAAAGAAATAATAAAGATGATAAAAGATAATAAGAAAGAAGTGTTTTTGGATCTAAAATTTCACGATATACCTGCTACTGTAAAACGTTCTGTTGAATCCGCAAGAGATTTAGGAGTTTTTAGTTTAACAGTTCACTTTATTGGTGGCGAAGAAATGCTTAGATCAGCTGCATCTGTTGAAAACAGACCAAAGATTTGGGCAGTAACGGTTTTAACAAGTCAAATAGCAACTCCTGAGGAAGTAATAAGAAGAGCAATACTTTCGAAAATTTGTGAAATTGATGGTGTGGTATCATCACCCCTTGAGGCAGCCCTCATAAAAAAGGAATGTGGTAAAGATTTTGATGTTGTTACACCTGGTATCAGACCTGTGAAGGTTAATGATGATCAAAAAAGAGTTACAACCCCAGAAATTGCTGTCGAAAATGGTGCAGATTTTATAGTTGTTGGAAGGCCAATACTAGAAGCTGAAAATCCAGCTGAAGCAGCAAAAAATATTTATGAAAGAATTGCAATAAAATGAATTTTTCAGTAAAAAATTCAAACAAATTGCTTAGCAGTGTATTAAAGTCAGGTCTTTTACTTCCAATAAGAAGTATGGGGCTTGTTCGTGTGTTGATTTTTCGCCAAAAATAAATTTTGCTAAGGGGATTAAATGGAAGAAAAGGAATTAAAAAATTTATTTGAAAAAAATATGGCACTTTTAAGTGGACATTTCAAGCTTTCTAGTGGGTTTCATTCGGATACATATTTTCAATCTGCTTTGATTTTGCAACATCCAAAAGAAGCTGCGCGTCTTGCTTGGGCTCTTGCAAAAAAAATAAAAGAACATAATATAATAGTTGATGTTGTAGCGTCTCCTGCATTAGGTGGCGTTGTTATAGGGCATGAAGTAGCAAGAGCGTTTGACGTACGTGCAATTTTTTTAGAAAGAATTGATGAAAAAATGTCTTTGAGAAGAGGTTTTTCAGTTAACAAAGGAGAAAAAATTTTAGTTGTTGAAGACGTTATAACAACAGGGCTTTCTACAAGAGAAGTTATAAATTCACTTAAACTATTTGATGTTGAAATTGTTGCTATAGCGTCACTTGTTGATAGGAGTGCAGAAAAAATTGATTTTGGAATACCAAAATTTTCTCTTCTAAGTCTTAATATAAAAAATTATAAAGCACAAGAGTGTCCTATGTGTAAGAAGGGTAATAATATAGTGGTAAAGCCAGGTAGTAGAAAGTAGCGCTTATAATTGGTTGTTTTATGGAATAAACAAATTTATACAGCGTTTATTAAGTTAACAACCCGTAAAATATAAAGTGGAAATCTAGTGGAGAATTAAAATGGATGGTTTATGGACTTTAAATTTTAATATGGTGCAAACGATCGCTTTAGGGGTAGTCATGTATTATTTTGGAATTTTTGTTAGAAATAAGATCCGGTTTTTGGTAAAGTTATCGATTCCTGCATCTGTAATTGGAGGTTTTGCTATTGTATTTTTGACAACATTTTTACAATCACAAAACATTGCAATTTTTCATTTTGATATGACTTTGCAAAAACTGTTAATGATTACATTTTTTTGCACGGTTGGAATGAATGCTAGCTATAAACTTCTAAAAAACGATAGTTTATTGGTAGCCGCTTTTTGGGGTATTTGCATCGTAGCAGCTATTTTTCAAAATGTTGTAGGAATATTTTTCTCTAAGCTTTTTGGAATAAATCCTCTTATGGGGATTATTTGCGGTTCTGTTTCTATGATGGGAGGATTGGGGACTGCTACAGGTTTTGGGACAGTTTTTGAAAAAACATTGGGCGTCGATGGAGCAATGACCATGGGTATGGCATGTGCTACGTTAGGTCTGATTATAGGATCAGCACTTGGTGGACCATTGGCAGAGTGGATTATTAAAAAACGTAAAATAGCTACCCCTCACTCAGAATTTCTTAACCAATTTAAAAGTAACACAAACGATCAATCTTCTGAATACGAAGAACTTGGAGCACTCGTTCAGAAAGAAGGAAAATTCATTTTGTCTCACAAAGAAACAGAAGATTTTGTCAGTGGCCCTCATTTGATGAAAAGTTTATCCTTGGTTTTGGTTACTATGGGTTTAGGCATGGCAATTAGTTATTATCTTGATACGATCGGAATTATATTGCCTAATTATCTAGTTGTGCTGAGCGTGGCGGTGTTATTTCGCAATATTAGCGATGTTTCTAGACTGTTTAAGATAGACACCAAAGCGATAGGAATGATTTCTGATATATCTCTTGCCATTTTTGTTACTGTGGCTATAAGTACCCTAAATTTAAAACAATTAACATACTTGGGAATGCCAGTTTTGTTCATAGTTGTAACTCAAATAATTCTAACGCTTGCAATGGCATATTCTTTTGTCTTTTTATTGTTTGGTAAAAATTATGAATCTGCTGTTATGGCTGCCGGATTTGTAGGGTTTGGGTTAGGAGCAACTCCAAATGCTTTAACAAATATGCAAACTGTATCGGCAAAACATGGAATTGCTGTTAAAGCTTTTTTTGTGGTTCCCATAGTAAGTGCATTTTTAATCGATTTCGTAAATGCAGCGCTTATTATGTTTTTTGCAGGTATATTTAAAAATAGTTGAGTTTTGCAGATTTATACAGGTAGCGCATAGGTTTGAAAATCTTTATTTGATTTTAAGTATAGGAGATGATTAAGTGTCTATTTCGTATAAAAAGGCTGGGGTAAATATCAAAGCTGGTAACAAACTTGTGCAACAACTGAAGAAGCAATTTTCAAAAATAGGTGGTTTTGGTGGACTGTTTCCGATTGATGGCACAAAATACAATCTTGTCAGTTCTGCTGATGGAGTTGGGACAAAGCTCAAGATAGCTTTCCTTGTAAATAAACATAATACCGTTGGTATAGATCTTGTCGCTATGAATGTAAATGATTTGGTATGTGTTGGTGCAAAACCTTTGTTTTTTTTAGATTATTTTGCCTGTGGTAAACTAAATATAAGCCAAGCAAAACAAGTTATTAAAGGTATAGCTAAAGGATGTGCCATGTCTAGTTCTCAGCTTATCGGAGGAGAAACAGCTGAAATGCCTGGATTTTATAAAAATGGTGAATATGATTTGGCTGGATTTTCAGTTGGTATAATTGAAAAAGGGAAAGAAATTGATGGTGTAAAAATAAAGCCGAGGGATATGATAATAGGGTTGCCATCAAGTGGTCCACATTCAAATGGTTATTCTCTTATAAGGAAAGTTTTTTCAAATATTGAATTAAAAAAATATTCTAAACAGTTACTTGCTCCAACAAAGATCTACGTTAAAGAAGTACTTGCAGCAATTGCAAAATTCAATTTTAAAAAACAAAACATAGTTGGAATTGCACATATCACTGGAGGCAGCTTTTACGATAAAATAACAAGAATTTTGCCAAGTGGTACAAGCGTTGTAATTGAAAAAAATTCATGGAAAGTGCCTGAGATTTTTGAATTGATTCAAAAAAAAGGGAATATTTCTCAAGGGGATATGTATAGAACACTTAATATGGGAATAGGAATGGTCTTAATTGTTCGTTGTGAGGTTGCTTTACATATAAAAAATTTTTTTAAGAGTGCTAAGATAATAGGATATGTCAAAAAGGGAGAAAGGGATGTTACATTTGTATAAAATTTACGAGTTAAAGATATTGTTAAGTTTTACAATCAATCAAAGTTCAAATTTTGTTGATGCGTGTATGTAGAACAATTCAAAAAACAAAAAGAAGATTTAATGTCAGCTTTTGTTCTCAAAAAAATGTTTCAAGGAAATTTCATAATTGAAGGTTTGGCGACATAATAAAATATGCATGATATGGTTTTTATGAAAAAACTTGCAATATTAGTATCAGGAAGTGGCTCTAACATGCAATCCATAATAGATTCTACAAAACATGGAATCTTAGAAGGTTTTGCGCAAGTTGTTTTAGTTATTTCTAGTAATTCAAATGCCTATGCTATTGAACGTGCAAAACGTGAAAACATAAGAACTCTCTGCGTGGAAAGGAAAAATTTTAAAGATGAAAAATCTTTCAACGATGCAATGCTTAAAAATTTACAAAACGAAGGGGCTGATATCATTTGCCTTGCTGGTTATACGAGAATGATTGGGTATGGGATAATAAAAGCTTACCCAGATAGAATTCTAAATATGCATCCTGCTCTTTTGCCAAAATTCGGTGGAAAAGGAATGTATGGATATCACGTGCATGAAGCTGTTGTAAAAGCTAAAGAACAAGAATCAGGAGCAACTGTGCATTTTGTAGAAAAAGAATATGATACAGGTGAGATAATTATGCAGCAAGCGATTGTGATCCTTGATAAGGATACACCTCAAGATGTTGCACAAAAAGTTTTAGCTGTAGAACATCAAATATATCCAAAAGCAATAAAAAAAGTTATTAAAAATTTAAAATAGGGGTTAAGATGATACCGCGTTATACAAATCCTGAAATGGCTGTAATTTGGTCAGACGAAAACAGGTTTAAAAAAATGCTCGAAGTAGAAATTTTTGCTGCTGAAGCCATGTCAAAACTTGGAACTGTTCCTAAAAAGGCAATAGAAACGATAAAGAAAAAAGCAAAAATTAATGTTGAAAAAATTTACAAAATTGAACATACCGTAAAGCACGATGTAATAGCTTTTTTAACTGCGGTTGTGGAAACTATCGGGCCTGATGGGAGATTTCTGCATTTAGGCATGACTTCTTCTGATGTTTTAGATACTGCCACAGGATCTCAATTGAGACAGTCAACAAAATTGCTTATCGAGGAAACAAAAAAATTATCTGTCATAGTGATCAAATTAGCAAAAAAACATAAAATGACGCCTATGATGGGTAGAACCCACGGCATTCATGCGGAACCAATAACCTTTGGTTTAAAGGCAGCTTCTTGGTATTGCGAAATTATAAGATCTTTAGATAGACTTAAATTTGCTTTAAAAACTGTAAGCTATGGTAAAATTTCTGGAGCTGTAGGTACTATGGCACATTTGGATCCAAGTGTTGAAAAATATGTATGCAAAAAAATGGAGCTGATCCCAGAACCTGTATCAACCCAAATTATTCCTCGTGATAGACACTCAATTTATTGTTCTACGCTTGCCCACGTTGGCACAAGCTTGGAGAGAATTGCTACTGAAATAAGACATTTACAGAAAACTGAAGTTGCAGAAGTGGAAGAATCTTTTACAAAAGGGCAAAAAGGGTCATCTGCAATGCCTCACAAAAAAAATCCTATAGTTTCTGAAAACATATGCGGACTTGCAAGACTTCTTAGAGGGTATGCAACAACTGCAATGGAAAACATTGCTCTGTGGCATGAACGTGATATAAGCCACTCATCTACAGAAAGAATCATCCTTCCTGACGCATCCATAATTTTGCATTATATGCTTGTGCGAATGCAAAATTTGTTGGCAGATCTTAATATTTATCCCAAGAATATGCAGATAAATATCGATAAAACAAAAGATATTATTTTTTCCGGCACGATACTACTTTCTCTAATTGACAAAGGACTATCCAGAGAAAGTGCATATGCAGTGGTGCAAGCTATTGCTTTTGATGCAAAAGCCAATCAAATATCTCTTGAAGCTGCTTGTTTAAAAAATTTAGATGTAACGAAATATTTAACTGTAGCAAAAATAAGAAAAGATTGTGACATAAAGTCCCAATTTAAAAACGTAGATTATATATTTAACCGTGCGTTCAAAAAAAGTAAGATTTTGTAGAATCCCAAAATTCAAATTGTAAATATTCTAGTATTGCACTAACATCTTGAAAGGACTTTGGCGTAACATATATTTATGATATGTGTTGTTTTGGAAGTGTGATATATGCAGTGTCCTGATCTGATAAACAGTGACAACAAAGCATCATCAATTCCTGGTTGCTTACCATATTTATTTCGTGAAGCTGTATGTTTTACCACTTTATTCCATTAAGCTCTAAACTTCTTTACTACTTGAAATGTACAAATCGTAGATGAAAAAATAAAAAGAATCACGAAATAAATACATTTGAGATCTTTTTTTACTTTACGAGAATGGGAACGTCTGTAACTGACCCTAACGATCTATTTTGCCTTTAACAGCATTTTTGCTAGAATCAGTGCGCTTTGAAATCAGAGAGCTCATCGGTTTTGTAAACTAGGGAGGAAGTATGTCAACTGATAGACTTGTCAAGTGGAGCAAAGAATCTGCTGAATTTTTTGAAAAAGCAGAAGATAGCAGTGTGGTTTTGGATTTAGTTATATCCTATGCCTGCGCCAGCCAAACAGGTGAAGGATTTGAAGAATTAGTTAATACAATAAATAGTGAGAAAATAAAAAGGAAAGTAAAGAAAGTTATCATAACAGATGCTTCATATTTGTATAGACATGTCAACCTTGAGTTTTCTAGATATGCAGATCCTTCCCTACCAACAGATTGGTATTTGAAGAATAAGGGTGCAATTGAAAAGCTGAAATGTCCTTATGAAATTAAATCATGGGTTACAGGACTTGTGGGAAATGGTTTTGGAGACAGGTATAGACAAGTAAAGCAAGATTTTTTCACTGATTCAAATTTTAAGGATGCGGTTATATCGCTGGCGATGGAATTTACAGCAAAAAAGTTTTATGACAGCGACGTTGGTAGGAACATAGATTTTATATTAGAAGAGACAGCGTACACAGCTGAAAATCTCAGAGGAGCTAACATTGTTTATCCTACAGGAGTTTCCCCACATCTAGGCATTGCTATCAAAAAATATAACTTTGGCGCAGGATTTTTATCTTATAAGGCGTCTAATTGTGCTCGAAAACGTATGTTTGTCGAGAAACAAATGCAGATAAAGGAAGAAGAGAACCATAAGCTTGATATTGAAGCCATTGATAAAGAAGTGTTGTTTTTTATAAAAGAAAAAGTTTCAAATGTCAATTTTTTTGTTGTGGATAAGTATGATAACCACATATATAGGAATTATAGTTTAAATAGAATTATTGGTATTAAAGCAACCGCAAAAGAGGCAGGGCCCGAAGTTTGGAAGAATAACAGGCGTGTGATTGAAGAAGGGAAGCCAATGATGGTTGAAGAAAATTCACCGGAAGGATATACCTTTCTATCTGTAAAATATCCACTGGTTATAAATGGAAAAGTAGAGGGAGTAATAGGATTAGCTGTAGACATAACGGACAAAAAAAAGAGAGAAGAACTACAAAAGAAATTAGAGATCCAAGAAGAGCTTTATAGGATAGCCAAGAAGGTGGCGCATGACATCAATTCACCCATCTCGGCTTTGAAGATAGTTGCATATATGTCTGCAAATAAGTTAACAGAGAAAGAGAAGAGGATGTTGGAGATGAGTATAACAAGCATTGAAAGTATAGCTGAAACATTACTAGGAGAGTACAAAACAATAAAGAGAGCAGAACAAGGTGAGATTGTTGAAGTTGTTGATCGGAG
>JAITTL010000013.1 GCA_031286985.1 Endomicrobium sp.
CTTAGTACGAGAGGACCGGAATGAACATACCTCTGGTGTTTCGGTTGTTCCGCCAGGAGCATTGCCGAGTAGCCAAGTATGGATGAGATAAACACTGAAAGCATATAAGTGTGAAACTCACCTCAAGATAAGGTTTCCCTGAAGGGCACTTGTAGACTACGAGTTTGATAGGCTGGAAGTGTAAGTACAGTAATGTATGTAGCTAACCAGTACTAATTGCCCGATTGGCTTGGTCACATTTTCTAATCTTTGTCTTTATGTTTAATGATTGTGCGTTTATTGTATGATTATATAGATTCTACTTGAGTTTCAATTTAGTTTGAAAACACCGATTTGGTTTTACCTTATGCTGCCCGTTTGTCGTTTGGGTTTGCGATGACGTTCTTTGAATAAAATTGTTTTCCGGTGGTTATTCCGATGGTGTCACACCCGATCTCATTCCGAACTCGGAAGTTAAGCCCATCAGGGCCGATGGTACTTGGACCGTAGGGTCCCGGGAGAGTAGGTCGCTGCCGGATTACGTTTTTCTGTTGTATATAAATTTTTGAGTTACATGAAAAAATAGGGGTTGGCGATGTTTATCAGATGGTTAGTGGGTGTTTTTGAGAATAAATTGTTAATGTGATGAATTGCTAAAATGGTTGCTGATGGTTTAAAATTTCGTTAGTTAGTCAAAGATAGTAAGATGTCTAAGAAAAGATATTAAAAGGGATGAAAATTCCCGTCTTACCGAGACGAAGTGTTTTTTTGATACCTTAAACTTCTCTCATGAGAAGTTTTTTATTTATATTAAAAATTGAGATTGGTTGTAGGAGTGAAAAATGCCGAGTGTAAAAAATCAAAAAATTGTAAAGGATTTGTCTAAAAAACTTAGGGCTGTGAAAGGCTTAATATTAACGGAATATCATGGTCTTGCTGTGGAGGAAATTTCGGAACTTCGTTCAAAGCTTCGTTCGTTTGATAGCGAATATGCTGTTGTTAAAAATACTTTGAGTGAAATAGCTTTTAAAGATGTTGGAATTGAAGTGGATAAAAAGTTTTTAGGTCCGACAGCTCTCGTTATTGAAAATGGAGATATTGTGTCTCCTGCGAAAGTTGTTGTTGATTTTATAAAGACGCATGCTAAATTGAAAATAAAGGGTGGTTTTTTAGAAGGAAGATTTATAAGTGCTGAAGTTGTTGAACAGTTGTCTGCTCTTCCTTCGAGAGAGGTTCTCGTTTCAAAAATGTTAGGGAGTATGAATGCTCCAATCAGTGGGTTTGTTAACGTTTTGAGTGCAAATATTAGAAGATTTTTGACAGTTGTGGATGCAATATCGAAAAAACAAGCGGCACAGATAAACTAGACGAGGACATTTTTTGAGGTTGAACTATAAAATTACGTATGAAAATGTTCGGAAACAAAAGAGAAGATAAATAATCGGAGGGTAGTGAAAATGGCAGAATTATCAAAAAATCAGTTAATTGAGGCAATTTCTTCGTTATCGGTTATTGAACTTTCAGAGCTTGTAAAGGCATTAGAAGAAAAATTTGGTGTATCAGCGTCGGTACCGGTAGCAGTTGCAGCAGCTCCTGTAGTTGGAGCTGCACCATCAGTAGAAGAAAAGACAGAATTCAATGTCGTGCTTAGTGGTGCAGGTACAAGTAAAATCAATGTTATTAAAATTGTAAGAGAAGTTACTGGTCTTGGTCTTAAGGAGGCAAAAGATCTTGTAGATGGTGTTCCTAAAACAGTAAAAGAGAATGTTGCAAAGGCGGAAGCCGAAGAAATAAAAAAGAAACTCATAGATGCTGGCGCTACAGTTGAACTTAAGTAGAGATAATAACGAGTAGAAATAATAACAAAATGGTATAAAGGCATTCACGTAAATAGACACTTTCGGTGAGTTAGGTGTTGTGTGTCTGTGTTTGATATTGACAAATAGTGTTTGTTGAACTGATAGATTGTTTATTTTGAGAAGAATGGGTTTAAAATAATGGATAAAGTTAATTTTGGTAAAATTGGAAACACTATAGATCCTCCACTTCTTTTGAAAATGCAAAAGGATTCTTTTGTTGAATTTTTACAACAAAACGTTTCTCCTGAGAAACGAAAATTTCAAGGATTAGAAGGCGTTTTCAGAGATGTGTTCCCTCTAATAAATTCAGATGAAAGTTTGGTTTTAGAGTATGTTTCTTATTCTTTTGGTGAACCTAAATATTCTGTTGAAGAGTCTATCGTTAGGGATGCTACCTATGCGTTACCTTTGAAAGTCAAGTTAAGACTCGTGCATAAAAAAGAAGATGGTAAAGAGAATGAGCTTTCAGAGCAGGAAGTATATTTTGGGGATGTCCCTATTATGACTGATACAGCTACGTTTATTATAAACGGAGCTGAGCGTGTTGTTGTCAGTCAGATTCATCGTTCTCCTGGAGTAATTTTTGAAGAAGATGAGGACAAAAAGATTACCATTTTAGGAAAACCTTCATATTTTGCAAGAATAATTCCATATAGAGGGGCATGGGTTGAATTTGAATTTGATAAAAATGGTATTTTGTATGTAAAAATTGATAGAAAAAGAAAGGTGTTTGTTACTGTTTTTTTGCGTGCGTTAGGATTTGAGAGTGATGATGAGATTTTGAGCCTTTTTAAAGAATCCAAAGAGGTGTCGTTAGATAATGTTTTAACTTCTCTTTCTATGGAGTATCTTGCAGAGGATATTTATGACAAAAATACAGGTGAAATAATTGCGGATTTTGGGAGAGAATTAAAAGAAGATTTAGTCAAAAAACTTCAAGATAAAGGTTTTACTACAGTATCGGTTTTAAAAGATTCTTCTATTTTTTTAACGTTGAAAAAGGATTTTATAAAAAGTCAGAAAGAGGCAATAAATCATATATATAAGGTTTTGAAAACTCAAGAATTTATCATACAAGAAAGGGCCCAAGGGTTTTTGGAAGAACTTCTTTTTAAATCTGTAAGAAGATACGATTTAACAACTGTTGGACGATATAAAATATTAAAAAAACTCGCACCTATTTTTAAGTATTATGAAAAAAACTTTAATTTATCAATACCTTCGGAAACTAAGAGAACGCTTACGAAAGAAGATGTAGTGGCTACGTTAAAATATTTTTTGATGTTGTATAATGGCGACAGTGAATTTACGGAAGATGGACAGACCATTAAAATTGGGTTGGATGATATTGATCATTTAGGAAATAGGCGTGTTAGATCTGTTGGAGAACTGTTGGAAAATCAAATAAGAATTGGGCTTGTTCAGATGGCAAGGCTTGTAAAAGAGTATATGAATTATCAAGATAAAGAAAATGTTACACCAAGATCTTTAGCAAATATTACTCAATTTGTTGCTCAGATAAGAAAATTTTTTGGGACTTCGCAGCTTTCACAATTTATGGATCAAATAAATCCTTTAGCAGAGCTTACACATAAGAGAAGGCTTTCCGCCTTAGGTCCAGGTGGATTAAACAGAAAAAGAGCTGGATTTGAAGTTAGGGATGTTCATCATACACACTATGGTAGGATATGTCCTATTGAAACCCCTGAAGGATCAAATATAGGTTTAATAACGTCTCTTTCAACTTTTGCAAAAATTAATTCATATGGTTTAATAGAGACACCGTACAAAAAAGTAGAAGATGGTAAAGCAACGGATAAGATTGAATATTTGACAGCAGATAAAGAAGATGGATTTTTTGTTGCACAAGCAAATACCGCTTTAGATGATAAAGGAAAGATTCTATCGGATTCAGTCCAGGGACGTAAATGGGGTGATTTTTTGTTTCAAGCTCCAGCCAAAGTTGATTATATGGATATTTCTCCTATGCAGGTGATATCCGTTTCGGCTGCATTGGTTCCGTTCTTGGAACACGATGATGCGAATCGTTCTTTGATGGGTTGCAATATGCAACGTCAAGGCGTACCTGTTTTAGTGACAGAAGTTCCGATAGTTTCGACCGGTATTGAAGAAAAAGTCGCTAGAGATTCTGGGGTAATTGTGGTTGCAAAGTCAGATGGAGAAGTTGTGTCTGTTTCTTCAGATGAAATAATGATTTACTCTAAAAATGGTAAAGTAGAAATATATAAGCTAAGAAAATATGCACGATCCAATCAAGATACTTGTATCAATCAAATCCCCTTAGTTGTCTTGGGTGAATTTGTTAAGAAAGGGCAAATAATAGCTGATGGTCCAGCGACAAGTCAGGGTCAGCTTGCTTTAGGACAAAATCTTCTTGTTGCATATATGTCTTGGGATGGTTATAACTTTGAAGATGCGATGTTATTGTCTGAAAAATTAATACACGATGATAAATTTACATCCGTTCATATCAAAGAATTTCAGATTGAGGCGAGAGAAACAAAAGGACGTCCAGAAGAGATAACGAAGGATATTCCAAATACTGGTTCGGAAGATCTTTTAAATCTTGATGAAGATGGAATAATTAAAGTTGGGTCAATGGTTCAAAGAGGTGATATTCTTGTTGGAAAAACAGCGCCTAAAGGTGAACAGCAAACGACACCGGAAGAAAGGTTGCTTAGAGTGTTGTTTGGAAAAAAAGCAGAGGATGCCCAAGACGCATCGCTTAGAGTACCACCAGGGGTATCTGGTAAAGTTATAGCTGTAAGAACTTTTGTTAGGCTTGAAAAGCTTACAAATAAGGAAAAAAAGAAAAAGCAGGATAGCATGATCGAGATTTATGGAGCTGCAAAGGAGAAACTTCGTAAGGATAAGAAAGAGCAGCTTGCGCGTGCAAAAAAATCGGAAGTAGCGAAAATAGAAGCTCTTTATGTAGCAAAGGAAGAAAATTTGAAACGTAGTTATGAGAATGAAAAAGAGAGATTTAGAAAGGGTGACGATTTGCCGGTTTCTGTTAATAAGACCGTAAAAGTTTACATTGCGGCAAAGCTAAAAGTCCAGATTGGGGATAAGCTTGCTGGAAGACATGGAAATAAAGGTATTGTTGCAAGAATACTTCCAGTTGAAGATATGCCAAGGTTGCCGGATGGGACGCCAGTTGATTGTGTTCTTTCCCCACTTTCTATTCCTTCGCGTATGAATGTGGGACAACTTTTAGAGATTATGTTAGGTTGGGCTGGAAAAGAACTTAAAACGCAGATGGTGACGCCTGTGTTTGATGGAGCGAGTGAAACTCAGGTAAAAGATTATGTAGAAAAAGCAAAAGCAAAAATATTAACTGAAAGAAAAAAAATGTTAATTGAGCGCGGAGTAAAAGGTAAAGAGCTTGAAGAGTCTTTAAGCAAATTTGCTGCTGAAGGTTTACCTACAAATGATTGTAAAATTACACTTTATGATGGAAGAACAGGTGAACCGTTTATGGAAAAAGTGACAGTGGGTGTTATGTATGTTATGAAACTTAATCATCTTGTAGAAGATAAAATGCATGCAAGATCTACAGGTCCTTATTCGCTTATTACACGTCAGCCTTTGGGTGGTAAAGCACAATTTGGTGGGCAAAGATTTGGAGAGATGGAAGTGTGGGCCATAGAAGGTTATGGTGCAGCCCACGTACTGCAAGAGTTTTTAACTGTTAAATCAGATGATGTTGATGGAAGGGTAAAAATGTATGATTCAATCGTTAGAGGTGAATTAATATCGCCACCTGGCGTTCCTGAATCGTTTAAAGTTTTGGTGAGTGAATTGAGAGCATTAGGTCTTAGTGTAGAGCTTTTAGATGTTGAAAAAAACAATCAAGAAAAAAATGGAAAAGAATAAATGGCTAAGATAAATTTTCAAAACCAAAAGAAAAAGATGGATAATCTTAATTTTGCAAATTTTGATGCTGTTAGGGTATCAGTTGCTAGTCCTGAACAGGTGCATTCGTGGTCTTATGGTGAGGTCAAAAAACCAGAAACGATTAATTATAGAACATTTAAACCAGAGCGAGATGGTTTATTTTGTGATAGAATTTTCGGACCAACGAAAGATTGGGAATGTCATTGTGGAAAATATAAGTACGTAAAACACAAAGGAGTAATTTGTGATAGGTGTGGTGTTGAGGTAACGGAATCAAAGGTAAGAAGGGAAAGATTTGGCCATATTGATCTTGCAGTTCCTGTGGCTCATTTATGGTTTTTGAGAAAGCCGCCTTCAAGAATCGGGATTCTTTTAAATATGAAAATTTCTGATTTAGAGAATGTTGTTTATTATGCAAAATATATTGTTACGGAAAATTTAAAAGACCATGCGCAAATTTTTTCCCCAATCAAAAAGGGTGTGTTTTTAAAAGAAGAAGAATTTGCTTTATTTAGATGTGGAATAGATAGTTTTGCAGTAAAGGAAGAATTTAAAAATGTGTTCGATGGGATTGTTGCTGAAGAGATAAGTCTTGACGCTGATTCCACTGTAGCTTTGAAGCAGCTTAAGGCTTTGGTAAAAGATCAGGCAGTTTTTGCCGAAATGTCTGCTGACGAACTTGCAAAAAAAATAATTTCCAATATTGAAAAAGGTGATACATATTACAAAGTTTATTTTAAGCCACACGCTGTATATTATTATTGGAATTTGGATTCAGCAAGTCGTAGTGAGATAAAGAATATACTTTTTAAAAAATTTGAAAAAAGTGAAACTGTTTTGATAACAGAACCAGATAGAAAAATTAGAATAGAGTTTTTTGATATTGAAAAAGATAAAATTTATGAAGAACTTCGAAAAGATTCTGAGGCTCTTAAAAAGTATGAAGGGTGTTTAAGAGTTGAAATTTCAAAAAATGATATCCCTTTTATAAGAAATTTTTCAAGACCGGATAAGATTGTGTTGCTTGAAGAAAGTGACATAAAAAACATGAGGAATGGATATGGTGGTAATTTAAAAGTCGATATTGGAGCGTCAGCAATAAGAAAGCTTTTGGCAGGAATTAATTTGGAAGAAGAGTTAAAAAATATTCATGCTGAAATACAAAAAACAAAATCAGATGCAGAAAGAGCAAGATTGATTAGAAAACTTAGAATTGTTGAAGGATTTTTAAATTCTAAGACAAGACCTGAGTGGATGATTCTTACAGTACTTCCTGTGATACCTCCAGATTTAAGACCTCTGGTTGCGTTGGATGGCGGCAGATTTGCAACTTCTGATCTGAATGATTTATATAGAAGAATTATCAATAGAAACAATAGACTTCGTCATATTGAGCAATTAAAGTCTCCAATGGTTATGATAAATAATGAAAAGAGGCTTTTGCAAGAAGCTGTTGATGCTTTAATAGATAATGATTCAAGAACAAGGCCTGTTACAGGAGCTGGCAACAGAGCACTCAAATCATTATCTGATAGTTTAAAAGGAAAACAAGGGCGTTTCAGACAGAATTTGCTTGGAAAAAGAGTCGACTATTCTGGAAGAAGTGTTATAGTTGTTGGCCCACATTTAAAATTAAATCAATGTGGACTTCCTAAAGAAATGGCTTTAGAACTTTTTAAGCCGTTTATTATAAAAGAATTGATAAAACAGGAAAATGCAACACTAAAATCAGCGAAGAGAATGTTGGAAAGAGGCGATGCAAAAGTTTGGAATATTTTGGAAAAAATTACGCAGAATCATCCTGTTCTTTTGAATAGAGCTCCTACATTACATAAATTGGGCATTCAGGCTTTCGATCCTGTTTTAGTTGAAGGTAAATCGATTCAGCTTCATCCTTTAACTTGTGCTGCGTTCAATGCGGACTTTGACGGGGATCAGATGGCGGTTCATTTGCCTATGTCTCTTGAGGCGCAACTTGAAGCAAAAATTTTGATGATGGCTACGAGGAATATTTTATCGCCGGCATCAGGAAAGCCTATTGCGGGTCCTTCTCAAGATATGGTTTTGGGGAGTTTTTATCTTACGAAAGAGAAAGCGGGTGTTCCGGGTGAAGGTAAAATTTTTTCGTCCGTGAGTGAAGTTATAAGTGCTTATCAGGCTCAAAAAATTGATTTGCAGGCAAAGATTAAAGTTGCAGGAATTACAGCTATAAGAGATGATAAATTGAAAGAAAATGAACAATTGGATGTTACAAAATGGAAAAATTATATATCTGAAGAAGGTAAAGAAATTGTCAACTATACAACTGTTGGAAGAATAATTTTTAATGAACAGCTTCCTAAAAACGATGATAATTCTTATTCATTGGGATATCAAAACAAAAGTATGACGAAGAAGGATCTTGGGAATCTTGTTGATAGATGTTATAGAGAGCTTGGGCAGTTTAGGACTTCTGTTCTTTTAGATGAAATAAAAAATATGGGTTACAAATATTCAACTTTGGCAGGAGTTTCTATTTCTATAAATGAAATGAAAGTTCCACCGAAAAAAGAGAAGATGGTAAAAGAAGCAAAAACAAAAATTAAGGAAATCGAGAAACAGGCAAAACTTGGGTTGATAACGGAGTCGGAACGTTATAATAAAATAATCGATATTTGGACAAAAGTTACTGATGAGATTGCAGATATTATGTTTGATGAAATGAGAAAAGAAGAGACGGAAAGTTACAAATACGGAGAAAATCGATTCAATTCAATATTTATAATGGTTGATTCTGGGGCAAGAGGATCGAGGCAACAAGTAAGACAACTTGCTGGAATGCGTGGTCTTATGGCGAAGCCTCAAAAGAAACTCACAGGAGGTATGGGTGAAATTATAGAAACGCCTATTATCTCAAACTTCAGGGAAGGTTTAACGGTTTTAGAATATTTTATTTCAACTCATGGAGGGCGTAAAGGGTTAGCTGATACAGCGTTGAAAACGGCTGAGGCTGGTTATCTTACAAGAAGGCTTGTAGATGTGGCTCATGATGTTGTTGTAAGGGATGTTGATTGTGAAACTGTAAATGGGGTGTTTATAGGGACATTGCGTAATGGTGATGAAGTAGTTGAAAAAATAGATGAACGTGTTATAGGTAGAGTAGCTTTAGATAATGTTGTAGATATTGTTCGCGATGAAACTATAATAAAAAGGGGAGAGCTTATTACCTCAGAAAAAGCTCAAAGGCTTGTTGAAGCAGGTATTGATAAAATTGGCATCAGGAGTGTTTTGACATGTGAGTCAAAACATGGTGTATGTTCAAAGTGTTATGGAGTCAATCCTGCTACAGGGAAACAGGTTGAAGTTGGCGAAGCTGTGGGCATTATTGCGGCTCAATCGATTGGTGAACCTGGCACACAGCTCACTCTGAGGACGTTTCATATTGGGGGCGCTGCAAGTCGTGTTGTGCAACGTTCAGAAATTTATGCTGAAAATAATGGGGTTGTTGATTATTATAATCTAAAAACTATTGTAAACAGGGATGGTGAGACTATTGTATTGAGTAGAAATGCAGAACTTGCATATACGGAATATCCTGTTTATAGGAGACAAGTTTATAAAGTTCCTTATGGTGCTGTAATTGAAATTCAAAATGGGCAAAAAATAGAGATTAAAATTGATTCTGTAACAGGAATGAAAAAGAATGTGTTGATAGCAAAATGGGATCCTCATTCAAAACCAATTATTTCGGAGTTTGAAGGAGTTGTACATTTTGTTGATGTAAAAGATGGAGTAACTTTACGTAAAGAAAAATCTAAAATAACAGGACAAATTGAGAGAATTATTGTTGAACATTCTTCATATGGAAAAAGACCTAGGATTGTTATAAAAAAGGACAATAAAATTCTCATTGAATATCCACTCCCCATAGGCACAACTCTTGTTACACGTGATGGTGATAAAATCAAAACCGGTGATGTTTTAGCAAAAATTTCCCAAGAGGTTTCAAAATCAAAAGATATCACTGGGGGATTACCAAGAGTTGCTGAATTGTTTGAAGGGAGAAAACCGAAAAATGCTGCTATTGTTTCAGAAATTGATGGTATAGTACATTTGGGTGGACCCACAGCAAGGGGTAGTATAAAAGTTGTAATTGAAAATTCTGAAACAAAAATGCAGAAAAATTATCTAGTACCTGCAGGACGTCATTTAGTTGTTTATGAAGGAGATAGGGTTAAGGAAGGTGAAGCTATTTCTGATGGAGCTGTGAATCCTCATGATATTCTTAAAGCTAAGGGACCCAAAGAAGTTCAGGAGTATCTCGTCAATGAAATTCAACAAGTTTACAGACTTCAGGGTGTAACGATAAATGATAAACACATTGAAATTATAGTAAGACAAATGTTATCCAATGTCAGAGTAATTGATTCTGGAGATAGCAGATATCTTAATGGTGAAATTGTTTCAGGGCGTAAATATGAAATAGATAGAAAAGCTGTCAAAATGAGAGCTGGAAAAGCCCCTGTGGCACATCCAGTTCTTTTAGGTATAACAAAGGCAGCGTTGTCTTCAGAATCATTTATTTCTGCAGCGTCTTTTCAAGAAACAACTAGAATTTTAACAGAGGCTGCTGTTTCAGGGCAGGTTGATCGTTTGGTCGGATTGAAAGAAAATGTTTCAATAGGACATTTGATACCAGCTGGGACAGGGTTATGTGAAATTGAAAAAGGAAATGATAAGTAAATTTTATTTAAGGAAACAAAAACGATGCCAACAATTAATCAGTTGATTGCAGATGGAAGAAAAGATGTAACAAGAAAAACAAAATCTCCTGCGCTTAAGAGTTGTCCTCAAAGAAGAGGTGTTTGTACAAAAGTTTATGTAACGACTCCTAAAAAACCTAATTCTGCTTTGAGAAAAGTTGCAAAAGTAAGGCTTACATCTGGTTACGAAGTTTCATCATATATTCCGGGTGTAGGGCATAATTTACAAGAACATTCTCTTGTACTTATCAGAGGTGGACGTGTTAGAGATTTGCCCGGTGTGCGTTATCATATCGTGAGAGGAATTTTAGATACAACTGGAGTTGATGGGCGTAAGCAAGGTAGAAGCAAATATGGGGCCAAGAAAGGAAAATCTTCGGCAGCAAAATAAGTGTAAATAAAAAGGAATTATTGAAAAAATAAAGAGGTGTTATTAATGCCACGCAAAGCGTTAAAACCAAAAGAAAAAAGAGGCTTACCTGAACCTGATTCAAAATTTTGTTCAGTAATAGTAGGTAGATTTATAAGCAAACTTAATTTTGCAGGTAAAAAGAGTATAGCGGAGGCGATTGTATACGATTCTTTTGATATAATAAGGGAAAGGACCGGTGAGGATCCAATTGTGGTTTTTAATAGAGCTTTGGAAAATATAAGACCGTTGCTTGAAGTAAGGCCTCGTAGGGTTGGTGGAGCCACTTATCAGATCCCTATGGAAGTTCCTGAGTTTCGGTCGATAACACTTGCTATTAACTGGCTTATAGAAATTGCAAGAAGTAAGACAGGAAGGCCAATGTGTGAAAAGCTTGCTCAAGAATTCATCGATGGTAGTAAAAAAGAAGGTGCTGCGATAAAAAAGAGGGAAGATACGCACAAAATGGCGGAAGCTAACAAAGCGTTTGCTCATTATCGTTGGTGAGATTAGTGTTTGTTTTTTAAATTCGTACTTCTTTATACGTTGGCTCGTGCAATGATTGAGAAATTTTGTAAGAAAATAGCATAGGTGTTTGATTTTTAATAAAAGAAAAGGGAAGAAAATGGCTAGAGAGTATCCGTTGAGTAAGGTTAGAAATTTTGGGATTGCAGCGCATATCGATGCTGGAAAAACAACTACAACAGAGAGAATTTTGTATTATACTGGAAGAACTCATAAAATTGGTGAAGTTCATGAAGGTGCTGCAACTATGGATTGGATGGAACAGGAACGAGAAAGAGGGATTACGATTACTTCTGCTGCCACGTATTGTAAATGGCAGGATATGCAATTTAACATTATTGATACTCCTGGACATGTTGATTTTACTGCGGAAGTTGAGAGATCGTTAAGAGTTTTAGATGGTGCGGTTGTAGTTTTTGATTCTGGCAACGGAGTTGAGCCTCAATCTGAAACTGTTTGGAGGCAGGCAGATAAATATGGTGTTCCAAGAATTGTTTTTTCAAATAAGATGGATAAAATTGGTGCAGATTTTTTTATGGTTGTAAACGATATAAAGGAAAAACTCGGGGCTATTCCTCTTCCCATTCAGATTCCTATAGGTGCTGAATCTGATTTTCAAGGGATAGTTAATTTGGTGACGATGAAAGCTCATGTTTGGTCAGGTGAAGAGCTTGGTGCAAAATTTGAAATAGTGGATATTCCAAAAGAATTGAATGAAAAGGCGTGTCGTATGCACAATGAAATGATAGAGCTTATTGCAGATTATAATGACGATGTGATGAATAATTTTATGGAAGGAAAAGAGTCAACAATATTTCAGATAAAACAGGCAATAAGAAATGCAACTTTACAAATGAAATTGATTCCTGTGCTTTGTGGAACAGCTTTTAAAAATAAGGGTGTGCAGCCTGTGCTCGATGCAGTGTGCGATTATTTACCATCACCGCTTGATAGAAAAGCGTATAAAGGAATAAATCCTTATACGGGTGAAGCAGATGTCAGAGAATTTGATGATAAGGCCCCATTTAGTGCGTTGGCATTCAAAATTCAAGCGGATCCTTATATAGGGAAATTGACATATTTTCGAGTATATTCTGGAACATTGGGAATTGGTTCATATGTTTATAATCCAGGTAAAAATGCAAAAGAAAGAATTTCGCGTATAGTTCGTATGCATTCAAATAACAGAGAGGAAATAAGGTCAGTTGAAGCTGGTGATATTGCGGCTGCTGTAGGTTTAAAAAATACGAGCACCGGTGATACTCTTTGTGATGAAGAAAAACCTATATTGCTAGAATCTATGGATTTTCCGGACCCGGTTATTGATATTGCAATTGAACCTAAGTCTAAAGCTGACGAAACAAAACTTAGTGTAGCTTTAAGTAAGCTTGCGGAGGAAGATCCTACGTTTAGAGTTAGAACTGACGAAGAAACCAATCAGACCATTATAGCAGGAATGGGTGAATTGCATCTTGAAATTTTAGTCGATAGAATGAAGAGGGAGTTTAATGTGCAGGCAAATGTAGGAAGACCTCAGGTTGCATATAGAGAGACAATTAAAAAAGCGCAGGAAGCAGAATCAAAATATATCAGACAGACTGGAGGACGTGGACAATATGGGCATGTTGTTCTTACTGTTGAACCTCAATCGCCAGGTAAAGGTTATGAATTTGTAAATAAAATTGTGGGAGGGGTAATCCCTAAAGAATATATTCCAGCAATAGATAAAGGTATTAAAGAGGCGATGACTTCTGGGACTTTAGCGGGATATCCTGTGGTGGATGTAAAAGTGACCATTACAGATGGTTCGTTTCACGAAGTTGATTCATCTGAAATAGCGTTTAAAATTGCGGGGTCCATGGCTTTCAAAGATGCTTGTAAAAAAGCAAGTCCTGTTATTTTGGAACCAATAATGAGAACGGAAATAGTTGTTCCTGAAGAATATATGGGTGATGTTATTGGTGATTTAAATTCAAGGCGTGGTAAAATCGTGAATATGGAAGCAAAGAACAAGGTGCAACATATTAAGGCGAATGTGCCGCTTGCTGAAATGTTTGGATATTCGACATCGTTGAGATCTCTTACGCAAGGCAGAGGGAATTATAGCATGGAACCTTCACATTATGAAGAAGTTCCAAAGCAGGTTGCTGACAAAATATTAGAAAAAACAAATAAAGTGTAAGGGGAATAAAATGGCAAAAGGAAAATTTGACAGAAGTAAGGCGCATGTTAACGTAGGAACAATAGGGCATGTTGATCATGGAAAAACGACATTGACAGCGGCGATAACGAAGGTTTTGGGAGATAAAGGGTTAGCAGAGTATGTACCATACGATGAGGTAGCAAAAGCATCAGAATCGCAAGGAAGAAGAGATGCGACAAAAATAGTAACAATAGCGGTTAGTCACGTAGAGTATTCTACGGATAAGAGACATTATGCGCATATAGATTGTCCGGGACATGCAGATTATGTCAAGAACATGATCACAGGAGCAGCGCAGATGGATGGGGCTATATTGGTGGTGAGCGCGCTGGATGGTCCGATGCCACAAACGAGAGAGCATATATTGCTAGCAAGACAGGTGAATGTTCCGTCGATAGTGGTGTTTTTAAACAAGTGTGATGCAGTGGAAGATAAAGAGTTAATAGATTTAGTGGAAATGGAAGTTAGAGATTTGCTGACGAAGTATAATTTTCCCGGAGATAAAACACCAATAATAAGGGGAAGTGCATTGCAGGCCTTGGAGGGAAAAGAGGAAGGAGTTAAAGCGATAATGAAGTTGATGGAGGCGGTAGATGAGACGGTATTGTTACCGGAGAGAGCAATAGACAAACCATTTTTAATGAGCGTAGAGGATGTGTTTTCTATAACAGGAAGAGGAACTGTGGCTACAGGAAGAGTAGAGAAGGGAAAGGTAAAGGTGGGAGAAAATGTGGAGATAATAGGAATACAAGATACAAGAAAATCTGTTGTGACAGGAGTAGAGATGTTTAAGAAGTTGTTAGATGAAGCTCAAGCTGGAGACAATATAGGAGTTTTGTTAAGGGGAATAGAGAAAGGACAGGTGGAGAGAGGGCAGGTTATAGCTTTCCCAGGATCAATAAAGCCGCACAAGAAGTTTAAGGGGCAGGTGTATATATTGACGAAGGAAGAAGGTGGTAGACATACACCGTTTTTTAATGGATATAAGCCACAGTTTTATTTTAGGACGACAGATGTTACAGGAGTAGCGCATTTGCCAGAAGGAGTGGAAATGGTGATGCCTGGAGATAATGTAACGATGGATATAGAGTTGATAATGCCGGTGGCGATGGAAGGTCAGTTGAGGTTTGCGATAAGAGAAGGTGGAAAAACAGTAGGGTCAGGAGTTGTGACAGAAATAATTGAATAATGATTGTATGTAGATAGGTTAATTGCAAGAGTAAGTGTGAAATTTGAGATCGGCAGGTGAATGATGTTGTGGGTTAAAAAATAAAACAGGATTAAAATTTATGATGAATGAAAAAACTGTGCCAACGCAGCGTTTGAGGATTAGGCTACGTGCACATGATCACAAAATGTTGGATGATTCGCTTGCTAAGATAGTAGAGACAGCAAGACGTACTGGTGCGGCTATAACGGGGCCCATACTTTTACCTACTAATGTAAGAAAATACACAGTTAATAGATCTGTTAATACTAATAAGAAATCAAGGGAGCAGTTTGAGATGAGAATTCATAAAAGATTAGTAGATATTTGCGAACCTTCGTCGAAGACTGTTGAAGAATTAATGAAACTTGACTTGCCTGCAGGTGTAGATATTGAAATAAAGATGTGATTTTTTTGAAAAATATTTGAATTGTAGAGAGAGAATATGTTAAAATCAATCATTGGGAAGAAAGTTGGCATGACGCAGATTTTCAGCGACAAGGGAAACCTTATACCTGTGACTGTGGTAGAAGCTGGGCCTTGCGTTGTTACTGGTTTGCGCACAGTTGAAAATGATGGTTATTCTGCTGTTCAAGTTGCTTTTTCGGATGTAAAAGAAAAAAATCTTGATAAATCTCAACTTGGTTTGTTTAAGAAGAATAATCTTTCACCAAAGAGGATTGTAAGAGAGTTTAGGGTTGCAGATATTGCGGAATTTTCTATAGGACAAGAAATAAAAGTGGATGTGTTCAAAGTTGGAGATTATATTGACGTTTCTGCTGTTACGAAAGGCAAAGGGTATACAGGTGTTATTAAAAGGCATAATTTTGGTATGCAACCTGTTACGCATGGTCAGTCAGATAGGACTCGAGCGAGAGGATCAAGTGGTGGGCAGGGACCTCAGAAAGTTTTGAAAGGTATGAGAATGTCTGGACATTTAGGTAATGAATTTGTTACAATACAGAGGCTACTCGTGGTACACGTTGATGTTGAGAAAAATATGTTGCTCGTTAAAGGAGCTGTTCCTGCTGTAAAGACGGGAATATTGTTTATGAGTGGCACCGTTAAGAAAATTTCGATTATGAAAGAAGTGAAAATTAGGGAAATTAAAAAGAAGTAGCTTGTGGATTTTTCAGAATTTGGTTAGATGCGCGGAGTTTTTGAGAATTTAAGATTTGAGTAAATAAATTATATACGAAAGTAAGTGTTTAGTGGGCGGTGCGTTGGTTGTGTCCGAAAAACACGTAGAGAGAGATGATGGATATTACAGTATACAGTACAAAAGGACAAGAAGTGAGAAATATGGAACTTCCGTGTTTTTTTGGTGTAAAAGTATCTGGTGTTCTTTTGCATGAAATTACGGTTGCGTATCTTGGTAATCAAAGATCGGGGACGCACAAGACGAAGACGAGAGGAGAAGTGTCTTTTTCAGGGGCAAAGCCGTGGAGGCAGAAAGGTACAGGTAACGCTCGGGCAGGGCAAAGAAATTCGCCTTTGTGGAGGAAGGGTGGAATAATTTTTGGCCCACAGCCGAGGGATTATTATACAAAGATGTCAAAACAAAAGAAGAGAATTTCTTTGAATATGGCGTTTTCTGCGCAATTTCAGAAGGGTAATATTGTTATTGTTGATTCTGTGAAAATCAATAAAGTTAAAACAAGAGAAATCGTTGAGATTTTGAAGAATCTGAAAATTGAAGATAAGAAAGTTGTTTTTGCTATTCCTGATTATTCAGATTTTAGAATAGCTTCTAGAAATATAAAAAATGTTGTGGTTGAAAATATTAATAATATCAATGCGTATCAGGTTCTTTGGGCGGATAGGTTAGTCCTTACACCTGAGGCTATCGATTTAATAAAAGAAAGACAATCGAAATAAATTAAGTTGATTGTTTCTTATGTTTGGGAGAGAAATGGATATTCGAAACATTATCAAAAGACCTATAATTACAGAAAAGGCGGCGGTTTTGAAAGAGAAAAGCAACAAGTATACCTTCGTGGTAGATAAAGATGCTAATAAGTTTCAAATAAAACAAGCCGTGGAATCTTTGTTTGGTGTGAAAGTAAAAAATGTTCATACGTCAATTTATGCTGGTAAAAGTAAAAGAGTTGGTGCACGATCTGGTTATAAAAGTGATTGGAAGAAAGCGATAGTAAAGCTTGGTGATGGGCAGGAAATTCAGATGTCTGACGAAGCATAGAAATTGTTTTACAATAATAGTAAAACAAGACTGTTTTTGTTCATGAGAAAATGAATTGATGTGTAGAAGTAGTAGATAAATGTGGACGCATAATAGTGTTTGGAAAATTAAATTGCGTTTGATAATGGGAAAAAGGAATGCCGATAAAAACGTTTAGGCCGTATACGCAGTCAAGAAGACAAATGTCTGTTTCAGATTTTTCTGATATAACTAAAGTGTCTCCTGAGAAATCTTTGATAAAAATTGTGAAGAAAAAAGGTGGGCGTAACAATACTGGTCAAGTGATGGTTCGTTTTAGAGGTGGTGGTCGAAAAAGATTTTATAGAATTATCGATTTTAAAAGAAATAAATTTGGTGTTCCAGCAAAAGTAATAGCGATTGAGTATGATCCTAATCGTTCAAGCAGAATAGCTCTTTTAGAGTATCAGGATGGTGAGAAGAGATATATAATTCAGCCTTTAGGTGTAAATGTTGGAGATTCGTTGATGTCTGGGCCTGAGGCAGAGATAAGGTCCGGAAATTCGCTTCCGCTTGCAAATATTCCTGTGGGTTCTTTCGTGCATAATTTAGAACTTGTGGTTGGCAAAGGTGGACAACTTGTTCGTTCTGCAGGAGTGGCTGCTCAACTTCTTGCGAAAGAAGGGGATTTTGCTCACATAAGAATGCCTTCTGGGGAAGTGAGGCTTATTCGGATAGATTGTTATGCTACGATTGGGCAAGTTGGGAATTTAGATCATGAAAATATTGTGATAGGATCTGCAGGAAGAAGTCGTCATATGGGCAGAAAACCTCATGTTCGTGGAACAGCGATGAATTCTGTTGATCATCCTCATGGTGGAGGTAGAGGTAAGTCAAAAGGTAACAATCAGCCCAGAAGTCCTTGGAATCAGCCTGCTAAGGGGTTTAAGACAAGATCGAAAAAGGTTTGGGATTGGATGATATTGAGTCATCGTAATAAAGTTAGAAAATAATAATTAAGAGGAACAATAATGAGTCGTTCAACAAAAAAAGGGCCTTATGTAGATGATAAGCTTTTGAAAAAAATGCAAAAATTGAATGAAGTCGGCGGGAAAAAGGTAATTAAAAC
Source organism: Endomicrobium sp. (assembly GCA_031286985.1). Lineage (GTDB taxonomy): Bacteria > Elusimicrobiota > Endomicrobiia > Endomicrobiales > Endomicrobiaceae > Endomicrobiellum. The sequence goes on from JAITTL010000013.1 coordinate 18,130, forward strand.
ATGGGCAAGGGCAAGCGTCATAACTCCGGATTTCGTTGGACATACGTTAGCGATACATAATGGGAAAAAGTTTTTACCTATATTTATATCAGAACAAATGGTAGGACATAAGTTGGGTGAATTCGCTCCGACGAGGATTTTCAAAGGGCACAGTGGGATGACGAGGCAAGAAACTTCGCTTACATAAGCAAGGTTGTTTTAAAGAAGAGTGTAATTAATGATCATGTATTTACGTTAGAGTGTAAAAGAAAAGGATATAAAAATGGAAGCAAAAGCGACAGCAAAATTTGTTAGATGTACTCCAAGAAAAGTTAATGAAGTTCTTGCGCTTATAAGAAATAAAAAAATTGGAAAGGCATTTGAAATTCTTTCTTTTCTTCCAAAATCTGCAGCGCCGCTTGTTGAAAAAGTTTTAAAAAGTGCGGTTGCAAATGCAGGAAAACTTAAAGATTTTTCGGATTTCGTCGTAAAAGAGGCATGGGTTGGAAATGGGTCTATGTTGAAACGAATGAGACTTGGTTCAAAAGGAGTGGGCATGCCTGTTAAGAGGAGGATGGCTCATATTACGGTGGTTGTTGCAGCTGCTGGAAACATGATGTCGTCTTCTGGTAAAAAGATGTTAAATATTAAAAAGTAATTTTGGATACTGATAAAAGCAAGTCGATATAAAAATATTTTCCGGGAAAGGTAGGAGTTATGGGTAATAAGGTGCATCCCAAAAGTTTGAGGTTAGGGTATATTAAGGAATGGGAATCTAAGTGGTTTAATTTGAGAGATATGCCTGATTTGATAGAAGAGGATCATCGCATAAGGGCTTATTTAAAAAATAAATTTAAATTAGCTTCTGTGGCCAGGATAGTAATTGAAAGACCTGGTAAATATTTGCGTGTGAATATCTATACATCTCGTCCTGGTATTGTGATAGGGAAAGGTGGACAGGGTATTGAGAGTTTGAGAAAAGAAATCGAGGCTATGACTACAAAGAAAACATTTGTAAATGTTATGGAAATTAAAAATCCTGAAGTTGATGCTCAGCTTGTGGCTGAGGGTATTGCTTTTCAATTGGAAAGGCAGATCGCTTTTCGGAGGGCAATGAAAAAAACAATCGAAAAAACAATGGCATCAGGAGCACAAGGGATAAAGGTTATGGTTTCTGGTAGACTTGGTGGGACGGAAATTGCAAGAACAGAGTGGTTGAAAGAAGGAAGAATCCCTTTGCAAACTTTTAGAGCGGATATAGATTATGGTTTTGCGGAAGCTCGTACAACTATGGGACAAATAGGAATTAAGGTTTGGATATTTAAAAAAGAGCTTTTCAAAAAAACAACCAAAGAATTGCTTGAAGAAGTAAAACTTGTAGATGCGTCGATATTGTCGGAACAGGTAGAAGAAGTTAAATAGATTGAGATATAATTACAAAGGACATTCGTATGTTGATGCCTAAAAGAGTTAAATATAGAAAAACACATAGGGGAAGAATGAAGGGTATGGCTAAAGGTGGGACCTATTTAGCCTTTGGCAAATATGGATTACAGGCTCTTGAGCCAGTGTGGATAAATAGTAATCAGATAGAGGCGGCTCGTGTAACGCTTACAAGGTTTATAAAAAAAGGTGGAAAGGTTTGGATTAGAATATTTCCTGATAAACCAGTTACTAAAAAACCTGCTGAAACAAGAATGGGTAAAGGTAAGGGTGATCCTCAGTTTTGGGTGGCAGTAGTAAAACCTGGAAGAGTAATGTTTGAAATGGAGGGCGTGCCTGAGGCTGAGGCAAGAAAAGCTTTGAGGTTAGCATCTAACAAACTTCCCATACATACAAAAGTTTTGGTTAGAGCTGATATTTGAGGAGATAATGAAAAGTAAAAATTGGAATGCAGTGAAAATTATGACGGATATTGAGTTAAATGTAAAGCTAAACGAGTTGCGAGATAAGCTTTTTAAATTGAGGTTTCGTCATTCAACAACTCCTTTGAAAAATCCTCTTGAGATAAGGGAGATAAGAAGGAATATTGCGAAAATTAAGACGCTTGTTGCTCAAAAAAGAAAAATTAAAAATTAAGAAGATAATAGGAAGGAACAATGTTAGAACGTGGAAAGCGTAAGTGTTTTATTGGTATAGTTGTAAGTGATAAAAACGATAAAACGAGGTTGGTTTCTGTCGAGAGAACGTATAGGCATTCTTTTTACGATCGTGTTCTTCGCAGTAAAAGTAAATTTTCAGTTCACGATGAGAAGAATATTTCTCATTTGGGGGATAGTGTTAAGATAATGGAATCAAAGCCATTGTCAAAAACGAAAAGGTGGGTACTTGTCGAGGTTGTCGGCAAGATGTTAGAAAATTAAAAATATATTTATCTGGGGATAATAAGTATGATTCAGGAAAGGACAATTCTAAATGTGGCAGATAATTCTGGAGCGAAAAAGATTCGTTGTTTCAGAGTTACAAAAGGGCTAAAGCGTCGTTATGCGAGTATTGGTGATGTGATTCATGCGTCGGTACAGGATGCATTGCCGCATGCAAATATTAAAAAAGGTGAGGTTGTTAAAGCGGTGGTAGTTCGTACTGTAAAGGAGATTCGTCGTATGGATGGAACTTATATTAAATTTGATGATAATGCAGCTGTGATTATTAATGATGAAGGAGAACCTAAGGGGACTCGTATTTTCGGGCCAGTTGCAAGAGAGCTTAGAGAAAATAATTATCTTAAAATAATTTCCTTAGCACCGGAAGTGGTATAAATATTTGTTCCATTGATAACTGATGACAAAATGAGCCGAGCATAGATTTCGGATGTTTTGGGTGTATGTGTTTTCGATATGGAGCAAGAAAAAAAGGGAATCAATAGATGCTTAACATTAAGAAAAAAGATAGAATCGTGGTCCTGTCTGGAAAAGATAAGGGAAAGCGGGGAGAAGTGCTTGAAGTTTCGTCAGGTAAAGATAGAGTTATTGTTTCGAAAATAAATTTTGTAAAAAGGCATGTCAAGCCTACTCAAAAAGATCAGGGTGGAATTAAAGAAAAGGAATCATCAATTGCCATAAGCAATGTTATGCTTGTGTGTCCGAAGTGTGATCAGGCGTCTAGGCCTAAATTTGATAGGCTTTCTGATGGAAAGAAGGTAAGGGTGTGTCGTAAATGTGGAGAGATGATTATGTAGTGTGTATTTTTAATCTGATCGTTAGTGTTGATGTTAGATGTGGTTGTTGTGTAGAGGAATCGATTTTGAAAGCAAGATAGGAAATATATAAGGGAAAAATGATGAATAAACCTCGCTTAAAAGAATTTTATAAGAAAGATGTTATGAGTGGACTTGTAAAACAATTTGGCTTTAAGAACGTGCATCAGATTCCCAAAATGGACAAAATTGTCATTAATGTTGGTTTGAGTGAAGTAAAGGAAAACATTAAAGTTTTGGATGTTGCAATTGCTGATCTTGCGGCTATTACTGGCCAAAAACCTTTAATATGTCGTGCAAAACAGTCGGTATCAAATTTTAAAATACGCCAGGGAATGCCGATAGGTATTAAGGTGACACTTAGAGGCGCGATTATGTACGAGTTTTTGGATAGGCTTATAAATATTGCGATACCTCGTATAAGAGATTTTAGAGGAATTGATCTCAGAGGTTTTGATGGATATGGAAATTTCAATTTGGGGTTGGCTGAGCAATATATTTTTCCTGAAATAAATATTGACAAATCTGATAAAGCGAGGGGAATGAACATAACCTTTGTGACAACAGCTAAAAAAGATGAACATGCTAAGACATTGTTGAAAATGTTTGGAATGCCGTTCAAAAAAGAGGTCGTAAGTAATTGAAGTGATGTTGAATTTAGGTACGATCTAGATACGACAGTAAATAAAGTAAAGGATATTTTTCTATGGCAACAACTTCAGCGGAAGCAAAAATGCGCAAGCCTCAAAAGTTTGCGACACGGCATAGGAATAGATGTCGTTTATGTGGTAGGCCGAGGGGATTTTATAGAGATTTTGGGCTTTGTAGGATATGTTTGCGTAAATTAGCTCATAATGGCGAAATTCCGGGTGTGACAAAATCAAGTTGGTAGAACTTAATTTTTAAAAGAGGATGATTTAATGGTTACAGATTCAATTTCAGATATGTTTACGCGTATTCGCAACGCTAATATGAGATTACATGAAAAGGTTGATGTTCCGTCCTCAAAAATCAAAATAGAAATTGCAAAAATTTTAAAAGAAGAAGGGTATATTTTGAGCTATACAAATATTGAGGATTGTCATGGTGTTTTGAGAATTAATCTTAAGTATACATCTGCAGGAAAAGCTGTTCTTCAGGGAATAAGGAGAATTTCTAAATCTAGTTTAAGAATATACAGAGGTTATGAAAATATGCCTAAAACCGTTGGAGGATTAGGTGTTACAATTGTGTCTACTTCTAAAGGTTTAATGACTGATAGACAGGCAAAAAGAGAAAAAATTGGTGGAGAAGTGATAGGGTGTGTTTGGTGATTTTGAGTATATAGTATGTGTTGTTTTTTTTTGAGAAATTATGATCGATTATATTTTGAATTATCAAAAAGAAGGAAATTTATATTGAGGGTCGAATAATGAGTCGCTTAGGTAAAAAACCGGTTCAAATGTCAGAAAAAGTAAAAGCAGAGTTTAGAAATGGCGTATTAGAAGTAGAGGGGCCTGGTGGTAAACTTTTACAAACGATAGTAAATGATAAGATAAATATAAAAATTAATAATGGAACCATACTTGTCGAGGCGATGGGGTGTTCTCGAGAACACAATATGTTGCACGGGCTTACAAGAGGGCTTGTTGTCAATATGGTTGAGGGGGTGTCAAAAGGTTTTAAGAAAGAATTAGAGGTGATAGGGCTTGGATATAAAGCGAATATAGAAAATGGAGTGAAATTAATTCTTTTTGTTGGGTTTTCTCATTCTGTAAATCTTCAAATTCCTTCTACCGTGAAAGTTACTACTGCTGTTACTCCTGACAAAAATACTTTAATCACAGTAACAGGGATAGATAAATATGAGGTTGGAGCATTTGCTTCTAAGATTAGAGCTGTGAAACCTCCAGAACCTTACAAAGGCTTTGGTATAAGGTATTTAGGTGAGAAGATTATAAGAAAAGCCGGTAAGGCTGCTGCAGGTTCGGGAAAGAAATAAGAATTGTGTAAAATATGTTTTTGAATATTTATTTTTAAATAGAGGATGTTAGATGAAAGATGCAAATAAAAGATTTGATTATCGAGTAAAAAGAGTTAGGAGTAAGATATGTGGAACGCGGGAAAGACCGCGTTTAAGTGTTTATCGAGGGCATAAGCATATCTATGTGCAAATTATTGATGATAGTAAAGGTGTTACAGTTGTGTCTGCGTCGACGTTATCTTCTGAACTTAAAGGTAGTTTAAGTGTTACTGATACCGTTGTTGCAGCTAAATCTGTAGGTGTTTTAATTGCGAAAAAAGCAGTGGAAAAGGGTGTAAAAAAAGTGGTTTTTGATCGTAGGGGATATGAATATACAGGTAAGATCAAGGCTCTTGCAGATACAGCGAGGGAGAATGGGTTGGAGTTTTAAGTTGTGAATTTTGTCATGTTGATTAATTGTTTGGTAAAAGAGCAGTTGCATGCATATCTTTTTGGTATAATTGTGATTGTTGATGTATGATAAGTAGTATAATGCGCAGTTTTATGGGGGTGGAAGTTGGCTGAAAAAACAGGAAAACATCGATCAAATGATGATGGTTTGAGGGAGAATGTTGTTGCCGTTAATAGGGTAGCTAAAGTTGTTAAAGGTGGAAAGAGATTTTCTTTTAATGCTTTGGTAGTGGTAGGTGATGGGGCAGGAAAAGTGGGTTGTGGGCTTGGTAAAGCAAATGAAGTTCAGTCTGCGATTCAAAAAGGTAGTGCTCAAGCATCGAAACATATGGTTTTGGTTCAGTTGAAGGGCAGTACTATTCCTCATGAAATATTAGGTGTTTCTGGAGCGGGAAAAGTTTTGTTGAAACCTGCTGCCCCAGGCACTGGCGTTATTGCAGGTGGAGCGGTGAAAGCGGTTCTTGAGGCTGTAGGAATAAGAGATATTCTTACGAAATCGATGCGTTCTTCAAATCCTTTTAATGTGGTTTATGCTACGATTGCGGCTCTTAGGGAGCTTCGTTTAAAAGAGGATGTTGCAAAAGTTAGAGAGAAAGGGGTTGCAGAGATATGATAGGTTTGGATAATTTACGGCCTGCCAAAGGTTCGAAACATAGAAGAAAAATTGTTGGACGTGGGGTAGGTTCCGGTCATGGCCGTACATCTACGCGTGGTTCTAAGGGCCAAAGATCTCGTTCAGGAGATGGAGCAAAAAAAATAGGATTTGAAGGTGGGCAGATGCCTATTTTTAGGAGAATTCCAAAAAGAGGTTTTAATAGCCAGTTTCGTAAAGAGTATGAAATTGTCAATGTTGGAAGTTTGAATAAATTTGAAGATGGAGTAGAAGTTACACCTGTGATATTAAAAAAAGCCAGGCTTGTTGGAAAGGCAAAATTTGTAAAAATTTTGGGTGTAGGTGAACTTAAAAAATCTTTGATAATTAAAGTTGCTGCTTTTTCAAAATCGGCAATTGAAAAAATCGAAGCTGCTGGTGGAAAGGTAGAGATTGTTAAATAAAATTCAATTGGAATGAGGACGTATAATTTTGTTGAAATTTTTGGTGTGTTGTCGATTTTATATTTTTGATAATTTTTAACAAAGCGCCGACTAGTTGGCGTATATTTGATAGTGAGAAAAAGATATGTTGAAAAGTTTTGCTGATATATTTAAAGTACCTGAGCTTCGCAAGAAGGTGCTGTTCACGCTGTTTATAATTATTGCCTATAGAATAGGGGCTACTATTCCGATTCCTGGTATAAACAGTGAAGCGGTGAGGTCTTTGTTTGCAGCGCATAATAATGGTTTATTAGGTTTTTTGGATATGTTTTCAGGTGGTGCTCTCAATAAAATGTCCGTTTTTTCTATGGGTATTATGCCTTACATCAACGCCTCCATCATCATGAGCTTAATGCAAGGTGCGCATGTTATGCCTTATTTGGATAGGCTTGCAAAGGAAGGAGAGCAAGGTCGAAAAAAGCTTACACAAATTACGAGATATGGAACCCTTATACTCGGTACAGCGCAATCTTTTGGTTTGACTATGGCGATAACCAAAATGCCTACGCCGTTAGGGTTACCTATAGTTGTTGATTCGTCGGCATCGTGGATTGCTCTGATCGTTATGACTTTAGTTGCTGGTACGGTTTTAATCATGTGGCTTGGCGAACAGGTTACGGAAAGAGGTATAGGAAACGGGATTTCACTTATAATTTTTGCGGGTATAGTTGAAAGGCTCCCACATGCATTTTTAAGCATTGTAAAGCTTGTCAGAATGGAAGAATTATCAATGTTATTTGTTTTGGCTATCGGTTTTATCGTAATTGCGGTTTTGATGGCGGTTATTTGGATTGAAACGGCTCAGAGAAAAATACCTATACATTATGCAAAAAAAATGATTGGAAGAAAGATGTATGGTGGACAAACATCGTTTTTACCAATAAAGATAGATCAGTCCGGTGTTATAGCCGTGATATTTTCGTTGGCTATTTTATCTGCACCTTTAACCGTAGCTCAGTTTGCTCCGAATTGGACGGTTTGGGGTTTCCCTTTATCTAAAAAAATTATGGAGCTGTTTAACAGTGGTTCTGTGCTATATAGTTTGGTTTATATGTTTTTGGTTATTTTCTTTTGCTATTTCTACAACTCGATATCTTTCAATCCTAAAGATTTGGCGGAGAATATGAAAAAATCAGGTGGTTTTATTCCTGGAATAAGGCCAGGAGACCCAACTTCTACGTATATACAAAAAGTTTTGGAAAAGGTTACTTTAGGCGGTGCGCTATTTGTTGCATGTATTGCTGTTTTACCAGATTATTTGAGATCTTCAATGGGTGTTCCGTTTTTTTTCGGTGGGACGTCTTTGCTTATAGTGGTTGGTGTATCGCTTGATACCATAGGACAGATAGAGTCACATCTTATTATGTGTCATTATGAAGGTTTTATGAAGGAAGGCCGTGTGAAAGGTAGATGGTTTAACGTAAAGTAATATGTTTTTTGTTGATCTTTTTGTGTTGAGTTAATTTTTAAAGCCAAGAAGGTAGTAAATATTGAATTGTATACTTTTGGGACCTCCTGGAGCTGGTAAAGGAACGCAGGGAAAGAAGATAGAAGAGGCGTTTGGTGTGGTTCATTTGTCCACAGGTGACATGTTTAGAGAAGCAAGAAAATCAGATAAAGTAGTAGATGAATTAATTGCGTTAGGACAACTTGTTCCAGATGATATAGTTGTGGATGTAATAAAAAAACGTCTCCAAAAAGAAGATATAAAAAAAGGTTTTCTTTTAGATGGATTTCCAAGGACTTTGAATCAAGCAAAAGAGTTTGATGTAGTTCTTGAGACTAGACAAATAAAAATAGATTTGGTTTTTTTTATAGATGTACATTTTGAAGAATCGGTTAAAAGAATAGCAGGAAGAAGAGTCTGTCCGTCATGTGGGGTAAGTTATCACGTGATAGCAACTCCTCCTAAAGTGCCTGATAAATGTGATTTTTGTTGCAATTTACTTGTTCAAAGAAATGATGATAGAGAAAGTATTGTTAGAGATCGACTTAAAATTTACCGAAAACATTCGGAACCTTTAGTTGATTATTACAAAAGGGCTGGTTCGATTGTGTATATAGATGGTTCGAAGGGCGAATTAGATGTATTTAAGCAAATAAGCAAGCATTTAGAAATAAGGTAAAAAATATTCGGCTATGTATTGTTTTGGTGAAGTGTTTCGGGGTTGAATTTTTGCTAGAGGATAAAGTAAGTTGTATTTTAAAAAACAAAATGTAAAATTAAAGACAACGAAAGAAATTGAGAGAATGAGAATTGCCGGGATGGTTGCAGGTGAGGTTTTACAAAAACTCTCTGAAATAATAGAACCTGGAATAACAACAAAAGAAATTGATACTTTTTCTGAAAAATATATAAGATCAATGAAAATGGTACCAGCGTTTTTTGGTGTAGTAGGAGCAGGTGCTCCTTTTCCAGCTTCAGCGTGTGTGTCAGTCAACGACGAAGTGGTGCATGGTATCCCAAGTGTTTCGCGCGTGCTTAAGTCAGGTGACATAGTTTCTGTAGATATTGGTGTTGTTTATGAAGGTTATTATGGAGATGCAGCAAAAACTTATGCGGTAGGCTCTGTATCCGACGTTGCAGAGCAACTCCTTAAAATTACTGAATTGTCTTTACAGAAGGGAATTGAGCAGGCATTGTCTGGAAATAGTCTTGGTGATATTTCCAGAGCGATTCAAAAAACAGTGGAAGATGCAAGATTTTCCGTAGTTAGGGATTTTGTTGGGCATGGTATCGGTCGGGCTTTGCATGAAGCGCCTCAGATTCCAAATTACGGTAAATCTGGGACAGGGGTTGAGCTTCTTCCAGGGATGGTTCTGGCGATAGAACCTATGGTAAATGTTGGGGGTTATGAAGTTTGCATGCAAGACGATGATTGGACAGTTGTTACCAAGGATGGGAGTTTAAGTGCTCATTTTGAACATACCGTTGCAGTGACTGAAAATGGATATGAAATTTTAACAAAGGTGTAAAATGGGTAAGGAAGAAAAAATTATTGTTGATGGCGTGGTTTTGGAGTCATTGCCAAATGCGGTATTTAGAGTGGAAATTACAGAAGGTGGGCATAAAATTTTGGCCCATGTTTGCGGTAAGATAAGAATGCATTATGTAAAAATTCTTCCAGGTGATAAAGTAAAAATTGAGCTTTCTCCCTATGATTTAACAAAAGGCAGAATAATATATAGAGAAAAGTGATGATGTGTCGAAATTGAGTTCGATAGAACGATTGTGAAAATTGCGTAACGGATGTATCAGGAATAATAAATTTTTCGAAATAGCGACTGATTTATGATAAAAATTGTACGAGTTTGCCAATTTTTCGACTTTATTTAGAATAGAGGCTGCTTTAGTGTGTTATTATTTGGTACAATATGCGGAGTTAAGAGAGGGTATAAAAGCAAAATTGGGGTGTTAGATGAAAGTAAGAGCATCGGTAAAATCGATTTGTCAAAAGTGTAAAATTGTGAAACGTAAGGGTGTAGTACGGGTTGTATGCTCTGATCCGAGGCACAAGCAGAGACAGGGATAGTAGTGGTTGTGCGGTTTTTAGTAGATATTAGTTTTGTTTTTTAAGGTATGAAATAAAAATAGAAGTAAAGAATTTGGAGGATAGATAAATGGCTCGTGTGGCTGGGGTGGATTTACCGAAAAATAAAAGACTTGATATAGCGTTAAGGTATGTCTATGGCATTGGTCCTGCTATATCAAATGGAATCATTGAAGAGTTGTCTTTAGATCCTGCAAAAAGGGTTAAAAACTTGACTGAAGGTGAGGTTAATAAGATAAATAATCTTATAACTAAAAATTTGAAAGTTGAAGGAGATCTCAGAAGAGAAATTCAGGCAAATATTAAGAGACTCATAGAGGTGGGAAGTTATAGAGGGTTGCGTCATAGAAGGAATCTTCCTGTTAGAGGGCAAAGATCCAAAACTAATGCGCGTACGAGACGTGGTAATAGAAAAACTGTAGGAGCTACGAAGGCTCAGGCTCCAGGAAAGAAGGGTTAGACGTTGAAGTGTTGCGTTCGTTAGAAAATTGTAAAATATTTGAAGCGATATGAGAGCAGCAGACGGTTTTGTTTATTGTTGATTTTTTGTGGTGTGCAAAAATGCACTTATAAATGAAATAATGAAATGTTGAGAGGGTGGTATGGTAAAAGATAAGAAAGTAGGTGTATCTAAAAAAAAGAAATATACGGGTGGAGTTGCAAGAGCCTATATATTGTCGACATTTAACAATACCATTGTGAATATAGCAGACGAAAGAGGGAATACTTTGACCTGGGCTTCAGCTGGAGGATCAGGATTTAAAGGGGCAAAAAAGGGAACGCCATTTGCAGCGCAAATGACGGCCGTGGCTGTTGGGAAGAAAGCTATGGATATGGGTGTTAAACAAGTTGCAGTTTTTGTAAATGGGCCTGGCCCTGGAAGAGAGACGTCGATAAGGGGTTTGCAAAGTTCAGGTTTAGGTATAACGGCTATAAAGGATGTTACGCCTGTTCCTCATGATGGGTGCCGTCCTCCTAAACTAAGAAGAGTGTAGATGGTAAATAATAATACATGAAAATGCAGAGGTTGTAGTTTAGGCAAAGGTTTGTAAATAATTTTGGAGGTTTTTGATAGATGTCTCGATATCTAGGAGCAGTGTGTAGGTTGTGTCGTAGAGAAAGAGAGAAACTTTTTCTAAAAGGTGAAAAGTGTTCCTCAAATTGCGCTCTCGATAAAAAAAAGGGTAAAAATGGTCCAGGACAGCATGGAATTTTAAAAGGAAAGGTGTCCGATTATTCAAAACATTTGCGTGAAAAGCAAAAAGCAAGAAGAGTATATGGGTTAACGGAGGAGCAATTTAGTCATTATTATAAGGTAGCTGAGAAAATGGAAGGTTCCACCGGCGAAAATTTGCTTCAAATTCTCGAAATGAGATTGGATAATGTGGTTTTTCGTTTAGGGCTTGCCTCGTCTAAAAAAATGGCAAGACAGACCGTAAGCCATGGCAATATATTGGTTAATAAAAAGAGGGTAAATGTTCCTCGATATCAGGTAAAGATTGGTGATGTTATAACTCTTCCTGAGAAATATGGGACGAGTGATGGTATAAAAAAACTTGTTGCAAAAACGGCAATGAGCGTTGCGACTCCGACATGGTTGAGTTTTGATAAAGATAAAATTGTAGGGACAGTTATAAGCAAACCAGTTGCGGGAGAAGTTGTTTATCCTATAAACAGTCAACTCATCGTTGAATACTATTCGAAATAAACTAAACAGCCAAATGGGCTTGTTGAATGAGGTTATAAAGAATGAAATTTCAGAATTTAGAGAAGTTAAGTAAACTCGTTTTAGATGAAAAAACTGCCTCAGAGTTTTATGGTCGCTTTACCGCAGAACCTCTAGAACGTGGGTATGGGCACACGATAGGTAATTCATTGAGGAGAATTTTACTTTCGAGTCTCGAAGGGGCAGCCATTACTTCAGTGAAAATTGAAGGAGCTTTACATGAGTTTGCAGTTTTGAAGGGAGTCAAAGAAGACGTAGCGCAGATTATTTTAAATTTAAAAAAAATTAGGGTAAAGCTCCGTTCAAATGGGCCGGAAAGGCTTTATTTAAAAATCAAAAAAGCTGGCAAAGTTACCGCAAAAGATATTGAATCAAATACCAGTGTTGAAATAATGAATCTCGACCAGGAAATTGCAAATATAGATAATGGGACGGTCCTTGAGATGGAAATGGAAGTGTCATTGGGAAGAGGATATATGCTTGCTGAGGAAATGCAATCGAGTAAATATTCAGTAGGTACAATATTTTTGGATTCGTTGTTTTCTCCGATAACGAAGGTTGACTACGAAGTTGAGAATGCTAGAGTGGAACAAACTCTTAATTACGATAAGCTTATAATAGAAATATGGACTGATGGCTCTGTATCACCAAAAGATGCTTTGAAAAAATCAGCAAAAATATTGAGAAACATTCTTGTAATTTTTACAGGAGACTTTGTTGAACCGCAAGAAATTGTTGTAAATGAGCCTTTGATAGGTAATGGTAAAATTTTAGAAGAAGGAATTTGTAATAAGCCTATAAGTGATATGGACCTTTCAACAAGAGCTTTGAATTGTTTAAAAAATGCTGGGATTGAAACTATTGGAGATTTGGTTCGAAAAAAGGAGAAAGATGTTTTGGATTTCAATAATTTAGGAAAGCATTCGTTTGGGGAAATTAAAGAGAAACTTGAAGAATTAAATTTAGGTTTTGGTATGGAAGTTAACAGTGGGGCGAAAAAATGATAAAAACTTATAATGGAAGTAAGCTTGGAGTTACTAGTTCTCATAGAAAAGCGTTGCTGCGCAATTTGGCGACAGGGTTGTTTTTGTATGAGCAAATAAAAACTACGTTGCCGAAGGCAAAAGAGCTTGTTGGGTATTCTGAAAAGCTTGTAACAAGAGCAAAGAAGGCGGATTTGAGTGCTATTAGAGCTATAAGCGGTGAAATAAGTAATAAAAGTGTAGTGAAGAAGATATTTGATATTTTAGTTCCCAGATATAAAGAAAGAAAGGGTGGATATACACAGATTGTAAGAATTGGTACCAGGCGTGGAGATAACGCAGAGGTTGCTATAGTTAAATTGATAGTATAAAAAAAGAAGAGATAAAGTAAGTAAATCTCTTTTTGTGTTGTATTTAAGAAGGATAGCGAGGATAGAAATAAGAGTGTTCAATTATATTTTGGGCTTTTTTTCGAACGATATGGGGATAGATCTGGGAACGGCGTCAGTGCTTGTTTTCGTTAAGGGGCAGGATATTGTTTTGAGAGAGCCATCGGTTGTAGCGATGGAACGTGATACGAAACGGGTGTTAGCTATAGGAATAGAAGCGAAAAAAATGTTAGGTAAAACCCCGGCAAACATAATAGCTGTAAGACCTTTAAGGAACGGTGTGATCGCAGATTTTGAAGCGACAGAAAGGATGATTAGGTATTTTATAAAGAAAGTACACAATAAAAAAACGTTGCTTCATCCCAGAGTGGTTATAGGTGTTCCGTCAGGAATAACTGAAGTTGAAAGAAGGGCCGTTAGGGAGTCAGCTGAGCAGGCAGGAGCTAGAGAAGTTCATCTTATTGATGAGCCTATGGCGGCGGCAATAGGTGCCGGTATCCAGATTCAAGATTCTGAAGGAAGTATGATAGTTGATATTGGTGGAGGTACTACTGAAGTTGCTGTTATATCTTTAGGTGGAATGGTTGTTGCAAAATCGCTTGATGTTGCTGGAGATAAAATGGATGAAGCTGTAGTTCAGTATTTTAGGAGAAAATATAATCTTACAATTGGTGAAAATACAGCAGAATCGGTCAAGATAAAAATAGGTTCTGTGTTTCCTCTGGAACAAGAGTTGACAATGGATGTAAAGGGTAGAGATTTATTAACGGGCCTTCCAAAAACCGTAAGTATCACTTCAGAAGAGATTAGGGCTGCGTTGGCAGATCCAGTTGTGAAAATAGTGGAAGTTGTAAAAAATGTTCTTGAAGAAACTCCAGCTGAACTTTCGGCAGATCTTGTAGACAGTGGTATAATATTAAGTGGAGGAGGTTCTCTTGTAAAAGGACTTCCGGAGCTTCTATCCCAGGAAACAGAACTTCCAGTAAATCGTGCCGATGATCCTCTTACTTGTGTTGCAAGAGGCACTGGTGCATATCTAGAGGAATTAGATAATATAAAAAAATCCAGAAAAAAAAGTTTATAACACATCTGTAAAACACATGTTGATATGTTAATTTCTGCTTATATCCCTTAAATTTAAACTTTTGTATTTCATGCTCAAAATCTTAATCGATATTATGATTTAGTTTTCAAAATATCTCTCATTCATTGTCAATCCAGAAGCATAAGCATATAGGAACATTTTTTAAAACAAGGCGACCATACATAAATTGAATGGACAATAAATTGTAAATATAAAGCAAGTTTCGTAAATTTTTAAAATAGAAAAAACGAAGTGATTTTTGGAAACCCGTTTGTTACAAGCAATACACCAGTAAAAATAACAATATTCTTGCTGTGGTTTCTATTGTTCCATAATGTTTTCTATGAGTTCAAAGAACCGTAGAAATCTATTTATAAAACTTACAAGCCCTGCTAATATGCTCATAAAAAATGTTGTGCCATTGGTATTCATTTAATGGTTGTTATCCTGTTAAAATAATATATGAGAATTATTATCAATAATGTATAAAATTTTTTCAAATGCGAAGGGAGAATATCTCTCAGAGTTGAATAGCATTGCTTCTTATGGCATGAATTTCTAAGACTTACAGATAGTTAAATAAGTTTAAACATATAGACATAGAACAATACAATAAGGTGTAAAGAATTAATTTAAAATGAATGCCTTTTATTTTTAATTCCTTTATTAGCGCGTTTATAACTTCCTTCCATTCTTTCTCAATTCTTCTTATTCTTATATTCTTTTCATAATATCCTCTATAATATTTAATTATTTCGCTATTTGTATCTATTATAAAAAACGAAGGGAAAGCGTTTATTTTATATTTTTCACATACTTTATCGTCGCCAAGTAAGACGTTGTATTTAATATCATTATCTTTTATAAACTGTTTTATCGTTGATTGTTTTTCGTCAATATTAATGCCCACTAGGACCACATCGTTAGAATTCACAATTTTATGTAACTCTTTTATTGCAGGGATAGTTTTTCTGTAAGATGGACACCATTTTGTCCAAAAATCTAAAAAAACTATTTTACCCTTACAATGGGATAGGTTGAAATGGGTTCCGTTTATATCAGGAAGTGAGAAAATTGGGGCTTTTTTGAGCAAATATAATACTTGTCATAAAAATAACTATGCAAACAGATACCAAATATTTTTTTAAGGACATTGATAATGGTAACTCCTCATCTTTATCCCAGATTCAATTTTTACTCACTTTTCAAATTTCTAATTTTGTCGCTTTTCTGTCTTAACCTATGCAAGCGTAATCGTTTGATTTTATGAAATCAAGAAGCAAGTTTAAAATGAAGTTTATGGGTGGTGGAGGATAAAGTTCTTAATGGATAATTATTACAAAGTTTAGTATAACGACGGATATAAAACGTATTGGATTTTTGAGTTGTAGGGCTAAAACAAGACCGTAAATAGTAAAAATGAAAAGTACAAAAGCCAAAATTCTTTAATTTGATTATGCGCAGTTAGAAAATAAAATGTAAATTTTTAGGATTGTATGTTAGGCTTATACATTCATATTCCGTTTTGCAGACAAAAATGTTTTTATTGCGATTTTTTTTCTCTACAGTATGATGTTTTTTTGATAGATAAATACATTGATGTTTTGACAAAACATATTGAACAATTTAGTGGTAAGAGAATACATTCCATATACATTGGCGGAGGAACCCCTTCCGTTTTAAATTTAGGGCAGTTGCAAAAACTTTTACAAGCATTAGAAGAAGCTTTTGATTTACACGCAATACAGGAATTCACAATTGAGTTAAATCCTGAGTCAGTTTCGAAAGAAAAATTGCAGCTTCTTAAAAATTTCGGAATAAATAGATTGAGCATAGGACTTCAAACAGTTGATGATAAGTCCTTAAGATATTTAGGAAGGAAGCATAATTTTGAGATTTTTTGTGATGCTTATCAAACAGCAAGAAATGTAGGTTTTGGTAATATAAATATTGATTTGATATATGGTCTACCAGATCAAACAGTGAAGGATTGGTGGAAAGTTTTAGAAAAAGCCTCGTCTTTCAAAAGTGAACATTTGTCCCTTTATCCTTTAACGATAGAAAAAAATACACCTTTCTATGAGTCTGGGGTTGTTCCAGATGATGATATTCAAAGAACTATGTACGATGTGGCTGTGGAGTTTCTAGGTAAAAAAGAATATATACACTATGAAATTTCAAATTGGGCTAAAAGAGATATGGAATCTTTTCATAATATGAATTATTGGCGTAATTTTGAATATCTAGGAATTGGTGCCGGTGCTTGTGGGTATTTTAAAAGGGAAAGATATAAAAACGTTGAAGATGTTGAAAGTTATATCAAGTCGATAAACGATGATTTGGATGTTAAAGTTGAAAAAGAATATATAAACGATGAGCTATATGAGACAGAAAGAATTATGTTGGGGTTGCGGCTTTTAGATGAAGGAATAGATATTAGTTGTCTAGATAATGTTAAACATCGTAGAGCGCTTTTAGAATGTTTGGAAGATAAAATCCTAGAAGAGCAAAATAATAAAATAAAACTTACCAAAGAGTCTGTCTTCGTTTTCAACCAGATCATTTTAAAATTTATTAAATAAAATAAACAAAAAATTGATGAAAATTGTAAATTTAGTCAAATAAATTGTAGAATCATAGACGTAGGCAATTTTTGTAAGTAAAAAGGTGGGATCCGAGGATGTTGAAGAGATTTTTAGGGGCAATTTTTGGTTCACAAAATGAAAGAGATATAAAAGCTATAAGTCCAATAGTGGAAAAAGTTAATTCTTTTGAACTCTCTGTAAAACGGCTTACGGATGATGAATTAAAAAATAAAACAGTTGAATTCAGGCAGCGGCTTTCAAAAGGTGAGACTCTAGATGATATTTTACCAGAAGCTTTCGCATGTGTTAGAGAAGCTTCTGTAAGGACAATAGGATTAAGACATTTTGATGTGCAAATAATTGGTGGATATATTTTGCATACAGGTAAAATTGCCGAGATGAAAACAGGTGAAGGTAAGACTTTAGTTGCTACGCTTGCAGCGTATCTTAACGCATTACCACAAACAGGTGTGCATATAGTTACTGTTAATGATTATCTTGCTAAAAGAGACAAGGAATGGATGGGTGCAATTTATGAAAAACTTGGACTTACAGTTGGTAATGTCGGCCATGGAACAAAGAATGATGAAAGAGTAGCAGCATACAATTGCGATATAACTTATGTTACAAATAACGAGATAGGGTTTGATTATTTAAGGGACAACATGGTTATCTCGAAAGATGATAAAGTTTTGCGTCCCCTAAATTATGCCATCATAGATGAAGTAGATTCCATTTTAGTGGATGAAGCAAGAACACCTCTTATTATTTCTGGTGCTGGGGAACAGTCAACAGATAAATATTATATTTCGAACAAGATAGTTCCTATGCTTAAAGGTAGAAAAGTTACTGAAAGTGAAGAAATAAAGGCAAAATACGACAATGTTGATTTATCAAAAGGCTACGACTATATTGTAGATGAAAAAAATCAATCTATAGTTTTAACGGAGCAGGGTATTCAGAAAGCAGAAAAGGTGCTAGGTGTGAAAAATATTTACGATGATTTGCAATCTGAATGGGTTCATCATATAACGCAAGCTGTAAAAGCTCATAATTTATACCGTAGAGATGTTGAGTACGTTGTAAAGAATGGTGAGGTTGTAATTGTAGATGAATTTACCGGAAGGCTTATGCCGGGAAGAAGATGGTCTGACGGCCTTCATCAGGCTATTGAAGCAAAGGAAAATTTAAAAATTGCCAATGAAAACCAAACACTTGCAACGATAACTTTTCAAAATTTTTTTCGATTGTATAAAAAAATTGCAGGTATGACGGGAACTGCATCTACAGAGGCAGCTGAGTTTTGGGAAATCTATAAACTTGGCGTTGTTGAGGTTCCTACAAATAACAAAATGATAAGGAAGGATTATCCTGATGTTATATATAGGACTGAAAGAGAAAAAGATAATGCTATAGTTAATGAAATTGAGTTGTCATGGAAAAAAGGTCAGCCTGTGCTTGTCGGCACGAGGTCAATAGAAAAATCTGAGAAGATTGCGACAATGCTTAGGAAAAAAAATATTCCACATAACGTTTTAAACGCTAAATATCACGAACAAGAAGCTCAAATTATTGCTGCAGCTGGTGCAAAAGGTACGGTTACAATAGCCACCAATATGGCTGGTAGAGGTACTGATATTATTCTTGGTGCGGGTGATACGATTCAAAACGAGGAGGTTAAAAAATATGGAGGACTTTATATAATAGGGACTGAAAGGCATGAATCGCGAAGAATAGATAATCAGTTGAGGGGACGTGCAGGCAGACAGGGTGACCCCGGATCTACAAGGTTTTTCCTTTCTATGGATGATGAACTTATGCGTCTTTTTGGTTCTGAAAAAATGTCCATTATGATGCAAAAATTGGGTTTGAAAGAAGGGGATGATATTCAGCATCCTTTGATATCAAAAGCTATAGAACGTGCGCAGAAAAAAGTTGAAGGGATGAATTTTGACATAAGGAAACAATTGATAGATTTTGATAATGTTATGAATAAGCAAAGAGAGGCTATTTACGGATTAAGAAGTAAGATTCTTGAAGGTGACGATATATCAGATATTATTAAAGGCATGATTAATGAATCTGTTGAGGAAAAACTTGGTAAATGGGCTGTTGCAAAGTATTGTGAAGAATGGGATTGGGGAAGTATAGATGCATGGCTATCTAGAATTTTTTGCATCAAATATGAGGTTGGTAGCAAAGATGAATTAGGTTTTTTGACTAAGGAGTCCTTTCAGTCAAGTGTTTGTGAGAAAATTATTGAAGCGTATAAAAAAAGAGTAGAAGAACTTCCTTGGGAACAGATGTCCCAAATACAGAGAATGGTCCTTTTGCAGATGATAGATTCTTCATGGCGCGATCATCTATATGAGCTTGACCACCTAAGACATGGTATTGGTTTTAGGGCTTACGCACAAAAGGACCCAAAAATTGAATATCAAAAAGAATCTTTTTCATTATTTGAATCTATGATAAAGAGAATAAGAGAAAACACAATAGAATATATATTTAAAATTAATATCGATGTAAAATCGCAAGAAGCTGATGCAAATTTTGCAAATTTAAATATTGGAAACTATGATAAAAATGATAAAATCAAGCATAAAGATTTAAGTAAAATAGGAAGAAATGATATTTGCCCATGTGGAAGTGGTAAAAAATATAAAAAGTGTTGCTGTGTGTAGATTTTCTGTTTTTTGTGTAATATACGTGTTGTTGATTTAAAAATTTGACACAAATAGATAATGGGGGGGGTATTTATGTCAACTGATAAAATATGTCACTCAACCGAATCTACAATCACTAAAATGGAGTTGATAAAATCGCTAAATTACGAGCGCTCTGAAAAAGAGTTTCTGAAAAATATTATTGGAAAACTGCCTGGCCATATATATTGGCTAGATCGAAAAAATGTATATCTAGGTTGCAACGATTCTCAGGCTGAGGATTTTGGATTGAAGTCAAGAGATGAAATTGTAGGAAAAACAAATTATGATTTACTTTCATTTGAGGAAGCGGAAATATTAAATAAAGTTAATAATACAGTTATGGATACTGGCCATGTTTATGAGGAAGAGGAATCTATTTCTTCTGTACATGGCCGTCCCGGGGATTATCTTTATTTATCAAAGAAAGCCCCTTTGTTTGATATTCATGGGAAAATTGTAGGTCTGCTGGGTGTATCTATAGATATAACGGAACGAAAGAGGGCAGAAGAACTGCAAAGGAAATTGAAAATTCAGCAAGAGTTTTATGAGGTAGCCAAGGGACTAGCACGTAGCGTTAATTCTCCAATAGTTGCTTTGAAGATGATAGAGTATATATCTGCAGATAAATTATCAGAAATAGAGAAGAAGATGTTAAAAATGGCAATAGAAAGTGTTGAAAAAGCAACAACTACTTTATCTGCTTTGAGGATGGTTTCGGGTGTACCTGTAGGGTCCGAACTCCCTGAAGAGGAGAAAAAAAAATTAGATATATCAATAAAAAGTGTTGAAAAAATTGCAAATACTTTACTTCAAAATTGTATAAAAATGCAAGAGGCTAAATTTGAAAAAAGTGATACATGCTGTCGATGACTATTCAGATATCGTGCTTGGAAATAAGGCATTATTCGTAGGTGATGTTTCTGTGGTAGATTTGTGATACCAAAGTCAGATTAGCAAAATGTTGTACTTTGTACCATTATAGGTTTATTAGCGGTGAGTGCGTCCCTTAAGATAAATCTGTTTTTTTGATATGGGTAGCCTTTATTTCGCTCGTTTTCGTGATGGTGAGAACAGTCTTTATTGGTTTGTCACAATGCTTAAAATCTATACGATTTCTTATGTCTAGACGGTAATTGTGGCTTGTTTTTTGCGGATGGATGTGTCTTGCTCTACATTTTGGAGTTTGGGACTAAATGATGAACAATTACATAATCATGTAAAGAGCATAGATAGCAACAATACCATCTGCAACAATGTTCTATTTTTTGAAAGTGATGATGGTTATAAGATGGTAAACAAGCAAAATCATCTAGTTTTTTTTTTGAGAAATTTGTTTTATGCAAAAAATTATTTTCAAAAATTCCCGATCTTTTAGCCAAAATTAGTTTACTTCAAAACAGTGAAAGACATAAGTGATTTGACGATGGGCGAGTATATGCAGGCTCCACAGCATGTTGTGAAGATTTCTTGCCTAGCATATCAAGAAAATTTGCACTGCAAGGGGCAAAAATTCTTATAAATCACACAAAAAACAGTCACACTTAGATGAGTTAAGAAATAAATGAAAAAAATAACAATTTTAGGATCATCTGGCTCGATAGGTATACAAGCGCTAGATATAATTTCCAAAATGAAGAATGATATTTGCGTTGAAGGACTTGCTGTAGGTTCTAATGTAAAAATTTTGAAATCTCAAATCAAAAAATTTAAACCATCTGCTGTATCCGTAAATGATCATAATGATGCTGAAAATTTAAAAAAATGGTGCAAATCAAACAATATAAAAATCGATGTTTACAGTGGGGTGTTGGGCCTTAAAAAACTTGTAACAATGCAAAAGGTTGATATGGTTCTTGCGGCAATAGTGGGATCTATAGGGTTGCAATCCATAGTAGCGGCAATAGTAGCAAAAAAAGATATAGCTATAGCAAATAAGGAGTCTCTGGTTATGGCTGGTAATTATATAATGAGCCTTGCAATTAAGAATGGTATTTCTATATTACCAGTTGATAGTGAGCATTCAGCAATATTTCAGTGCTGTGATGGCAGAAAAAGATCGCAAATAAAAAAAATAATACTTACCGCTTCTGGAGGCCCATTCTATAAATACAGCAAAAATTTTTCCAATATAACAGTTGATCAGGCTTTGGAGCATCCAACGTGGAAGATGGGTAAAAAGATAACTATTGATAGTGCCACGCTTATGAATAAGGGGTTAGAGGCCATAGAAGCATCTGTTCTTTTTGGTGTACCTATGGACAAGATTGAAATTGTTATACATCCACAGTCAATAGTGCATTCAATGGTGGAATATGTAGATGGTTCAGTAATGGCTCAACTTTCAAATCCAGATATGCGTATACCTATACAATATGCGTTAACATATCCAGAAAAATTTGCATCTAAGGTCAAGCCTTTAAACCTTGTTAACGTTGGCAAATTAGAGTTTTATAAACCGAATTTTAACAAATTCCCCTGTTTAAGGCTTGCATACTACTCGGCCAAAAAGGGATATACTTACCCTGCGGTAATGAATGTTGCAAACGAAGTGGCGGTTGATGCTTTTTTGAAAAAGAAAATAAAATTTACAGATATTGCAAAAATAGTTGAAAAAACAATTAAATCACATAAAGTTTCCAAAAAAACAGTGCTAGGTACTTTTTTAAAAATTGATTGTTGGGCAAGGCAGTATGCGAAGAACTTAATTGAAAATGGAGTAAAATGATCGACAACTTGTATACTAAACCAATGAAAACGCTTTTGTATTGTATGAAAAAGCAAATAATTATATAATTGCAGTGTAGCATGTTGAGCAATTGGTAAAACGATGGTATTGAGATATATTTGCGTTTTGTTACTTGATTAGGTAAAGTTAAATATTGTTGAGTTTGTGAATAGTCTGTGTTATTTAAGAGGCATTTATGTGTGTTTTGCCAAAATTTGGAAGCATAAATGAACGTGGATAAAGAGGTGTTTTGTCTATAAATTAAAGTTTGGTCTAGTTTGGTGATGAAATTTTATAGAAGATCTCAGACAAAAAAAATAAGCATAGGCAATGTTACGATAGGTGGTGGAGCTCCTATTGCGGTACAGTCTATGACAAATACAAATTCAAGAGATCTGAAAAGCACTATAGTGCAGATAAAGCAACTTGAAGAGGCTGGTTGCGAGATAGTGCGCGTCTCTTTTCCAGATCTAGAATCTGTGTGTAACATCAAGAAAATAAAAAAAAGTATAAAAATCCCTTTAGTGGCAGATATTCATTTTGACTATAGAATAGCTCTTGAGGCAATCAAACAAGGTGTTGATAAATTAAGAATTAATCCAGGAAATATTGGCTCAAAAGATAAAGTTGAAATCTTAGTAAGAGAAGCGAAAAGAGCTCATGTTCCTATACGAATTGGTGTAAATGCCGGATCTTTAAAAAAAATTCATAGATCCAAGAGTGATTTGTTGCGTGCCAAAGCTTTAGTAAACGTAGTAATGGAGCATGTAGAAATTTTGGAAAAGAATGACTTTGATAATGTAGTTGTTTCTTTAAAATCTTCGAACATTTATGCAACAGTGCGAGCGTATGAAATTTTTGCCTCAAAAAGAAATTATCCCCTACATTTGGGAATCACGGAAGCGGGGCCAATTTTTAGTGGGTCGGTAAAATCTGCGGCTGGGTTAGGAATAATGCTGTACAATGGAATTGGGGATACAGTAAGAGCTTCCCTTACGGCAAATCCAGTGGAAGAGGTTAAATTGGCTCGTTCTCTTTTGCAGTCCATGGGGTTTCGCAGTTTTGGTATAGATATTGTTTCGTGCCCTACATGCGCAAGATGTCAGGTTGATTTAATAAAAATAGTTTCAGAATTTGAAAAGAAAACCTCTGGTATGAAAGGTTTGAAAAGACTCTCTAAACCTGTAAAGGTAGCCATTATGGGCTGTATTGTAAATGGACCTGGAGAGGCTAAGGATGCTGATTTTGGAATAGCTGGTGGAAAGGATGTTGGAGTATTGTTTAAAGATGGTAAAATCGTAGATAAAGTCAACCCAGATGAATGGATTCCCAGATTGATTTCTATGATAAGAAGTTATCAAGGATCGCAGGAGTGATAGATGGCAGAAATTTATTTGACAAGAGATGGTAGAGAAAAGCTTATCAAAGAATTGGAAGAACTTCAAAAAAGAAAACCGCTAATTCAAGATGAGATTGCAAGAGCGAGAGAGCTTGGTGACTTCAAAGAAAACGCAGAATTTCATGCTGCAAAAGAAACTCTTACTAATCTTATGCGTAGGATAGTTGAGCTTGATTCAAAAATATCATGCGCAAGAATTATTGAAGAACAAGATATTGATCCAAATAAAATTTTTATAGGTGTTACAATGGTAATACAAGATGAAGATGGTGATAATTACAGGTACAAGATTGTTGATTTGGAAGAAGCAGATCCTTCAGCAAATAAAATATCGGTTCAATCTCCTCTTGTGCAGGGGCTGTTGGGGCATAAAGCAGGTGAAACAGTTACTGTCGAGTTGCCTGCTGGTAAAGCAAAGTTTAAAATAATAAAAATTTCAAGATAATTTTGACTATTCTTTGAGTCTTGAATTTTGGTTTAAGAAGGTTGTATGCTTTTTTCCAAATTGTTGATTCCAACGTTAAAAGAAGCTCCATCTGATGCTGACATAGTTTCTGCAAAACTTATGGTAAGGTCCGGGATGATTCGTAAACTTGCATCTGGGTTTTACGAGATTTTGCCTTTAGGCCTAAAAGCTTTGAGAAAGATTGAAAATATAATAAGGCAAGAGCTGAATGCTGTTGGCGGGCAAGAGATGGTGCTTCCTTTGATTTTTCCAAAGGAGTTGTGGCTGGAAACGGGAAGATGGAGTGTTTACGGGAAGGAACTTTTTAGGTTAAAAGATAGGAAAGATGCTGAATTTTGTCTTGCTCCTACAGCGGAAGAAGCCATAGTAGATTTAATAAGAAAAAATATTAGATCGTATAAACAACTCCCAATTATGTTATATCAATTTGGGATTAAGTTTAGGGATGAAATTCGTCCGCGTTTTGGGGTAATGCGTTCAAGAGAGTTTTTAATGAAAGATGCTTATTCTTTTCATGTAGACGAAGGAGATTTGGATAAATATTACAAGATAATGTTTGACGCTTACATAAATATATGCAGAAGGTGCGGATTTAAATTTTGTGCTGTTGAGGCGGCTTCAGGGGCAATAGGTGGGTCTTTTTCACATGAATTTATGGTTCTTGCAAACTCTGGGGAAGAAGATATAGTTTGGTGCAAATGTGGATATAGCGCAAATAGCCAAAAGGCTGAAAGTTTAAAGATTGAACAATTGAAAGAGGAATTTCTTTCTATGACAGAGGTGTTCACGCCGAATATTGGTAGTGTAGATGATGTTGCAAAATTTTTAAGTTTGTCACCAGATAAATTCATAAAGACAATGGTTTATATAGCGGATGGAAACCCTATTGCTGTTCTAGTGAGGGGTGATCACGAAGTAAATGAAGTAAAACTTAAGTTATTGCTTAATGTGAGCGATTTAGCGCTTGCTGATGGGCAAATAGTTGTTTCTATTACAGGTGCTCCAGTAGGTTTTATGGGGCCATTTGGTCTTAAAAACATAAAAATTGTGGCTGATTTATCAGTTGTTGATATACCAAATGCGGTCGTTGGCGCAAATAAAAAAGACTACCACATAAAAAATGTAAACTATAGAAGGGATTATAATGTTGATTTAGTTGCTGATATAAGAAGAATCAAGCATGACGATGTTTGTCCTAGATGTAAACAAGAAAAATTAAGGTTTTCAAGAGGTATAGAAATAGGGCATACTTTTAAACTTGGCACTAAATATTCAAAATCAATGAATGCTGTATATCTTGATTCAAACGGCAAAGAAAAACCCATTGTCATGGGATGTTATGGTATAGGAGTTACCAGAATACTTGCAGCAACAATAGAACAGTCACATGATGAAGATGGTATAATATGGCCAGAGAGTATTGCTCCGTTTGAAGTGACAATTGTTCCGATAGATTATGCTGACTTAAGAATTAAAAATGTAACGGATAAGGTATGTGAAGAGTTGTCTAGAAAAGGGTTAGATGTTCTGATTGATGATAGGGATGAAAGAGCAGGTGTCAAATTTAAAGATGCGGATTTGGTAGGTAGTCCGTACAGAATAACAATCGGGGAAAAGAATCTTATAAACGGGAACGTAGAATTAAAATCAAGAAGAGATAAAAGTAGTAGGTGTTTAAAACCTGAAGCTGCAGTATCTGAAATTTTAGAGATATTTCCAAGATAGCGGTTTTGGTTGTAATATAGTTGTTTTAAATTAACGATACTAGTTTCCTTTGAGTTCATGGGCTTCTAGTATTTTTTTTGATGTGTGGATATGAAAATGATTTACAATAAAAAAGGGATAAAATGAATTCAGATAAATATGATATCGCTGTTATAGGTTCAGGGCCTGGTGGATTTACGGCAGCTGTGAGATCTTCACAGTTTGGAGCAAGAGTCGTATTGATAGAAAAATCATTTATGGGTGGTACCTGTTTGAACTGTGGTTGTATTCCAACAAAATTTTTATGGCAAGCGTTAAAAATGAAGCAAAAAATTCAAAAATCTTATGAATATGGGTTTAAGACGTTTTTAGAGCCTATTGTTTTTGCGGATATAGTTGCGAAAAAAGATAAAAATATATCCAGTATAAGAAAAGGAATGGATTTAGTATTAAAATCGCATGATGTTACCGTTGTAAGTGGAGCTGCTTCGTTTAAGGATAAAAATACTCTTAGGGTGCTAAATGATGGCAACAGCACAAATATTTTTGCAGATAAAATCATTATTGCTGTTGGTACGGACCCGTTAATCATTAAAAATCTCGAATTTGATAGGGTTAAGATAATTGATTCTACAGATGTTTTAAATTTGCAAAAGATTCCGAAAAATATGCTTATAATTGGTGGTGGCGTTATAGGTATTGAAATGGCCACAATATTTGCTGGATTTGGTTGCCATATAACTTTGGCTGAACGAGAAAACAAATTGCTACCAAATGAAGATAATGAAATATCCGAAGAAATAAAAAAAAATTTATTAAGGCAAGATGTTGAAGTTCTTACAGAATGTACAAACGCACTTGATAATCTTGATAACATGGATAAATATGAAAAAGTATTGATAGCTACAGGGCGAACACCAAAAGGTGATTTAAACTTGGAAAAAGCTAATATTAAAATAACTAAAAATGGTTTTATAGAAACAGATGAATTTTGTCAAACAAGCACAAGTAACATATATGCTGTTGGTGATATTGCAGGGAAAACCTTGCTTGCATATACTGCGCAAAATGAAGGAGCCATAGCTGCAGAGAATGGAGTTAAAGGAAATTCTATAAAGATCGATAACTCTGTTGTCCCTCAAGTTGTTTTTGCTATGCCACAAAGTTCTTCAGTGAAAGTGTCAAATTTTTTAAACTATAAAGATATAATATTTGGAAAATTCTCGCTCACAGCAAGTAGCAGGGCTTTTATTGAAAATGAACGTTTGGGTTTTGTAAAATGCGCTGTAGATAAAGTAACAAAACGACCGTTAGCTTTTTGGATTATAGGTGCGCATTGTGATGAACTTGTAAACACTGCTTCACAAATCCTAAAAAATGGAATAAAGCTGTCTAGAGAAACTATGTTTCATCCGTCATTTGGTGAAAGTTTGTTTAATGCTTACGAGGACGCGTTTGGAATGTGTACAGAGATAACAAGGAAAAAAGTAAAATGAAAAAGCTCTTTTTATTTAGTGAGCATGAAAAGCTTGGAGCAAAATTTATGGAATTTTGTGGTTGGGAAATGCCTGTACAGTACACGTCTGTTATTGATGAACACAACGCCGTGAGAACAAACGTCGGTGTGTTTGACATATCTCATATGGGAACTTTGATAATTACAGGTATTGATGCTGAAAAGTTTTTAAATTGGATGACGCTTGGCAATATCTTAGGACTGCCAGACAAAAGGGCTAAATATTCAATGTTTTTAAATGAAGATGGTGGTGTAAAGGACGATGTTATAGTTTATAGACTTAACGATGAGTATATGGTTGTCGTAAATGCAGGGAATTTGAAAAAAGACTTTGATTGGTTGAATAAACATAAAATTGAAGGGGTCGAAATAAAAAGTATAAGTGATGATATTTGTATGATTGCCGTACAGGGCCCCAAGGCTGATAAAGTGTTGCTCAATATTTCAGAAATTAAGTTTGAAGATATGCGGTACTTTACAGTGTCAAAATTAAAACTTAAAGATATAAATGCTAGTTTTTGTAGAATTGCTAGAACAGGCTATACAGGTGAAGATGGATTCGAGATTTTTATATCAAAAAAACATGCGGTTGATCTTTGGCAACAACTTATGGATTTTTCAGTAAAACCATGTGGACTTGGTTGCCGTGATACGTTACGGCTTGAAGCTTGTATGCCCTTACATGGGCATGAAATCAATGAAAATATTAATCCTATTGATGCGGGATTTCAACAAGTAATAAACTGGAGCAGCGATTTTATGGGTAAGACCAATCTACTGCCTTTGAGAGACGCTCCATTAAAAAAAATGATAGTCTTTGAGTGTATGTCTGGTATCGCAAGAAATTCAAACGAAGTTTTCGCAAACGGTAAAAAGATTGGTTATGTAACAAGCGGTTCGTTCTCTCCAACATTAAAGAAATCAATAGGAATGGCTTTGATTGATGCTAATGTTAATTTAAATGGACTAGAAATTATGGTTCGCGATAATAGAAGGAAAATAAAGGTGGTTACGAAACCGTTTTATAAAAGACAGAAATGAAAGTAGACTATTGCTCTGATGACAAAATATAATCAATGCGTTTTAGATTCAAACTATAAAAATAATAGCCTTTCTCATTGCATAAAAGTCCAGCCTTTTTAAGATGATGTTTGGATCCCAATTTATAGAGAAGTAATCTCAAAAAGTTTCTCATTTGCAACAAATTGCAAGTATATGGCCTTTAGAATTGTGATATGCTTAATCATGACATTGTTGATTCGGATAATCGGCCAAATACTTTTTAGTGATTAAAGTTATATCTCAGTCTTGTTGAATCTTCCTTAATAAAAACGATAAATGAAAAAGATAATTATAATCATTAGTCAATTTTTGGTTTCTTTAGTGTCCATTGTGCATGCATCATCACGATTGTACCAATCGGAACCAATGGTTGAAATTGAAGTTGAAATTATTGAGGTAAATGAAAACAAAATCAAGGATTTTGGATCTGAGTTACCTTCTATTTTTTCTGTAGAAGAATCAAACATCCCTTCCATTATTGAATCCGGTGCTTTTCGTAGGACAACAAAATTTACTGCGACTCTTAAAGCTTTGGAAGAGAACGGAATTGCAAAAATTTTATCAAAGCCTAAACTTGTTACAAAATCTGGTACGAGAGCTAGTTTTATGGTCGGTGGAGAAATCCCGGTTGCAACGGGGACTAGAGTCAAAAAATTTCATACAAAGTGGAAAAAATATGGAATAATCATGGAGATCACCCCGACGATTATAAAGCACGATAAAATTGATATTGTTATTGACACGGAGCTTTCAAGAATAGATAGGTCTGTTTTGGGTGCCGATAAATGTCCCGGAATATCAAAAAGGCATGCTTTTTCAAATCTACAAATAAAAAATGGGGAAACAGTTGTTTTAGCCGGGCTTATCGAGACTACAAAAGAAACAATCGTAAAAGGTGTTCCTTTTTTAAAAAGTATTCCAATTTTAGGAATATTATTTCGCCACAAGTGTGATGTTGAAAAGAAAACAAACATACTCATTTTTGTTACCACAAAATTACTACTGGTATGATTATGAAGACAAACAAAGGACAAAATTTAGTAGAGTTTTTGCTTGTATTAACGGTGTTGTTTATTGTAGGATTCGGCGTTGTTTGGATTTATAAAAAATTTTGGGTATCAAAATATAAAAAAATTTTTGCTGTATTAGAAATAAACGCTAGGATAAAAAAGTCAAAATATCAAGAAAATTATGTCAAATGAGACAATACATATTTGATAATAAAGGCCAATCTCTTGTCGAAGCACTGGTGGTTGTTATGTTTATTACAGTTATTGTGCTATTGTTTATAAAAATTTGTAAAATTGTTGTTGATGGTATGCTTGCAAATGAGGCTGCATTTGTTGCAGCACGTTCAGCAGCTGTTACCAAAATGGGCAAACGTTCTGCCGAAGCAAAAAACAAGATAAAAAATTATCTTGCATTTTTTTCTTGTACTGCAACCAATTTTGATCTTATGTTTTTTACGCTTTCCAACAAAAAAAGTGTTGTAAAATATTTTAAAAAGTCTGATGGAATCGGCGAAAATATTCTCGATGAAATGAACGATTCTTTAAAGCAAAAAAATAAATCTGTAAATATTTGGAAAGGTAGAAAACATGCAAGGGACTATTCTGGCCAAGTTGTGACTAAAGAAACGGTTAAAATATATTATTCAGCCAGGCTATTGTTTAATAGAAGGTACCAGGCGGCAAGAAATAGAATGGTAGCCTCTCCAGATGAAAAATATTATTATAAGGCTTTTCCAGAGGCAAAAAAATTTGAAGAATAATAGAGGGCAAACGTTATATTATTTTTTGATTTTTATAAGTATATCCATCGTTAGCTTAGTTGCTATGTTGAATATAGCACAGTTGATAAGAAGTAGAATTACAATGCAAAATGAAGCAGATAATATAGCTGTTTCTTTAGCAACTTATAAAGCAAGAGTCCTAAATTTTTTAGGAGAAATCAATTATTTTATGGGATTGATTTTGTCGCTTGGAATGAACATTGAGAAAACACAAGAGGTATCGTATTCAACAGACATTGTAGGTGGTTTTCCAGCAACGATGAATCCTATACAGGAAAATTTCTTATCCGATGTAAAACACGGTTACTTGAGGAATAAGCAAAGTGATGGTGTGGAAAAAAAAAGACAAATAATTGAGATATTGCAAACGATACAAGAAGAAGCGATAAAGAATTATTTTTCATATTATCATGACATGGGTTCAAAAAAGATTAACTGCAATTATGATGTTTCCCTGTTTCCTGCAAAACCTGAGCCTAACTTAGGATTAAAACGTAACGCCAAGGGAATACAATATTACTCCATAATTAACGATTGCATATATCTGAATCATGGTAGGCATTTACATTCTCTACAAAAAAGTAAATACAAAAAAAACAAATATTCTTGGTTTGTTGAAGGAAGTAAGTTTAGTGCGCAAAAAATTAGAGTTGTACTTCGACAAAAAACAAAGAATGGAGGATCTTTATTTGCAAGATTGTTGAGAATTCAACCTTTACAGATTACAGTTTACTCAGCGGCTTCACCTTATAATGTTGAAGGGTCAATGTTTCCAAAAAAGGAAGGCGCTTTTACTGGTGTACCAAAAATAGTTAAACATTCGACAAAAAATACGTTTGTTCAAAAATTAAATCTGCCAAAAAATATAGTTACGCGACAAAAGGAAAAAAGTTGCAATCAGATGCTAACTGATACTAATAGTGATGAAGATAATCCAATTGATGCTTATTTATGCTCAAAAACAGGAGGATGGACAGCTCACTTAGTTCCGTACAACGGAGACAAGTAGTTTGTTGTGTTGTTGTGTTATTGTGTATAATTAAATTTGTAACTAATTAACGGCTTGACATTTAAGTTAAGGGTTTGTATAATCGGGCTTCAGGATTATTAGGGGATCGGATTGAGGGTGGATGTGCAGAGAGGGGGAGGTTTGTTGGTTTGCAAAAAATAAATTAGAAAAAAATAGGAGGCAGTTAATGGGAACGATTGTGGGGTTAGTAAGCAGGAAGATTAGATTTTTTGTGGTTTTATGTCTTGTGTGTATGATTGGGGTTTGTTTGTCGAGAAGTGGGTGGTCCCTTAATTATATCGGCTATTCCGTTGGTGCGGATGGTGTGACGGTTCGCGGTTATCGCGTAACACATAAAGAGGACGCAGTGATATGTAGGAAAATAGATGAAGCATTAGGAGCCCCTATAAGAATCAATGGTTTAAGAAAAGGCAAAGAAGTTTTTTTGGCGGCTAAAGATGATATTGCTAAAAGTAAGAGAAGGAGTTCTGATGGTAAGTATTTGGAATATAGAATTAGAGATATTTCTGGCAGTACTGACGAAGATAAAGGCAAGATAGCGTTTTGGAAAAGCTTCCAAAAGGAAGGATTGAGCTATTTTAGAGACGATTTCAAATTTAATGGTCCTGATTGTTTGATTAAAGGTGAAGATGGATATGAAGATGAAGATAGTGAATATAACAGCACTAGCGAAGATGAATATGGATATGAATATGAAGATGAAGAAGGTGATGGAAAAGGAAAAGGTGATGGACTAAGAGTACCAGAAGGTGATGGAAAAGGGAAAGGTGATGGAAAAGGAAAAGGTGATGGAGCAGGAAAAGGTGATGGAAAAGGAAAAGGTGATGGACCAATAGTACCACCAGCAGTTCAAGATGATGGAAAAGGAAAAGGTGATGGAAAAGGAAAAGGTGATGGAGCAGGAAAAGGTGATGGAAAAGGAAAAGGTGATGGACCAATAGTACCACCAGCAGTTCAAGATGATGGAAAAGGAAAAGGTGATGGACCAATAGTACCACCAGCAGTTCAAGATGATGGAAAAGGAA
>JAITTL010000028.1 GCA_031286985.1 Endomicrobium sp.
TTCTGCAGTTCTCGCTGCTGCTTCTTCTGCAGTTCTCGCTGCTGCTGATGCTTCATTTCCTGCTCCTACTCCTGCTAGCGCTGCTGGTGCTTGTACATTTCCATTTCCATCACCTCGGTCTGTTAGTGCTGCTACCTCTTCTTCTGCTGCTGCTGCTTTCTTTGCTAATGCTGGTGATGGTACTACTGCTCCTTCTCCTTCTTCTTCTGCTAATAATGCTAGTCGTTGCCTTAGTTCTATTGTTTTTTTCGACAATATTTCTATTTCTTCTGAGGCTGGTGTTTCTAATAATTTTTTTATTAGTTGTTCTTGTTCTTTCTCCAATTTTTCTTTTTCAGTTTTCAATTTTTTGTCTTGTTCTGTACCTTTTTGTCCAGCAGCAATCCCAGCACTAATTTCGCTCATTTTTTTTTGTATTTCAACTACTCTCATAATAGACGAATCCATCGGTATTTCTTTTTCTTTTTCTTTTTCTTTACCTTCTAACATAGCTTCTAATTTTTGCTCTACTTGTCCTACTATAGCTTCTAATTTTTGCTCTACTTGTCCTACTCCTGTACTCTCTTCAATTAACATATTCTGTATATTTTTCTGTATATTTTCAAGTATATCTTTTTCTTTTTTAAGTTCTCTTCTACTGTTATTTAAAAATTTTGTGATACATTTATTTAACAAAATTTCTGAGCCTTCTGGTTCGCTAGTAACATTAATCATTTCATCTATCTTTTTTATTCTACCATCCACTTCATCTATTTCTCTTTTCGCAAATAAATACGCAACTAAACCCTTTATTTCCATTTCTTCTTCGTCTGCTATCAATGACGTAGCTTGTGATTTTCTAATTTTATATCTGTCAATTTCAGCTGATCTTATAGGGTAATCATTGCTATAAAATGATTCAATTAACTTACCTAATTCTTTGTAACATCTAACTAATTCGCTGCAACCATTCATTTTTTGCTGTTCTTGAAAGAATAAACACCTCTTTATATTATCACTGAGAGACTGCACCGTTTTTTGCTGTTCTTGAAAGAATACACATAACCTTATACCATTGAGAGCAGTTTCCTTCCTTATGGCCTCATATCTTTCACATACACGTTCACTTTCTAACGCTTTTTTCATTTCCTCATCAAAACAACATATTCCATCTTGATTACCTCTACTAACATCATCCAAAACCTTTTTTACCAAATCGTTAAAACCGGTATCCGGCAGTGTTCCATATTTTTTATTATGAAACGCCACTTCTAATTTTCTTAATTTTGATTCCCACTCACGCGTTTTATTTGATGCATATTTTAATGACGTCTCTTCAATTTTTGATTCCTTTGATTTCAATTTCGAATGTTCACTTTCCACGGATTCTATTAGTTCACCTCCTGCAAGGATTATTTTCGCAGCTATTGTTGCCTCATCGTCTCCAAAATTTGGATCCGTCACTTTATCAATTTGTTTTTCAAGGTCAGCCATTTCAGCTTCTAGTTCTTTCCTACGTTTGGCACGTTCATCGTGATGCTTCAACACAGCCTCTCCTTCATGAGCGACACTGTATTTCATCATCAAATACACATATCCTTTTCCTCCATAAACTTCATAAAACTTTTCTTCGCATGCCGAGCTGTTGCTCTCTAGATAATTTTTTAGATTTCTATCGATAAAACAATCATCATTAATACCAATTACTTTTTTCTTATTTTTTTCAAATCCTCGTCCTAAAAATTCTCTATTGATTAACACATTATCGTATCTAATCTGAAAATCTTCTTCGTCCGAAAACACAATCTTAAGATCATAATAAGGATCTAAACATTTGTTAGGTCCCAATTCTTCCAACACCCCAGGTGTCCACAAAATCGATACGATCTGTTCAGGCCCAATCCACGCACAATCGTCCCAAAGATTTTCGCCGGGAAATCTATCAGCTATTATTTTCCTAACTTTATCAGTTTCAATCTTTGATAAATCAAAATCACTACGACCTAAAATATACAAAGTCCTAGAAAACTTCATAAGTGCATGTATACCACAATTGCCGGGATTATAGTGCGCACGTATATCCTTATCAACGTAAAAATGGGATCCGGTGTACATTATAGGAGGAATATTTATGGTATTATCTCCGTTGGTATATCTTGCAACTAAATCACTATTATCACTAATGTCGCTAATAATCTGTTCCCTTGCGTTCTCATTCTCTCCGGATTCTGCATATAATACCACCTGCACACAAAAAACTGCCAACAACACTGCAAAAATAAATCTGCTTTTCAATGTAATCTCCCTATGAATTTAGTCCACAACATTTAGAAACCCAAATACTAAAACTTACATTCCACCACTCTACAGCCAACCTCACCACTACCCCATTTTCATTATTATTATTAATTTTAACTGTCGAAACATTAAACTCTAGACACATTTCTCAAAATAATTATATCTCTAATTTTCAATATCAACGCTTAAGATACTTAAATACTAAAATAACCACTATCAGCAAAATTAAAAATACCACGGGTACAATTCTTGATCTTTCACCTTTCAAGCTCTGTATTTCCTTCCCGAACAATTTTAAGGCTGCTGAAACAACAAAAAAACGACCACCTCTGCCAAGAATAGATACACAAATTAAAACATGTAGCGGAATATTAAACATTCCTGCAGTAATTGTAACTATCTTGTAAGGAATTGGGGTAATAGCTCCCAAAAAAATACACAAAAAAGCATTATTTGTATATTTCTCACCTATCATTGCAACAACATTGTGGACATTATAAAAGTTAACTATTGCTATCCCAACTGTTTCATAGAAAAACTTTCCTATTGCGTATCCCAAAAACGCACCACAAATAGATCCCAAAGTGCACACCAACGCTCTTTTCCACCATTTATTTGGATCAGCAAGAACTATTGGAACCAACAATATTCCTGGCGGTATAGGTGAAACTGAACTCCCTAAAAAAGACAAAACAAATAACGCGTAATTCGAATATTTTGTTTTACCAAAATGCAAAATCCAATCATAAAGACCACGCACAACCTTACCAAACAACCCTATTATCCTTTTCATGTCGGATTATTGTACAGGGATTTAGCATTTTTGTCAAATTAATTTTAAATACCATTCCATCAGATAGATATTCTTTAAATAATTATATAGAATACGCCTGTATGCCACATTTTTACGTGAAACCAGAAGATATCACAAACAAAATTTTTACCATTAGTGGAGAGCAAGCGCATTACTTATCGGACGTACGTCGTTTTAAAACTAATGACGAGATAATGATTTTTGACGGTATTGGCAATTCTTATGAAGCAAAAATTACTTCAATAAGTAAAAATGAAATTGTTGGAAATATTTTGTCTTCTTTCCATAAAACACCTGATTTCGTTATAAATCTTTATATCTCAACACCAAAAAGCCATAGATTTGAGTGGCTTATAGAAAAATGCGCCGAAATAGGCGTTTCTGAAATCGTACCAATATTTACTAAAAGAAGCATAAACGTAAATTTTTCAAAAAACAAAGCCGCCAGATATGAAAAAATATCTATTGCCGCAAGTTCTCAGTGCCAGAGAAATGATATTATGAAAATAAACAGTCCTTTGGATTTTAAAACCGCATGTAAAAACGCTATAGTCAATAAAAAGTTCATCAATATACTGCCATGGGAAAGTGAACATGAAAATATTTTAAATAATTTACCAGTGGAATCAACGTCTACTGGAGCAAATGTTTTTATAGGCCCAGAAGGCGGTTTTGAAAATGAAGAAGTAGAGTTTGCTAAATCCCTTGGTATTCATACAATAACCCTTGGAAACAACATCTTGAGAATAGAAACAGCTGCTATTGCTGCAAGTATTTTACTTTTAAATTTTCAAAAATCAATCCGTCAGAATCAAAACTCATAATAAGGCTCTAATTTAGAATGAAAAAGTATTATATATATACCTTTGGATGTAAAGTAAATCAATATGAATCACAACTTATTTCCGATAAATTCAAAAACGATAAATTTAGATGTGTGCACAAACCAGAAGAAGCTGATGTTGTTATCTTCAATTCTTGCACTGTAACAGCAGAAGCTGATAAAGAATGCGAATATTTTTTAAGAAAAACTTCAAAACTTACAAATAGACCAAAAATAATACTCACAGGATGCCTTGCAAAAAACACCAACATTGCCAACCTTTTTCCAAATATAGAAATAATTACTGATAAAACTAATCTGTTTAGTAACACTAAGACACAAACCGTGACAAATTTTGATAATCGCTCAAGAGCGTTCCTAAAAATACAGGACGGTTGTAATAATTTTTGTAGTTATTGTGTTGTTCCATACGTAAGAAATATATTGTGGAGTAAACAAAAAAACGAGGTTCTTTCAGAAATCGAAACCCTTGTAAAAAATGGCTATTATGAAATAGTTCTTACAGGAATACATATAGGCAAATACCAAGGAGGTCTCTCAAATCTTGTTAGTGAAATAGTAAAAATTCCTTTAAATTTTAGAATACGTATATCATCCATTGAATTAAATGAAGTTGATAATAACTTAATAGAACTTATGAAAGCAAATACAGATAAAATATGTAACCATTTACATATTCCATTACAATCCGGTAGCGACGTGGTTTTAAAACGCATGAATAGAAAATATGGGACAAAAATATTTGAAAAAAAAATAATCAGGCTAATACATGCGTTACCTTATTTGGCTCTCACTACAGATATTATTACAGGGTTTCCTGGAGAAACTAAGGAACATCACAGGGAAACTTGCCAATTTGTAAAACAAATTCCATTTGCCAGATTACATATTTTTAGATATTCAGATAGGCAAGGGACGAAAGCTTCTATGTTTGATCAAAAAGTCCCATCAAGCGAAACAAAAAATAGATCCAAAGATTTATCCGAAATAAATTCTATCAAAAGAATAAACTTCCTAAATCAAAATATTGGACTAAAAAGAAAAGCTGTGAAAATAGGAAAAGGCAAAGCCCTAACGGATAATTACATAACGGTTAGTGATCAAAACGATAAAATGGACAAAAAAACTGGGATTTTTGAAATTGAAGTTACAGAGTCTTCTAGCGTGTAAAAAAATCTTTCAGGGGAACACAGATATCAAAAGTGCCAAAACAGAGTAAAATACACTGATTTTGATCGTTGTAGGCACAAATGTTCAGATATAAAAAATAGCCCTGCCCATATTTTTCATGCAAAATTTTAGTTATTTTTCAATAACTCACAAACAGCGTATGTTATGTACCTTGCAGCTTTTGGTAAGGTGGTTTCATCAACATTAAATTTACCATGATGCCAAGGGTATGAAGTATGTTTATCTTTCGATGTTCCTATATAGATAAAATTACCTGGTACAATACGCAAATATTCTGAAAAATCCTCTCCACCCATAGATGGTTTTTCCAATATTTCAACATTGTCTTTGCCATAAAACTCTTTTGCTGTTCTAACGCAAGCTTCTGTAATCCATGGGGTATTAACCAATGGACTTCCTATATCATTATAATAAGCAACACATTTAACACCATAAGATGCTTCTATTCCTTTAAGTTTCTTTAAAATACTTGTCTTTATTAAGCTTCGCGTTTTTTCATTAAAAGTTCTTACCGTACCACCTAGTGTTACCTTTTTGCAAATTACATTAAATGCATCCCCTCCTTCAATTTTACCAAATGTTACAACAGCAGGCTCTAAAGGATCAGTTTCTCTTGAAACAATGCATTGAACCATGCTGATAAATGCAGAAGCTGCAACCAAGGCGTCTTTACCGCAATGTGGATATGCACCATGAGCTATCTCACCGATAATTTCTATTTTTAATTCATCGACCGCTGCCATCATTGCCCCAAATTTCAAACCTATTTTCCCTGATTTTAACCATGGACTAACATGGGTCCCTAAAATAAAATCTACAGCTGGATTTTTTAAAGCATTTTTTTTAATCATCTCTTTTGCACCATCTGAAATTTCTTCACCAGGCTGAAAAATAAATCTGATATTACCACCTAATTCATTCTGTTTTTGTTGCAACAATTTTGCTGCTCCAAGCATTATTGCCATATGGGCATCGTGACCACAAGCATGCATAATTCCATCTTTTCTAGACTTATACCCTACATTATTACACTCATTTATCGGCAAAGCATCCATATCTGCTCTTAATGCTATTGTTTTTCCCGATTTTAACCCTATAATAGTTCCTATTACCCCAGTGTTACCTAAACGTTTATAGTTAATTTTAAATTCTTTGAGTTTTGATTCAATAAATTTTGCTGTGTTATACTCATTTCCGCCAAGTTCTGGATTTTTATGAATATACCTTCGCATCAACACAACTTCTTGCTCAAAAGCCATTTTATAATCTCCGACGTTGATTGTTTGTTAATCAGAATTCAAGTAAGACGATGAAATACTTGTATTCATCATTTGCTTAATTGCATAACAAGTATTCTCTGCAATATCACTTGCAACAACGCCAATTTGTCCTCTATCTTTTTCAGCAATTTCTCCAGCAAGCCCATGAACAAATACCGCAAATTTTGCAGCTTCAAAAAGATCATCCGTAATACTCGAAAAAGAAGCTATTACTCCACTTAACACGTCACCGCTACCTGCAGTTGCCATAGCAGGGGTACCCGTACTATTTTTATACATTTTATTACCGGAAGATACGAGAGTATTATTCCCTTTTAAAACACAAATAAACGAACCATCTTTTGTAAAATTTGTCATTATTTCTTCTCTGTTATTTTTTATTGTGTTTGGCGAAACGTTCAAAAGTTTAGAAAATTCGCCTAAGTGTGGTGTTATTATACATTTAGCCCTTGTATTCTTCAATTCATCTACAACACCGTTAAAGCAAGAAAGTCCAGAAGCATCTAAAATAATTGGGATATCTATCAAATTAAAAATTTGCTTAATAAACTTACGTAATACATCTTTATCCATTTTTAATCCAGGACCTATTACAATTGACGAAATTTTTCTGGATTTTATAAAATCA
Source organism: Endomicrobium sp. (assembly GCA_031286985.1). Classification (GTDB taxonomy): domain Bacteria; phylum Elusimicrobiota; class Endomicrobiia; order Endomicrobiales; family Endomicrobiaceae; genus Endomicrobiellum. The sequence continues at coordinate 7,035 of JAITTL010000028.1, forward strand.
GTAACATCGTATGCAGTTTTATATACAAAAAACATTATTTCAGGTTTTGAAATTGTACACACTTGATTAAAAAAATCCTCCTCAACAGCATACGTTACAAGCCCAGCCCCTGAACGAAGTGCTCCTAAACAGCACAACACACCTGCTCCTGGCATTATTTTTGAACCTGCTATCACCAAAATATGCCCATAATCATATTTGTGACCATTAGGCTTTCGCTTCAATTTTGAAACAAATTTTTCAATATCTTGCCTTTTCATAATTTTAGAATGCTATTGCGACAGCTGCAACGTATTTATCCGCATGTGACAAAGATATATCTATTTTGTTACATTTTTTATTTTTAATATATATTTGTGGTTTCCCATCCTTATTATTTTTGACTGATATGTCTGTAATAATAAGCTTTTTATTCTTAGAACTTAGAGCTTTCCAAGCAGCTTCCTTTGCAGCAAAACGCACCGCCAAATGTTGTGCTATATTCTTTTTACTCATGGAGTACAATAATTCTTCTTTTGTAAAAATACGTTTCAGGTATTCTTCATCTTTCACATATTTATTAAATCTTTCAATTTTTTCGATGTCTATACCTACTTTCATTTTACAAACCTCTTCCATACCAACATAATCACATAAATGCACTACACCGGTAACATAAAAATTATTCTACGGTAACGGACTTAGCCAAATTTCTTGGCTGATCTACATCACAATCAAGAAGAACAGCAATATGATAAGCCAAGAGTTGCAACGGAATCACATTCATAAGGGGCGATATAAATTCGTTCGTTTTAGGCACGCATATTACATGATCACTTTTTTGTCTAATTCTCTCGTCATATATATTCGTTACAATTATAAGTGTACCGCCTCTAGCTTTTATTTCCTCTATATTCGAAATCATTTTATCATATACTTCACTCTCAGTAACTATCGCAATTACGGGCATATCTTCATCAATTAAGGCTATAGGTCCGTGTTTCATTTCTCCCGCTGCATAGCCCTCAGCGTGTATATAAGAAATTTCTTTAAGTTTTAGTGCACCTTCTAACGCCACAGGATAATTTATATGCCTACCCAAGTACAAGAAATCCTTTTTATGTTCAAAAGCTTTTGCGATACTCTGAATACAATCTGTATTTTTTAGGAATTCGTCAAGTTTTAGTGGAATTTCCCATAACTCTTTCAAGTATTTTTTTAGCTCCACACTTGAAAAAGTCCCTCTTTTGCACGCCAAATCTAAGGCAAGAATATAAAGTGCCGTAAGTTGGCCAGTAAAGGCTTTCGTGGAAGCAACTCCAATTTCAGGACCACAATGTGTATAAATTACATGCATAGATTCTCGACTCATGGTCGAATCCACAACATTACATACAGTAAGAGTCTTACACCCTTTCTTTTTGGCAAGTCTTAAAGCTGCTAGGGTATCAGCTGTCTCACCGGATTGTGAGATGGCAATAACCAAAGTTTTTTCATTTATGAGTGGGTCCCTGTACCTGAATTCAGAAGCAATGTCAACATCAGTTGCTATTTTGGCAAACTTTTCAAAATAAAATTTAGATATAAGTCCGCAATGATAAGACGTACCACACGCTACAATATGAATCTTGGAGATATTTTTAATATCCTTTTCATTGAACTTGACTTCTTCAATATATACTCTTTCCTCATCCGGATAAATTCTTCCTCTAAAAGTATCTTCAATTGTACGAGGTTGTTCAAATATTTCTTTTAACATGAAATGTTTATACCCGTCTTTTTCAGCTTGAATAGCATCCCACTGTATATTTTTTATTTCCCTTTTTTTTATATTACCTTTAATATCTTTTATAACTATTTCATCAGCGGTAATTTCTGCAATATCACAATTTTCAAGAAAAATCATATCACGTGTATATGAAAGAAGTGCAGTGACATCTGATGCAATGAAATTCTCACCTTTGCCAACACCTACGACCAAAGGAGCATCCTGTCTTGCACACACTATTTTATATGGTTCATATTTACATCCTACTCCAAGCGCATAAGAACCCTTCACCATGTTCAAAGTTTTTTGAACAGCACTAAACAAGTCATTATGGTAATATTTTTTTATAAGATGTGCTATTACTTCTGTATCAGTTTCTGATCTAAATTGTGTTCCTTCTCTTTGAAGCTCATCTTTTATCTGTGCATAATTCTCTATTATACCATTGTGAACAATGACAATACTTTTTGTTAAATCTGTATGGGGATGAGCATTTTCTTCGGAAGGCTTACCGTGCGTAGCCCAACGGGTATGTCCTATGCAAACACTTGCACTTATAGGATTTCTTTCAAGAACTTCTTTTAGATTACAAAGCTTTCCAACGCTTCTTCTTATGTGCAGTTTTTCACCAACAATGGCAGCCACACCTGCGGAATCATATCCTCTATATTCAAGTTTTTTTAACCCATCAAATACTGTACTGACAGCATTCCTTTTACCTACATATCCAACAATTCCACACATATCCTAACAACTCCTATCAATAAGTTCTTTCATGTCCACAACCGCTCTTTCAAGCCCTGTAAATATAGCTCTGGCAATTATTGAAAAACCTATATTGAATTCGTTCATCCCCGTGATTTTACAAATCTTCTCCAAATTATTGTAATCCAATCCATGTCCAGCATTCAATAAAAGATTACTTTCTAATGCAGCTCTTGATGCTTCTAAAATTTTTTCCATTTCTGTTTTAAATTCACGAGAATTTTCGCCATTTTCCTTGAAAAATTTAGCATATTTTCCACAATGAAGTTCTATCGCATCAGCACCTATCTGACTACATAATAAAACCTGACCAACATCGGCTTCTATAAATACGCTGACCATAATCCCAGATTTTTTAAGTTTTTCAACAACATTTGCAAGATTTCTTTTATTTATCTTAACATCAAGCCCGCCCTCAGTTGTAAGCTCTTGCCTTTTTTCAGGAACTATACATACGGAGTTCGGTCTTATATCCAAGGCAATTTTAACAATTTCTTCACTTGCAGCCATCTCAAGATTTAGTTTTGTTTTAGCAAACTTCCTTAAATTATAGACATCGTCCGTTTGAATATGCCTCCTATCTTCTCTTAAATGTACAGTTATGCCATTTGCACCAGCTCTTTCACACACTGCAACAGCCCCAATCAACGATGGAAAATCTTCTTTCCTTGCCTGCCTTATCGTAGCTATATGGTCTATATTTACACCAAGATTTATCATTATTAGTGCTCCAACATTATTAATTAAATTATATCTTCCGTTATATTTATTCTGAAAGTGGTGAAATAAAGTTTTTTACAGCAAAACACCGTTTAATCGATTCTATCTCTTCTTCAATAGTATTTGCTATATTTTTCGCTATAACACTAATTTTTTTTATATCTCTGCCTTCAATCATAATTCTTAAAAGATTTTCAGTCCCAGAATATCTTACGAGTACACGCCCATACCCATTAAGTGATTTTTCATAATTTTTAATCATTTTTTGCGATTTTGAAAGCTTTTCAATAGGTATTTTTTCGACAACTTTTTTATTGATCAGTACCTGTGGTAATTTATCCATTACGTTCATAAATTCAGACATAGTCTTATTTGTATCGCACAAAGCTGAAAGCAACATAACCGCACTTAATATTCCATCCCCAGTAGTTAAAATATCGCTAAATATAAAATGTCCTGATTGTTCTCCTCCAAATGATGATTTATATTTAGTGATATTTTCAATAACATACCTATCACCAACTTTTGTAGACACTACCCTTATATTCTCCCTTTTCATAGCCTTCAAAAGCCCAACATTGGCCATTACGGTAGTAATCAGCACATCGTTCTTAAGTTTATTTTTGCTCTTTAACCAAATTGCCATTGCAGCAAGAAAATAATCACCGTCTCTTATTGTCCCATTTTCATCAATACATATCAATCTATCAGCATCACCATCAAAAGCAAATCCACAAAAAGCTTTGTGTTCTTTCACTATCTTTGAAGCATATTCAGGATGCAACGCACCACAATTTAAATTTATGTTTTTGCCATCAGGATTAGCATTTAAAGCAATGACTTTTGCACCAATCTTTCTTAGGATATAAGGGGCAGATTTATACGATGCACCATTAGCACAGTCTATGACCACCGTTTTCCCTTTAAGATTATATCCTGCAAATTTTTTTATAATGAAGTTTTCGTAAAATTTTAAAACGGCAGAATCTTTTTTTATAAGTACATTGTTATCTGTAATAATAGCTTTCAAACTAAGATTTTTCTTGATTTTTTTTTCTATTCTCATCTCTATTGAATCACTAAGTTTTAGTCCTTTTGAATCAAAAATCTTAATTCCGTTATCAATGTATGGGTTATGGCTTGCAGATATCACTATTGCAGCTGAGTATTTGCCACTTTGTACAAGCAAAGAAGCCGCTGGCGTTGGCACAATGCCACCAAAAACGGGCGTTACACCGGCACTTATAATCCCTTTTGCTAACTCTTTTTGTATTCTTTTTCTCGATCTTCTAGTATCGCATATTATGAGAATTTGCCTTTGGGGATCAAAACTTTCAGCTATAGACTTACCTATAACTGCAAGTGTAAAATCATCAAACGGAAATATGGAAGAATTTCCTCTTATACCATCTGTCCCAAATAATTTCATTTTATGTTATATTCCACACACTTTATGTGCATACACCCAAACGACAAGCGCAAGTGCCAAAGCGAGCAATTTGAGTTGCCAATTTTTGCGGATTTTTTTGAAAGATATTTTTTTCATTTTTTAGTCCCAAATTTTACCGTTTGTATCCATTACATCTTTAAATTCTGAAATTGACATTTTACCGTGCAATTTACCTTTATATGCAACAGATATTTGACCTGTTTCCTCTGAAACAACAATTACTACCGCATCTGTTACTTCACTTAAACCAAGAGCAGCTCTATGCCTTGTTCCAAATATCTTTACATCGGTATCATGACTTAGTGGAAGCAAACAACCTGCTGCTGAAATTTTTTCGTTGAACACTATTACCGCACCATCATGTAATGGGGCTGACTTATTTTTAAAAATCGAAAGCAATAACTCTTTTGAAATATTTGCATTTAAAACTATTCCTGTCTCCGTAAAATTTTTCAAACCTACTTCGTTTTCTATGGCTATAAGCCCACCCACCATAGATGCACTCAAATTTTCAACAGCTTCAACAATTTCTGTTACATAAGAATTTTTTATTTGACCCTTTGACCCCCAAAGTTGCCCAATCCGAGCTAAAACATTGCGAATTTCTGCTTGAAATATAACAGCAAATATAATCACAGCCGCAAGCCAAAATTTTCCTAAAATCCATGATAAAGTCTTAAGATGCAACACATCAGCAATTACTGTAAGAACCAAAATAAACAGTATACCTGCAACAATTTGTATTGTTTTTGTCCCTTTTATAATAACAATAATTCCATAAAATATCACCGCAAGTACAAGAATGTCTAAAACATTAATTATAATGTGAAACATCTTTTCCTTTTACACTTTTCGAAAAAATTCAATTATTTTTAAAACATTCACCGTTTCTTTTACATCGTGGGTTCTTATGATATCGGCCCCACAAAACGCTGTAAGAAAATTTGCTGTAACAAAAGCTGTTTTATCATCACCCGCAACCAATTTTACAAATTTTTTCCTGGATACCGCACCAACAACCACGCCCAACGTTGAGAAAATATGCATATTTTTTATTAATTCAACATTGTGTTCTACGGTTTTTCCAAATCCAGGTCCTGGATCAACCGCAATATAATCATCCTCTACACCAAAACTCATTGCATATTTTTTCTGTTTATCAAGAAATCCATATACTTCTGATACGCAATTTTTATATTTTGGACATATTTGCATATCTTTTGGCATCCCTTTCATATGCATAAGTATTAGCCCAGCTTTTGCATCTACAACACACTTGGCCATTTTTTCTTTGCCTTTCCTTAAGGCAAAAATATCGTTTACTATATCTGCACCTTCTGAAAGAGCAATTTTAGCCGTTTCATATTTATAAGTATCCACTGAAATTGGAATACTAACATTTTTTTTAATTTTTTTAATGGCTGGAATAAGCCTCTTTATTTCTGTTTTTGCATCTATGAACCTAGACCCTGGCCTTGAAGATTCTGCACCTATGTCTATAATCTTAGCACCAAACTCTTCAAATGCAACAGCTTGTCTAAGAGCTTTTTGTGGATCCGTGCATCCATCACCTGAGAACGAATTTGGATCCATATTTATAATGCCCATAACAACCGGATTTGATAAATTGAGTGATTTTTGTCTATATTTGAAAAACTTTTTTTTGGCCGCTTTATTTACCACATCACCTAATTTTGAAGCAACTTCCCGTAAACCAAACGGCTGCAAACTGATCTTTTTTATCAATTTCTCGATTTGATTTAGAGTAGCAAACAAAACTACATCAGAAAGACCTCGCTTAAACCTAACAATATTTTCATTTACAGCAGCACCAGCACCAACCGAAATAACTTCCTGTTTTAAGATGTTAATTGCCCTATTATCCAATTTTTCAATAATTATTGATTCTATAATACCCCTTTTTGCAAGCGAATCGTAGACCCTAACACTACAACCTGTATTTTTTACAAGTTTCAAAGCATCATCCAAATTATTAACAACTACATTTCTTACAATCATGGTACACCACACAAACTTCTAAAATAACACATCAAACAAGATATTCTCAAACAACCATTAATATCAAAAGTATCGCAACCATATCATGAGCAGCTCATTGACCAAATAACTACTCTTTCAACAACAACATCGCTTCCGACCGTGTCCTTATATCCTTTAAAAATATACCACGCATAGTGGAAGTAATCATTTTAGAACCAGGTTTTTTGACACCACGCATGGTCATACACAAATGTTCTGCCTCAACAACAACCATGGCGCCTTGAGACTTTAAAGACTGCATCATCGTATCTGCTATTTGTTTCGTAAACCTTTCTTGAAGCTGTAACCTGCTTGCAAAGATACCAACAAGTCTTACAAGTTTTGATATACCCACTATTTTATTTCTTTGAGGAATATATGCCACATGAACCTTACCAAAAAAAGGGAGCAAATGATGCTCACACAAAGAATAAAAAAAGATATCCTTAACCAAAATTATTTCTTCAGGATTTTCTGTAGCATATTGCGTATGAATAAATTTTAAAGGATCAACACTGTTGCCAGATAACATCTCTTTATAAAATTCTGCAACACGCTCAGGTGTACGTTTAATCCCCTCTCTATTTAAATCTTCGCCAAAAGATTCAAGCAAAAGCTTTACAGCTTGTTGTGCTTTTTTCTTATCAAAATTAAATGTTTTCATTTTACACTTTTGCATCAACAACTTCTGCATTCGTAACTTCTTTTTCAACAACAATTTTTTTCTTTTCTTCCAAAGCAATAGACTCTTCACACTCAGGAACTACACTTTCCTCTTTTATAATTTTGTCTATATCTTCTCCACTTAAACTTTCTCTTTCCAAAAGATAATCTGCAATTTTAATTAACCTAGCCATATTTTCCTTAAGAAGTTTCAAGGCTCTATTTCTAGCATCACTTATAATGCTCTTAACCTCTTTATCTATAATTTTTGAGGTTTCCTCAGAATATCTTGACCTTCTGGATGAAATATCTCTTCCCAAAAAAACTTCTTCGTTTGGTCTTCGTAAAGCCATAGGACCTATTTCATCACTCATCCCAAATTCCGAAACCATTCGCACAGCAATTTCCGTAGCCTTAGAAATATCATCACTGTCGCCAGTATTAACCTCGAAAAACACTAATTCTTCCGCAACCCTCCCTCCAAGCAATATCACAAGTCTATCCAAAAGATCAGTTTTTGAAGTTAAATATTTATCTTTTTCAGGTAGTTGCAACGTCTGTCCTAAAGAAAAACCGCGTGGAACTATGGAAACTTTATACACAGGATCCGCGGACGGCAATAATTTTGCAATAAGTGCATGTCCCGCTTCATGATAAGCAACAATCCTTTTTTCGCTATCTGACATTAAACGAGATTTTTTTTGCGGTCCAGCAATGATCCGGTCTATTGCTTCCTCCATATTTTTAATATTAACACTTTTTTGGCAATTTCTTGCCGCCAAAAGAGCTGCTTCATTTACGAGATTTGCAAGATCTGCACCTACAAATCCAGGAGTTCTTCTGGCAATAATTTTTAAATCTACATCTTTATCAAGTTTTATTTTTTTTGAATGCACAAGAAGTATTTCTTCCCTGTCCTTTAAAGCAGGCGCAGAAACAACGACTTGTCTGTCAAATCTTCCTGGCCTCAAAAGAGCCGGATCTAACACATCAGGCCTGTTTGTGGCTGCTATTAAAATCACACCTTCTCTAGTATCAAAACCATCCATTTCAACAAGAAGCTGATTTAATGTCTGCTCTCTTTCATCGTGGCCTCCACCAATACCAGCAAATCTATGTCTTCCTACAGCATCTATTTCATCTATAAACAACAAACATGGGGAAGCTTTTCTACCCTGTTCAAACAAATCTCTTACTCTTGACGCACCTACCCCTACAAACATCTCAACAAATTCTGAACCACTTGAAGAGAAAAACGGAACATCCGCTTCTCCAGCCACAGCTCTCGCCAACAAAGTTTTTCCTGTACCAGGAGATCCAAAAAGCAACAAACCCTTAGGGATTTTTCCACCAAGTTTTTGAAATTTGGCCGGATCTTTCAAAAATTCTATTATTTCTTGCAGTTCTTCTTTCGCTTCGTCACAACCTGCAACATCTTTGAAAGTAACTTTTTTGATTACACTGGTCTTGGCAAGTTTTGCCTTTGTTTTGCCAAAAGACATAGCCTGCTTGCTTCCACCCATCGTACTACGCATCATCCAAAACCAAAACGCAATCAGAAGGAGCATAGGACCCCAGTTAAAAAGTAAAGGGCCCACCCATCCTTTGCCCATTGCAGAAAATTCAAGAACCTTATTGTCCTCCATATCTTTTATAAGATTATGATCTTCCATTGGAATTGTTCTAAAATTTTTTAAAACTCCATCGCTATCCCTAAACTGTCCTTTTATTAAATCTTTGGCAACCGAAACTTTTACCATATTACCATTTCTTGTATACTGCTTGAATTGCGAATATTCAAGCTTTACTTCCTGCCCTACCCGCAACATAGAATTAATGAGCAACAAAGCAACGAGCAAAAGCGCTATCCAAAAAAGCGCAAACCACGGATTTTTTTTGTTCATTTAACAAACTCCTTTGATTTTCCACACGACGTAATCCCTACAAACCTACCACAAACACGCTTGACAACACGCTTCGTTTGTACTTTATCACAAAGCAAAACGTGTCGCTGTCATAACATTTATTTATCGATTTTTCTTTAATTTCTTGTTGATCTCTTAACAAAACACGCCTTATCTGCCTTTATCTCAAAAAACCAATCCGCAGATAAACTGTAAACAGACCTATCTGCTGACAAAATTTTACGCATTATCAAGTTAATGTGCGAATTGTATTTTTTGTGAGGAAATATGTTTTTTATGATTCTAAATCTAACCGCCTCATTATATCGTAAAAACACTGCTAAATCAAGCAAAACTTTATCTTTTTTTATCTCAACGCATTTTTTCAAACATTTATTAACAATATGTTGCAAATACGTATCTTCTCTAGTCCGTATGCAACTTAATGAATAGATATGTTCTATCGCCATGGGGTTAATTTCTGTACAAATAGGCATAAGCAAATTGCGGATTTTATTTCGCGTATATATATTTAAAAAATTAGATTGATCATTGCAAAATGGGAGATTGTGTTTTTTAACATACGCTTCAATTAGCTCCCTTTTTACTGGCAACAAGGGACGAATCACATCTAGATTTTTTTTGGTCTTTCTTATACCAGGTATTCCTATGCAATCACCACTTCCCCTTAAAAGCCACATAAATACCGTTTCTGCATTATCATTTGCATTATGCGCAGTTGCAATCTTATTGCATTTATTCTTTTGTGCTATCTTTTCAAGAATTAAGTATCTTAACTTTCTTCCAGCTGTTTCGATTGAAACCGATTCTTTTTGAGAATATTCTTTTACATCAATCGTTTCAAGCAGACACACTATACCAAGTTTATCTGAAAAATCCTTAACAAGTTTTGCTTCCTTGAAAGATTCTTTCCTTAATTTATGATTAAAATTTGTTACTAAAAGATCAATATTGATTTTTTTTCCTAAACGCCAAAATAGATGCAACATACATATGGAATCCACGCCACCAGACACTGCCAGCACAATTTTATCTTTTGATCTAACAATGTAATTTTGAGAAACATTATTATAAAAGATATCCCATGCCGTCATTTTTGAAAAAACCGTTTCAAAAAGTATCTATTTGCAACCGTCTTTGCTGGGGAGATAAAAGCTGTGAAATTCTTAATAAACGTAACAATGTGTTGATTTCGGTCTATCGCTATATACTTATTACGCCACATCGGACAAAATTTATCTTTAAAATTTCTTAAAATTGTAAGATCGTAATCAAATATTTCTGAAAACATAAACATTTTTGCAAAATATTTTGCAGCATCGCCTGCGTTGTCAATTTCTGAAAAATAAGCTAACCCCATATTGAACCACTTATATCCACTTTTTTTAGCCAATAAAATATTTTTAAATATTATATACGTAAAAATATCACTACTACATCTTAGATATCTTACAATTCCTGAAGACATCTCATAATTATTGTTAGTTTTCTCTAGTATAGAAAAAGCGTAAATCTTTCCAAATTTTTCTAAAATTCCAAAATCCATATTTTTCATATAAGAACTATCATACTTTCCTGGTATGAAATTTTTCTCAACATAGTTTGTATTCGTCTCCCATTGCGCATTTATATCTGCAAATACTTTTCTATATTTTTCAAATTGTTCAGCTTTACATATCTTATATTGAAAGCCAGCATCTTCAATTTCTTTTTCTAAATTGCAAAAATATTTAAAATCATCAGCCTTTTTATCAAAAGCCCTTAACAAAATTTTTGCTTCCTGACCTATATTGAAAGTATCAAATCCAATATCGTTATAAATTTGTAAGTATTTGCTATCTATTCCCACAAAGACAGATTTTTTAGATGCTTTGTCCGCAATTTCTTTGAATTTCCATAAAAGTTCATTTTTGTGCGCGTATCTGCCAACAGGATCCCCTAAAACAATTAAATTATCTTTATACTTGGCATACATAATAAATGCGTCTTTTTCATCATTTACAATATGACTTTTCCCTGGCGCAAGAGCATCTAAAGCATATACATGATCTGACGAATAAGCTATCTTTTTTATATCTTCTTTAGTAAATGAAACTGCTTTCTTAAAACAATTTCTTGATATTTGCTCTAAAATAACTATAAAAATTATAATGCTCATGCCTAAACTTGCTCTTAGGAATCTTGCAGCATCTGTTGTGTCTAAAACATTTTTTAGAAATATACCTCCATGTGTCCATAAAGCAATATCTTGCCTATTTATAAAAAAACCTATCCAACCTGAAATTACAAAAACACCACCTACAGAACTGATCCACCACGTGCTAAAAGCTGTACTCAGTATTGATATATCTCTGTAAAAATATCTTCTTGAAAACATAAGCACTGTAAATAACACCACAAAACATGATAAGACCAAATACGACTCTCCAACAATGACCACAAAAACAATCGTAAAACCAATTAAGACACAAGCTATATTCCATGCACTTTTAATCCTTAATTGTAAAGCCCTTGAAATAAAAAGCAGTGCTACTGCCGTAATACTTAGCAAAAAATGTGATAGTTCAGCAAACCACACAGGCAGTAAATTCACAACAAATTTTAATTGAGTTGCATTAAATGGTGTAGATGTTGAAAATATTGCAATCATTCCTGCAAGAAATGATGATAAAGAAATAACTTGCACAATAACTGAAGATACTGTTTTTCCAAAAATTCTTATTTTGTTTTCGACTTTTTTTGTAAACGTAACGATCTCGAAAGAACCCAAAAGAATCAATCCTATCAAAAGTGGAAATAGATAAAATATTACTCTATAAGCAAGAAGAGCTCCTATCACCTCAGGGTTATTTGCAGAATTTGGAAGCAACAACACAATAAAACCTTCAAAAACCCCCATCCCCCCTGGCATTTGGCTTATAATTACGGCAAACTGTGTCACAAGAAAAACTTTAAGCAAAACGAAATAAGATATGTACCCTGTTGGCATAAGAACATAAAGAGTAAGTGATGCAATAATCCAGTCACATATAGCCAACAAAATTTGCGCAACAATTATTTTGATATTTGGGAAAACTATAGTCCACTTAAATATTTTAACAGGTTTTGAACGTAGTATGCCTAAAAAAATATATGACACCAAAACAACAAGAGAAAATACCCCTATTACCCTCGTAGAAAAATTTAAATTAAGTATTCCTTTAAGAGAAACAGGAGCAAAAGTAAGAATGGGCCCACCTATCGCTAAAAGGCCTAACCAAATTGTGGCTGAGGAAAAAAGAAGAACTTTTGTAACATAGATTAATGAAATATTATATGCCGAGTAAAATCTGTAACGCATCGACCCACCAAAAAGCATGGAACACCCAGCATTATTGGCTAAAACGTTACTTATAAAACAGGTAAATAAAATATCTTTGGTCCGCAGTAACACATTAGAACCGATATATTTAAATGCAATAATGTCATATCCACCTAAAATCAAATAGTATAAGAAAGCTAAAAAGAGCGCTAATATAATTTTAAATACAGGTATAGATTTCAGTGCATTTATAACATCAACATAGTTTAAGTTTTTCAACTGATTGTGAAGAAACACCAACATTGCAATAAAACCTAAAAAACCTAAAGACAAAACAACCAATTTTATCCATTTTTTCATCGTATAACTGACCTTCTAGTTCCAATACAACCCCTGTATGATAATTTTTGTTGTATTCGGTTAGTATTATTTTAACTGGGTGTAATGCTACACAAACCATTGTTTTCTTTCAGATTGACTTTTATGTCAAAAAGAGAAGAAAATTTTTCATTGTTAAAAACTTCATTACGCTCTCCATCGGCAAAAATTTTACCGTTCTTAAAAAAAATAAATCTACTTATTTCTGGAATAATATCAGACACTAAATGCGTCACAAGTACTATCTTTGTCCCAGAAATTGCAATTTTTCTCATTGTATTGTGAAATTTTATAAACGAGGCAATATCTAAACTGTTTGATGGTTCATCTAAAACTAAAACTTGGGGATTATTTACAAGCGCTCTTGCAATTAAAAATCGTCTCACTTCACCAGATGACATAATCTCTATTTTCTTATCTTTTAAAAACGACACATCCAAAAATTTAATCATATCTTCAGCTTTCTGAATCATCTCTTTTGTGACTATATGATTATTGGCTATCCCAATACTAGAAAAAAATCCCGATAAAACAGTTTCCAACCCAGTTATATCACCTTGAAAATCATGCTCTAATTCGTTTGTTACTATTCCAAGCATGTTGCGTAGCTTGCGTATATTCCACCGCATATGCCCAAACAGTTTGCAAACCGTATCATCACCGGTATATGACGGATAAATTTTTCCTGTTACAAGCTTGATAAACGTAGACTTTCCCGAACCATTTGGCCCTATTATCGCAACATTTTCACTGGAGTTTATACTAAGATCAATATTATCTAAAATTTTTCTATTGCCGCGTAACACAGAAACGTTTTTAAACTCAACAAAACCATCCATAATTTTCTCTCCACAAACTGAGGTTTAGATTCTATAATATATGCTAAAAAAAGAAAAGCGCTTAAATAAATGGTTGCATTAAAAATATTGAACTAGAAAAACAAATTTTGAATAATATCGATTAATAAATTTGGAGTATTGCACCCATTTATAGTACTATGCCAAAGGGTGTGCTTTTACTCTTGTGCGACAAAGCTGGGGTGGTGGAACGGCAGACACGCAGGTCTCAGAAGCCTGTCCCCGAAAGGGTGGTAGGGGTTCAAATCCCCTCTCCAGCATTCTTTTAGTTTATGTAAGTTTTTGCCATCATGTCTTGTTTTTGAAAGATATAGATATTTTGTAGTCCTTCATAAAAGGTTCGATTAGCTAAAATAATCAAATAGTTGTTTAAAATTCAGGCCATTCTTTTTTATGTCTGTGTATCTGTCATACAGCGCCTGTTTGGATTCAATTAAAATTGAAGACCTTATCCCATGTTCCAATGCCATTGAAACTTCGATATAAGCACACATTTTATCGCATATTTCAACTAAAGTTCCATCAACAGCATTGTATCTATTATCATCAAATTTTTGTGCATTATCAACTATTTTTATAGTACCATTTTCTACAATTCTATCTGAAAATTCATTTTCTGTGAAATATTGCATTTCTTTGTGCCAACACATAGGTATCAAAGGAAGTATTCTTTCATCAACTTGCTTTTTTTCGTATTGCTTTATTACGTCATCAAGACCCGATATTGAATATTTTACGGGTTTAATAATATCTTTTGTCAAAACTTCAGGAATATCATGAAACAGTGAAGAATAAAAATTATTATACCTTCTTTTTTCTGAAGTATTCATTTCCACAGATAATAAGTACGCAAAAATCGCAACCGTAAACATATGCCCAAGTACAGTTGTCTTTGGTATTCTAAAAGCTTGTGCCCATCTTTGTTGAAATCTAAGCTGTCCACATAAATCTAAAAACCCATAATATCTTCTGTTTATGACCAATTTTCTTATACCAGATAGATCATCAAAAGCAGCAATACTTTCTTCTATTTCTTGTTTTGTTCTTTCTATGCCGTAAATCATAGCATTCCATGGGTAAATTATGCCAAATTCCCATTTTGTAGAAAGACAATGTGCCGCACTTAAAATCCTTCTTTCATGCTCAGCGTAACTACGATCTAAAAAATATTTAGAATATCTTTTGCTGAAGTCTTTATCTAAAGCCAACAAATCATTTTTTAAGTTTTCTATCACCCATTTATTCAACTCATTTTCTTTTTTTGACATTATTTCGCGAAAAATCTCAGGTTTCAAGTCCGTAAGCATTGTCCTTTGGAAAAATTCAAAAATTCCACCCTCAATAAGTTTCATCCAATCAACAGGTTTACCATCTTCTTCCTCAAATTTTGCAACTATATAAGAAATTATCATTTTGTGGGATTGCTTATCCAGTTCAAAAAAATCAAAAGGGCGAATATGATCGTTCCATCGCAAAATATTTGCGGCTGAAAAAATCCTTAAAATCAAATCTTTTGTTATCATTTTTTTCTATTTACCACCTGTAATGTTCATCAAAATTATGTATTCGAAAAATACGAAACTCTATTCTTTATTCTGTCTTTTTGTAAATAATATTTTCTCTGCTCCAAAGGCAACAGTTCAATTGAATACCTCAACATCGTTCTTGGCATCATTTTAGAATATTTATCCAGAAACGAAATGAGCGATTTCATACTCTTTTTTCCAACCTCTCTAAGCATCCAACCAGACGCTTTATGTATTAAATCATGTTTATGCACCAAAAACATCTTTGCAAGTTGAAAAGTTTCAATAAATCTTTTTTGTTTTATGAAGTAGAGAGTAGAAACCATTGCTGTCCTTTCTTTCCAGAGATTTGACGATTTTGCATATTCCCAGAGATTCGATAAAGAACTGTTATACCAATAATGTCCCAAAATATTCGCTGCTGACGAATCGACTAGATCCCAATTATTAATATAGTTTGAATTACGCAAATATATTCTCACAATATTTATTTTATCCCAATCGCTTGCTCTTCTATATCTTTCAACTAAGACAACAAGTGCAGCAAATCGCACCTCGTGAACTTTATTCTTTAACAATTCTTCAACATCATCTAACTTCATAGCCTCCAAATACTTCAAAGCCACAACACGTTGCTGTGGTACCCGTAACCCCCAAAAAAAATCACCTTCACCATACCCACCCATCTGTGTCTGAAAATATTTTGCGTGATATTTTGCAAGCGCTTTATTTTTATACTTTTTTAAATCTTTTAAAAATAAGAGTTTAATGTCATTATTACAATTCAATGTATTTCCTTAAAAATAACGTTATGGTGGTGTAAGCGATCGAAGTAAAAAAAAACAGCATCACAAAATTTATTCTAAGAATTTTGATTTTGTAAATCAATAAAAACAATAATGTATAAAAAACACCAAAAACGATCGCACACGCTAATAAATTTAAAAACATTTTACTTTACTCCGACTAAAACACTCGGTATCCAATTATACACTAATCAAAGATACGACAGGATAAAATCAATACAAAATCAATTTCGCACGATATTATACAAATTAAAATAGGCTACAAAAACGTATTCGTTAAAATTTTTAGATGTGAGGAGCATTGAAGAAAAACAAACATCAAATTTGTTAAAAACGGACTTACTTCCAAACTGTGTATACAAAGCTTCTTATTTATAAAGGATGAAAAAAGAAGGAACAGAGAAGTCTGTGCAATGAATGTAGTCTTATGGAGAATATTATACATCCGTTAATAGTAGCAATGTATGATTTTGAATTTCAAATTTGGAATTGGAAAGAGATCTGCTATTTTCATTACATTAGCCTACACTGACAAGTTTCATTTTGTTTGAAAAATGTTTATATATAAGTTTTTTTAAGACCGCGTTTTCGTTTTTGGAAAGATTAGGATCATCATCCACTACTTTAGCTGCTATCATTTTTGTAAATTCTATAATATCAGAGTCTTTTATCAAATCGCCTGCTTTAAATTTCGGAAATCCATGTTGAATTACGCCAATCAATTCACCTGGCCCTCGCATCTTTAAATCCTCTTGCGCGATTTCAAAACCGCTATTTGTAGAAACCATAATTGACAGCCTTTTATTGTATATTTCTGCATTTGGCCCACGTACAACAAGGTGTGCATATGATTGCTTAAAACTTCTTCCAATCCTTCCCCTAAGTTGATGAAGCACTGATAAACCAAACCTTTCGGCATGCTGTATTATCATGACTGTGGCATCAGGCACATCTATTCCCACCTCAATAACCGTTGTGGTTATTAAAACATCAAACTCTTTGTTTTTAAACTTTTGCATCACCTCATTTTTTTTAAGTGAGTTCATTTTACCATGTAAAAGCCCCACTTTAAAATCTTTAAACCAAGTTTGTGATAATTTATCTGATTCTTCTTTTGCAGATTTCAAAGCAAGTTTATCTGACTCTTCTATAATGGGATACACTACATACGCTTGATTCCCTTTTTTTAGCTCCTCTATTGCATTTGTGTAAGCAACTTGCTCGCTTGAGCAATAAGTCTGCACTTGAATTCTGCCTGGTGGCAACTGAGCAATTATAGTCTTATCCATCTCACCATACACTGTCATAGCTAAAGCCCTTGGAATAGGGGTTGCTGTCATCATTAAAACGTCAGGAGATTGCGCTTTATTCAAAGCCTCAAATTTTTGCATAACACCAAATCTGTGTTGTTCATCCAAAACTATTAATGATAGATTCTTAAATTTTATTCTATCTTCTATCAGCGAATGTGTCCCTATGGCAATTTTTATATTGCCATCCTCTAAGCCTGCCAATATTCTTTTTCTTTCTTTTTCCTTTTTAAATGTAGAGGAAGTAACCAAACCAATTTCAACACAAAGTCCCAAAAGCATATTAGATATCGTAAAATAATGTTGTTCTGCCAAAATTTCAGTAGGAACAATAATCATAGTCTGATAACCGTTTTCTACTGCAAGCAAAATTGCACTCAACGCAACCACTGTCTTTCCTGAGCCAACATCTCCCATGAGCATTCTATTCATTGGATATATTTTTTGCATATCGGTAAAAATATCGTTTATTGCGTTTTTTTGGTCTCTTGTAAATTCAAATTTTAAATTATTTTTAAAAGCAGAGAGCAGTGTTTTTCGTACCACATATTTCTGTGTTTTTATACATTTTTTTACATTATTGCGTGATAAAGAAAGGGCTGTTTCTAAAACAAAAAATTCTTGTAAAGCAAAAGATCTTCTTGCGTTTTCAGCATCTTCTAAAGTGTTTGGCCAGTGAATTGTTTTAATTGCAGCCAAATAATCTAGTCTGGGAATATTTTTAAAACTTGGTATCAACTTCGATACGTCCGGATATTCTTCATAACAAAATTCCAGAAGTGTTTTTATTGTTTTTCTTATAAATTTTTGATTTAGAGCTTCTGTTGCTGGATATATTGGGATAATTTTGTTAAACAACGAAGGTTCATCTTTTTCTTTTTTGACAATTTCATAATCATTTACAATCATGAATCTACTTCCGCTTTCCATTTTTCCATATGCATAGGCAAAGGTACCAATCTCAAAATCTTTTTTAATGGAAATAAAAATATCTATATTGGAATAAGCTGTTTTTTTTCTGAAGAAACGTATATACACCATGGATGTATCATCAAATATCTCAATATCTAAAATATAAAGCCCTTGCATGAATTTTTTTTCATAAGACTTGCCAACTCTTCCAAATATACAACCTTGCAGTTGTCCACCAATATCCCTTATAGAAACAATTTTCGTCCTGTCATGGTAATCAACAGGGAAAAAAGTAAGAGCATCTTCGATAGTTCTAACTCCGAGCTTTGCAAACGCACTAGCACGTTTAGTCCCAATTCTATTTAGATACTGCACTTCACTGGTTAACTTTAACATAATCCTATTATATAACAAATCAAAATAAAGACATTTTAGTTATGTGGACACAATTTGAAGGCACAACGTTAATGGCAAGAATGAAAAGTATGGAAAAAATGACAATGTACAAAAAGATAGAACAAAAGCAAAAAGTAAGCAAGCACAGAAATTGAAATGACCAAACTTATAACACACCCAAATTAAGAATTTAAAAGAATTAAATTTTAAAATTGGAACCACTATCCGACATACACCAAGAATAAGGAGCGGATTGACAATTTCGATCCCTTACTCCATCGTCTGTTATATAATCTTCAATTTTTTTAGAATGCCACGAAAAATAGAACGGCCCAATTTTTATATTTTCTACGATTAAGCTACATACACTTTATTTATCTTCCATCAACCTACCAAAACAATGTCCTTAACGAATAGTGTTTTATTTGTGAATTTGAAAAATTTAATTTTTTCATTAAATTCTTTAATCTTTGATATGTATGTGTTTGTTACAAGAACGGACTGATTTTGCATTTT